>NZ_QUGD01000003.1:0-198180 GCF_003478795.1 Clostridium sp. AF21-20LB | reverse complement strand
ACTTAATAATCTATATAAATTGCTTTAATTAGATAACATACCAGGCTTTCTGATATTTTATTATCGACTTTCAATTATGATAGAGCCTTCTGTATTAAAAGCAAAAGTTTTATTCACTCCAAATACACTTCAGCGCTTATACCAATTTTATAGTCTTTCATCAATAAATTGTAAGAGATGAATTGGTGACAACTTTTCCTTGAATCCATAATCCACTCGATCAGAGATGTTTTCCACAAAATCAGTTTCAATATCCTCTGTATCAACAAACTGTTGAATCCGACTTGGATTATAAAATGGAGCTCTTACCACCTCTGGATTATCGGTAATAATTGCTTTATCATACATGATTGCTTCGCAATATCTAAGCGTATATCCGTGACCACCTCCCTGCATAATTTCAAGCATACATTTACACGCCTGAATTCTTTGCAGATTTTCCAAATAAGGCATCTGATCCTGATACACAATTTCTTCTTCATATTTTCTGTTTTCTTTCTCAACACCAATAATGTGAAAATCACATTTTAATCCAGCATTTTTGAACACTTCATAAGCAGCGATAATTTTATCCAGACGATCTTTCGCTTTTCCTACAAAATATACATCTGAACGCTTAATATGCTCGTTCTTCGGTATTTCAATACGAGAATAAACCAAGGGATAGTAATATACACCATAGTTTTTTGCATCGAGCTGATCAAACGAAAGAACGATATCCGCTTTCTGTTTAACCACATCAATGTTAGGCATCATTGAACGTTTCACCATATCCTGATAGAAAAAAGCTATTCTACAACCAGGGTATCTTTTTCTAAAATACTCTATTAATCCACAATCAATTTCTTTTTTTCTTGAGCCAAAGAGCACAAAACATATAGGTTTATCGTCTTCGAAACCACCTTTGAAAACCAATCTATTCCATATGTTTTGACAAGGCAGTTGGATAAATTTGTTCAGTTTCCGAGACTTATGTAACTTATATAGAAAATTAAGCAATTTACTATCTGTATCAATACTCTTCCAAATATATTTCGAATCGATTCGGTTATCCAGATCTGCATAAGACGCTCGATAAAAATCGGCGGCAGAGCCTAAAACCACATAATTATATTTCATCTTGTTCATTCCTCACCATTAATCTTATCCTTCAGTGCCGCCATGAATAATTCTCGATGTGCCTCACATTCAATAGTATTCAAAAGACCAATCAATGTCTTACTATCCTTATAACATGAATCTATCAATTTTCCCTTCGACAGCTTATTGAAGACCTTGAACCAAAAATTATTTCTCACACCACCAAGACAGCATGCAAGATATTCTCTAATATGCATTTTGGCAAATACCTGATAATTACTTGCCACAAAGTCATCTGATTTAATCTGATTGCTTCTTTCTTCAAACTGTTGAAGTATTTCAAGGCCCTGACTTTCTTCCGCAAGGCTAATAACCGTACCATCTCTATGAATGGGAATATATCTAACCGAACTTTCCAATTCTGGTGATCGCAACAATTCTATCTGTATCAACAAGCCAGTCTGATAAAACTCGTTAGTCGAGCTATACATTATAAAGTTTCCCTGACCATAAACCAACTCTGCACCTTGATATTTTTCCGAAGCGCCAATACAATGGCTATGTTGGCACACAACAACATCTGCACCAGATTCTGCAAACTTTCTGCACACTCTTTGTACATTTGGACTAGGATATCGGTAAAGCTCCTTATTTCCATGATATAAAACAATCACATAATCTGATTTCGCTTTCAATGCTTTAACATCGTCAAAAGAATATAGCGGATCATACGGATTGCATCCTGCAGTTTTATCACTTGCAATAGAAAACTCATGTTCTGCGCAAGAATAAATAGCCACCCTTATACCATTCTGTTCTAAAATCAACCCACACTTAGCGTCATGGATATTTTCTCCTGCACCAACATATAATATATTGTTATCCTTAATGATTCTAATTGTTTCTCTTAATCCCTCATAACCATAATCCATTACATGATTATTAGAGATTGATAGTACCGTTGGATTCAATGCATTTACACCTGCAAAAGCAGCTTCGGACATTAATAAATGAGGCCCCGCTTTTTTTATCTTACCGCCTTTAGAGCCAACTGCTGTTTCAAGATTAAAAATCCTGAAATCTGCCTCTTTTAAAATGGATGCTAATTTTTCTCCAACAAGGCTTTCACATTTACCACTTTCGAATTTATCTTTGTTTTCTTCTGAAACCTTAATATCTGCACCAATAATAATTTTCATTCGTCATTCACCTCTAATCGGAAGTTGTAGCCAATCTCCCAGTTTTCGATCCCATTCGTCTGGCTGAAATCCCACAAGACCACTGGATGGAAAAAAGGTTATTTCCCCAAAATAAATTTTATCCTCAACCTCATAGAAATCAATTCTGGAAAAATAAGTGTTTTTACTCAACTTAGAAGCAAGCTTCTTCATTTCTTCCAAATGATGCGGAGGCAATATTTTTAAATCCGAATTGGGGTGTGTTGCTCTTTCAACGTCCAAATGATTCCAATTTTCATCAAAGAAGTCTTCTTTAAGGCCTCCATCAGAATATCTTTCACTGCACACCAAAATCATTCTCGGTACACTATTAAAGCAGAAGAATTTATAATCCTGCAAATTATCAGCTAGATATTTTTCGGCAAGAATCAAATGTTCTACATCCCTATACGGCCATTCTCTGCCTTGATAATAGTAATTAGTGCTCAATGATTTATTAAGCACATCTTTAGCTTTGTTCTTATCGAACGTCTTCTTATCCCTACAAATATAGATTCCTCCGCTATCATGTGTACATTTCAGCACAAACTGATTGGGAAGCTTTTCAAAATCAATATCCTCAAAGTATTTCCAAGAACCCAATGTAGGGATAATGTACTCTTTGCCGATCATTGCAGCAACATAATCTTTTACGTTCTTCTTGTCAACCAAGGTGGTATATTCAGGTTTTCGATCATATAGCTTGATCCATTGAAGCTTCTCATTAAATGTCAATGGATTTTTCAAATTCAATCTATTTCCAAAAGCACTATAAAATGCAATTTTTAAATATTGCTCATCAGACATCCAATTTAAAAACCCCATTCTATCTATTTTTCCATATATTCTTTTAATTAAACTCTTTTTTTTCATCGTTGCTCACTTTCTACACACTCACGGCGATTTATTTTAAGCAATATTCCCTACTTGTCCTGAGATACATTGGAATAAGAATCAGTGCTGGATAAACTGCACTTGATTGCGCTGTTGCAGTATTAAAATATAGAAACACAAGCAAAGCAATTAACACCGTATCACCTTTAAGCTTTTTCAGCGGTGCAAAAATCCAGTACATAAGATAAGCCAAAGGGACAACACCCATAATCGCTCCGAATTTAAACGGCCAACCTCCAGCACCTGCTAATTCATTCAATTTATAAAAGGAATTCCACTTTTCTACTCCCATTCCCAATGGACACTTTACCATCGCCAGAAGTGCCATCGTCAAGCTGGCAACCCGGTACTGACCTGTACTGTTCTCTGCAACTAAACTGAATTGATTATTATTTGTAAACAGCTTTGAAAGAATTGACACATATATCAAGCTATTAGTTCCTCGTGTAAAGTAATCTACCGAAAGAACAATAGCTCCAATTCCAACGGCTGAAATCACATAACCTTTCCAATTAACTTCAATAATTTCCTGATCACTAGCTCTTCTTTTAATAAGCACAGCCATAAGAATTGCAAGATATCCTAAATATCCGGATGTCGATTGTGTCGTAATAAGGCAAATGCTTAAGATGAAGAAATATGCTTTCCGTCTTTGCGGTTTGATTTCAATATATTGCGAAAAAAACAGCAAAATACATATCGCAGCATTTATAACCATTTGGTAAACACCTGGTTCAGAAAAAATGCCAATATTTCGATGCCGATAAACCTCTAAATAACTATAAATCAATTGCCCATATCCAGGTAAATTCGTTACAGTTCTGTATCCTTCATAATCATATGTTATACTGTTGTTTCTTGTAACAAATCGAGTGAAAATCATTTTCGCCAAATTAATTCCCGCTAATTGTAAGCCCCAAAAGAACATACTTATCACAGCAAATACAACAACTGTCTTCACAAATCTATCAAGAAATCTCTCATTATCAATTGAAATAGCAACTGCAACACACAGAATTTTAATTGCCATCTCGTTCCAAAAAGCCAATCCAATTCCACCTTGAAGCAACCGCACAAAAATAGTAAAGCCAAGAAGAACGAAAACACACGTTAACGCTTGTTTTGACAACATACTTTTTTTCAGCAACAGAAAAACAACCATGGTGGCTATGAGAATGTATTGTGTCACAATATTGCCATCAACTTTATATGCATAAAAATTTGAAGAGTTGCACAATAGCATTATGTATATCAGAAGATATTGAAAGGGCGTGCTCTTCTTTACTCTTAATTCCATCAGATTCCTTTCTTGCTCGCCAACTAAGGCTGCACATCTAATTGATTGGAATGTGTTTCTTCACTGAACCAATCGTTATTCATCTTGTATTAATTTTAACATAGTATTTTCTCAAAAAGTACTTTTACCATATATTTTATGCATACTCCAACCCCTTTAACCTCCCCTCTATGTTGCACATCTTACTTTTTCAGCAGTTCCTCATATATTGCCTGATACTTCTCGTTTTTTTCCTGCCAAGTATACTTTTCTGCTTTCTTTCGCGCATTTTTTCCACGTCTTGTTACTTCATCAGGATTAGCAATACATTCAAGAATAGCTTTTTTTAAATTCTCAACGTAATCTTCCTTCGTATTTCCTTCATAAAGCCAACCCGTGTCTTTATTAAAAAGAGTTGCTCCGCCAAACTTATTAATGGTGATAACTGGAATACCTTTTGACATTGCCTCCAATAAGACCGTGCCTGTCGTCTCTCGAATGCTCGGCATAATAAACACATTCGCACCTGCATATTCCTTTTCCATTTCCATATAGGGAATGGAACCCATGCAGTGCACATGCTCAGACAAGTTCAGGTCATCCTTACAGCGTTTACGCAGATGCTCAAGCTCTGCGCCATCGCCTACAACTCGAACCTGATATCTAGTTTCCTGCGGAATTCTAATCAAAGCATCAAAAAGGAAGTCTAATCCCTTTCGATATATCATTCTTCCAGCAACCAGAAAAACGCAGTCTTCATTTCTACCCTTTTCATTGCAAGTATCTTTAATATCATTTATATCTACCGCAACCTCAGTCACTGGTTCGTTACTTACATTGCAGTTCTGCCCCCCCCCACGAGGAATTCTTGAGTCTCTTTATTTGCAAACATAATATAGTCGCAGCGATTTAGTTTTCCAGTGATTCTCAGCTTAAAACGATACCAGCGATTTATCCCTGAGCGAACGACTTCAATGATTTCATGTCCCTTTGCATAATCTTTTAACCCATTAGGCAAAGACTCTCCTCCGCCAAGTGGCCCACAGACGAATTTAATATTTGTTATCTTTCCATAGTCTCCAATTGCACGGAACTCAATCGGCGTGATCTGATGAATAACGTCAATTTTCTGATCCGCACAGATTTTCTTTGCAAGAGGAAGTACCCGTCTATTCCACACATTAAGTCTTCCAGAATACATGAATCCCTTGAAGATTTTCTTGTAAAAACCCGGAATGTCAACATAATAAAACTTTATATTTTCAAGTGGGTGACTCTGCAAATATTTTTCGACCGGTTCACGTTGCTCTTCTTTTGTGATCACATAAACTTTATTTGTTTTTGAACTTTCATAAGGAACGCACCAACCGATTTTATCTTCACTTCCAGCAAAAGGGTTACATGAATAAGCTATATATAGAATATTCATTACTTTGTCTCCATCTGCTGTGCGATATCAGTATCCACGATTTCCTCGCCGGTCTTATTATAATGTCCCCATAACAGTGGGCACATATCAATATCAAGAATAGCATTTTTAACTTTATTCTTTATAGTCATGGTCTTTATTCCTCCTGTTATTTTATGACACTCTGTATCACACGATTCCACTGCTCCATTACTTTTTTTTCGTCCAAAGTTTCTCTTATTCTTTGAGAGCTCTGCGACATACTCATGCATAATGCAGGATCATCTGCAAGCATGCAGAGTTTATGGAAAAAAGCATTTACATCACCAACTGGAATCAACATTCCATTCTCTCCATCACGAATGTATTCCGCCGCACCACCGGAGGGCAATCCGTACATACGGTAGGAAGACCAATCGCCAACGCTTCCAACATAGAATTAGAAAGCCCCTCAAAATCGCTGGTCAAAGCGAAAATACCTGACTTTGACATAACTTGATGGATGTTTTTTGAATAGCCAGGAAACTCTACCACTGCCTCAATTTGAAGTTCTAAACACAGTTTTTGCATTCTCTCAAGTTCAGGGCCCTTGCCGTATATTTTTAGCCGATACTCAGGATGCACTTTATGAAACAGAGCAAAACCATTAATAAGCATTTTCAGGTTCTTTTGCTCGGTTAATCGACAAGCCGTAATAACCGTCTTCTCATGATTTTCAACATTCCAATACGGCAAGTCATTGGTTAACGGATTGCCAATCACTACTCCATTTTCTCGGATTTTATCAGAAAAGTAATCTCTGGCATCCTTTGTCTGGAAGATTACTGCAGGCGAGCGCTTATAGCAATATTTACAAAAAAATGCATTTGATTTCTTGCGCATAACCTCTGCCGGATCAATCCTCAATGAATAAACAATCGGAGCAACCTTTAAAACTGACGCATAAAATGTTTCATTAATCAAAAATGATACTGCAATGTCACTATCAAATCTTTTTATCTGCCGTGCCACCTGTTCTGATCGAGAAATAAAGCGCATCATCTTATTCTTCTTTTTATAGTCGGCGTAGTAATACTTTACACGACTGTCAAGGTGATACTCACGTTCAGGAGAATAAACCGCAATATAAAGCACCTCGTGTCCAATTGATACAAAATAATTTGCTGTTATAGAAGCTACACGTTCAGCTCCTCCATCACTTAATCCATGTGCAATAATTGCAACTCTCATTTCCATCTCTCCTTGTATAATAGCCTTCCGGAGGCATTGGCCAATTCACAAGCGTTTTGCTCTGTATTTCTGGCAGAACTTGCTCCATCATTTGTCTTATATCGATATAACTACTTCACCAATGAATTATTTCTCAAAGAGTCTATCGGTTTTATGGCACTACAGAGTCCAACCATTATGAATTACTGCATACCTACACTTGTTCAGGGAGCTTAATCATGTCGCCAAACTTCTTATCCCACTCTTCCGGATGGAACTCATCAAATCCACTTCCATCAAAGAATGTCATTTCTCCGAAATATGCTTTACCATTTACTTCATAAAAATCCACACGCAACTCCACAGTGTTTTTAGCCAAGCATTCTGCTGCTTTCACCATTTGATCAAAGCTCTTTGGTTTGGATGGCAAGACTTTTGAATGCGGATATCCCCATGTAAAATCAAGCGGTTTAAAATTAATATCAAAATAATCGGCAGTCGTCTTACCAGATTGACGATTCGAGGAAATAAACAGAGCTTTTGCTATGCCATTAAACGTAAATATTTTATAATCTCGCAACTCTTTTGTTGTAGTATCTTCCATATACTGTTCTGCAATTATTCTTGGCTTAACTGCTTTATATGGATATTCTCTTCCTACTACGAAATAATTTCTTTTTAACGAAGCTTCTATCTTTTTCTTTGCCTTCGCCTTATCGAAATGGCTCTTGTCCTTACAAATAACAAGACCTCCGCTGTCATGAGTGCATTTTAAGACAAACTGATTCGGTAATTGATTAAAGTCAATCTCATCAAAAGAGTTCCATACTCCCAATGTAGGAATAATATATTCGTCTCCAATTCTTTCAGATGCCCATTTTTTAGCCTCGTACTTATCCACCATTTTACTGTATTCTGGATTCTGATTGTGAAGTTTTAGCCACTGCAATTTCTCATTAAATGTAACTGGATTGTTTAAATCCAGCCTTTTTCCCATCTTGGCCCAATACATTAATTTCAAATATGTTTCGTCATCAAAGCCTTTAATCCAGCCTTTAATTCCTATTTTATAAATAATCAATCTTGGCTTTTTCACCAGTTCAATTATATTCATTTTGTTACTCCTTCATCTGCTGTGCGATATCAGCATCCACGATTTCCTCACCGGTCTTATGCTTCAGCTGCTCTTTGGATGCTTCACTCAGACCGTTGTTGATCACACAGTTCATATCGCAAGTGCTGCACTTATCCAACTCCTCTTTGGTAACTTTGCCATCACGGTAATCACGGCAAATCTTCAGTTCATACATGCTGTACGGATGCTTGGTGAAGAGAGCCTTGAACTTATGAACCAGAACCCAAGTAGCGGGCTTCCAGATGTACTTGTGCATTGCCGGAGAAACAGAACCGATCATCCAGCAGTCACGGTCGCAGCAACGAACTTTTGCACGAACCTTCTCTGCTTCTGGGCTATTCCACAGCTCATCCCAAGTCTGATTGTTCAGGTTACCCATGACTTCCTTATCCTTGGTACCATTGCAAGGCATAACATCGCCATACGGGTCGATGAAGAAGGTATCAAAACTCATGTCGCAAGGCAGCAGACGCTTCTGGCCGTAGATGTAGTTGATCAGGCCGTGGTTGAAGTAAGCACGGAACCACTTCTTCGGGCTATTGCTACGGAGCAGTTCATTGACCAGATTCTCGAAGTTCTTTGCGACCATCGGACGGTCGTGGATGATGTTCTTTGCTTCAACGAAGTAGAAGCTGTTGTGTAGAGATGCTGTTGCGAACTCCATGCCCATCTCGTTGGAGATCTTGTACAGCGGAACCAGATCAGGAGCGTTCTTGTCCTGAACAGTCATGCCGAAGCCGACATCCTTCATGCCCATCTCACACAGCTTCTTCAGCGTGCCATACCCACGCTGGTAGCCGTTCTGCAGACCACGGATCTCGTTGTTGGTCTGCTCCAGACCCTCGATAGAAATACGAATACCGATCTGCGGGAACTCTTTGCACAGGTCAACGATACGGTCCGTGAAGAAACCGTTTGTGGAAATAACGATACGGTCAGACTTCTTGTACAGTTCACGCACGATATCCTTCAGGTCTGTACGGATGAACGGCTCACCGCCGGTGATATTTGTAAAGTACATCTTCGGTAGCTTCTTGATGGTCTCGATGCTGATTTCCTCTTCCGGCTTGGAAGGTGCTTTATATCGGTTGCACATGGAGCAACGAGCGTTGCAGCGGTATGTAACGATGACAGTGCCATTTAACTTCTTTTCTTCGGACATGATTAACTCTCCTATTGTTTACTCTCAATTATTTTTTCACACGACTAAATACTTTCATCAATGTATTATAATGAGCCTGCGGCGCAAATCGGTTTTCAAGCCGATTTCTACTCTCAGCTCCCATTTTCTCTACCAAAATATCGTCATCCAGCAAAGCAACCTTTTCGCATAGTTTCCGAGCATCGGCAGGCTTAAACAGATAACCATTAACGCCATCCAAAACAAGTTCTGGTAAGCTTCCGATGTTACTTGCAATAACTGGCTTTGAATACTGAAAAGACTCCAATGCAGTATTTGGAAGGTTGTCATACCAAATAGACGGAATCAGTGTGAACCGTGCACCTTTGATGATCTCTTCCAATTCCTCTCCGGCTTTAAAGCCCAAGAACTCAACATTTTTGATTTTCTTCTCTTTGATATATGCCTTTAACCTTTTTGCCTCGTCTGTTGTATCATCGCCCATTATTTTCACATGGCGATCCGGCATCATCTCATATGCTTTGACGACAGTGTCAACACCTTTTTCCTCTGTCACACGTCCAAAATACAGACCATATGTTCCAACCTGTGGTTTGCCGACTTCTGATTTGCTTGCAGTAAATGTCGGAATACAGGTGATTTTATTTTCATCGAAACCATTCTCAATCAGCTTCTTCTTTAAAAACTCAGACGGCGTAATAAATGCATCCACACCTTTATATACATTCATCGCCTTATGTACTTTCATAGAAAAAACTCGAACGACCGATGCAAACAGCGACCCCTTTACACATCTTTTCTTTATGCAGGTCCTATATCCCTTCGTAAGGCACTCTTCGCATGGTTTCTTGTTGTACATGAAATCAAATCTCGGGCACAGTAAAAAATAGTCTGACAGTCGCAGCACTACAGGAATTCCCATCTTCTTTGCACCGCAAATTACACTCGGCGAAAGTTTATTTACAAAATGGATGATATATACCAAATCCGGCTTTATATCTTTGATTTCTTTCTTAATAGCCTTCTCAACCTCAGTGGAATAAATACTGCGAGTCAGCATTTGCCAAATGACCTTTGGGGTCTTTCTGCATTCCTCAAAATATGTTGCATCGCGGCTTCCAATTGGCTCCACAAAATATTTTGAGTACTCTGTTTCAACATTTTTGTTAGAATGAATGGAGAACGGAATCACTTCATGACCATTATCTTCCAACATCTTCTTAATGTTGAACATATATTTTTCCGGTCCACCCGAAATAAAATATCTGTAGTTTACCAATAGAATCCTCATTATTATCCCTCACTATCATTATTTTTTCCCTAATATTTTTCTTATCTTCGTATCGTTCCCCCATATAGCCTTTGAGTCATATGGACGATCTGGAAATGCACCATACTGAAGCTTGATATCATATTTATTCTCTTTAATAAAACGTTCAACTCTATCTGCTAATTTCTCAGGTCTTCCAGAACAAATATTAATAATTCCCTGTTCATTTTTCTGACCAACAACGGCTGCAATCTGATCACAGAAATCCGGATAATCTAGGAAATCATACTGATTCTGCCCAAGTGTAAATGGAAACTCTTCTTTTCCTTCCTCTGCAGCTGCAGTGATTTTTGAAAAAATGGAATTTCCAAATTTGCTATTTCCAACTATGTAGTACCCTCTAAGCCATTGGAATACAGTATTATTCTGTTTACATACCATTTGAGTTAAATCCCTTAGAGCATTTTTACCAATTCCATATGGCGTTGTCGGATGGCATGGGGTATTCTCATTAATGCTCCCCTCATAAAAGCCTATTTCATGCATACTTCCCATCACTGCAATCTGTTTTACACCGCTACCTGCCATTTCTTTGATAAATTTGTAATGTTTAGGCAAATCATCGATGTGTGCGTCCGAATAGTGTACAAACCCATCTCTCCACGCCAAGTGCAGAAGCACATCTGGTTCTCCGAAGAACTGATACGGATTCTCAACATTGAACAAATTGCATGCGATCGTTTTTGCTCGATTATCGACGTTCTGAACAGAAAAGTCTGCTGCAACTACATCATGACCTAACTCTAATATGCTTTTTACTATACCTTGACCCAAATAACCATTTGCCCCTGTAACAAGTATTTTCATAACCGTTTATCCCCTTAAAATTTAAAAGTATCTTTCAGTCCCAACCACTTCTGGTCCTTGTCACTCAGGTTCAGCGCGGTACCATCTTCCAGCGTATAGCCCTCTGCGCTTGCATTTCCCTTATATTCGCCCTTCAACTCTGGCCACTCAATGCCGATCTCAGGATCATTCCAAGCCATTCCTCCCTCATCGTTCGGGTGGTAAAAATCATTGACCTTATAGCAAAACTCTGCTTCATCGCTCAGAACCAGGAAACCATGTGCAAAGCCCTCCGGGATGAGGAACTGCTTCTTATTCTCAGCAGACAGGGTCACGCCATACCACTTGCCATAGGTCTCGGAATTGCTTCTGAGATCAACAGCGACATCAAACACAATGCCACGTACAGCGCGCACCAGTTTGCACTGCGGATACTGCTTCTGGAAATGCAGACCGCGCAGCACACCCTTTGTGGACATAGACTGATTGTCCTGCACGAAGTGAATATCAATGCCAGCCTCCTTCATATCTTTTTCGTTGTAAGTTTCCACGAAATAACCACGGTCATCACCATGAACAGCGGGTTCAATAACGCAAAGTCCTTCGATGTCGCCTACATTTTTCTCAACTTTAATCTGTCCCATCTTTTCTCACTTTCTTACAAACATTCCTGCCTGCTCCATCTCTTTTAAAGACTTTTCATAGCCGGAATTATCATGCTCTTGTCCCTTTACCCAATCACAAAACTGAGTTAACCCTTCTTCTAAGCTCACAGACTGCTTAAATCCAAGCAAGTTTTCTGCTTTTGTTATATCTGCAACATTGTGTGCAATGTCACCAAGTCTGAAATCACCAGTAATGTTGATTGGACTTTCACTGTTATACGCTCTTTTCAAAATTTGAGTTATCTCTTTAACCGATGTTCCTACGCCACTGCCTAAATTGATTATTTCACCATTAGATTTTTCGTTGTTGAGCGCAGAAATCACCCCAGTAGCCACATCAACCACATTCACAAAATCTCTGCTCTCTAAGCCATCTTCGAACACATTGATAGGCTTATTTTCCAGCATCAACGAACTAAAGATGGACAAAATACCTGTATATGGATTTTTCAACGACTGTCCAACACCATACACATTTTGAAAACGAAAAATGGTGTAATCAACATTCAATGCCGGACACATAGTACGTAGCATCATTTCTTGTGTATATTTTGTAAATGCATACAACGAAGCCGGTTTTATAGTGCTGTCCTCTGTCGTTTTCGCCAATGTCAGCTTTTTACCACATTCTGGACAGTACATTCCAAAATCACCATTCTGCATTTGCTCTTTCTTACGACTATCAGGAAAAACTATGCCACAATTTGTACATGTATACTTTCCTTCGCCATATACAGATCTGGAAGATGACAAAACAATTTTCTTCACATGGCATTCTTTACCTAATGAAGAAATTGCCTGCAAGATATTAGATGTACCCATAACATTCGTCTCGTTATAGAGATTAATCTGGTACATTGATTGTCCCGTTCCAGTCTCTGCTGCAAGATGAATGATATAATCAGCTTCTTTTACCAACGGCGATACCGTATCAATCTCGGTAACGCTTCCCTTAACAAACTTACATTTCCCATCAATTTTTTTATAAAGATAAGAATTCCGTGGATTTTTTCCATGAATCTGTTCCGTCAATGTATCAAGTACAGTGATATTTTTTACTCCTGCCTTATTTAACTGACAAACAATTTCAGAACCTATGAATCCTGCTCCACCAGTAATTAATATATTATTCATCTTCATTCCCTCTATTAGCGATTGCTGTACATTTTCTCGTAGTAGTTCTGATACTCACCGCTTATGATGGTCTCCCACCACTCACGGTTATCGAGATACCACTGGATGGTCTTCTTGATGCCATCCTCAAATTTAGTCTCCGGCAGCCAGCCCAGCTCGTTGTGGATTTTAGTCGGATCGATGGCGTAACGCATATCATGACCCTTACGATCACCAACATGGGTAATCAGGCTCTCCGGCTTGCCCAGCTCCTTGCAGATGATCTTCACAATCTCGATGTTCTGCTTTTCGTTATGGCCGCCAACGTTATAGACTTCACCAACGCGGCCCTTGTGGATAATCAGGTCAATGGCCTTGCAGTGATCTTCAACATACAGCCAGTCGCGGACATTCAGACCCTCGCCGTAAACAGGCAGCGGCTTGTCAGCCAAAGCATTAGCGATCATCAGCGGAATCAGCTTCTCCGGGAAGTGATACGGGCCATAGTTGTTGGAGCAACGGGAAATGGTCACAGGCAGCCCGTATGTACGATGGTAAGCCAGAACCAATAGGTCAGCGGCGGCCTTGGAGCTGCTGTAAGGAGAGCTGGTATGAATCGGAGTCTCCTCTGTGAAGAACAGGTCAGGGCGATCCAGCGGCAGGTCACCGTAAACTTCATCGGTAGATACCTGATGGTAACGCTGGATACCATACTTGCGGCAAGCGTCCATCAGCACACTGGTACCGATAATATTGGTCTGAAGAAAGATGCCAGGATCTTCGATAGAACGGTCAACATGAGATTCTGCCGCAAAGTTAACTACGATGTCTGGATGCTCTTCTTCAAACAGTTTGTCCACTGCTTCGCGGTCGCAAATATCTGCTTTCACAAATCGGAAATTCGGGTTATCCATAACCGGTGTCAGCGTGGACAGATTACCTGCATAAGTCAGATTGTCAAGACAGATGATCCGATAATCCGGATACTTCTTCAGCATATGGAACACAAAGTTACTACCAATAAAACCAGCGCCGCCGGTAACAATAATATTCATGATCTATTCTCCTCTACACTTTCCCTAATTAATACAGGTGCTCCTGATACTTGCCGTCCATGACATCTTTCAAATACTGACCGTACTGGTTCTTCTTCATAACCTCATAGACTTCCATCAGTTCATCCTTGCTGATCCAGCCATTCAGGTATGCAATTTCTTCCAGGCAAGCAATCTTACGGTGCTGATGCTGCTCTACAGTCTTCACGAAATTAGTGGCATCAACAAGGCTCTCGTGTGTACCAGTGTCCAGCCAGGTAAACCCCTGTCCCAGCAGTTCCACATTCAGAGAACCATCTTCCAGATAAATACGGTTCAGGTCAGTGATTTCCAGTTCACCACGTGCAGAAGGCTTCAGGTTCTTTGCAAACTCGACCACACGGTTATCATAGAAGTACAGGCCAGTTACACAGTAGTTGCTCTTCGGATGCTCCGGCTTCTCCTCGATAGAAATAGCCTTACCGTTCTTGTCAAACTCAACAATTCCAAAACGCTCTGGGTCGTCCACATAGTAGCCAAACACGGTTGCACCCTTGCCACTCTCGGCGTTTTCCACTGCGGCAGTCAATCTTTTCTTTAATCCATGGCCAGCAAAGATGTTATCGCCCAACACCATAGCCACAGAGTCATTGCCGATGAAATCAGCACCAATAATAAAGGCCTGTGCCAGTCCATCTGGTGATGGCTGAACTGCATAGGTCAAATTCACACCAAACTGGTGTCCATCACCCAGCAGGTTCTCGAAACGAGGTGTATCCTGCGGTGTGGAAATAATCAAAATATCACGGATGCCAGCGTTCATCAGAACGGACATCGGATAATAAATCATCGGTTTATCAAAAATAGGTAAGAGCTGTTTGCTCGTAACTTTCGTTAATGGATACAGACGAGTGCCCGATCCACCTGCTAAAATAATGCCTTTCATTCTGTATCCTCCCTCGTATCCGCTTAATCTCTCTGGAAAATATCTCTCGTGTAAACCTTTTCTTTTACATCATCAAGGCACTTGTCATAACGGTTTGCGATAATGGCCTGACTCTGCTTCTTAAACTCATCCAAATCATTGACCACAACGCTGCCGAAAAACTTTTCACCGTCTTTCAACGTCGGCTCGTAAATGATGACAGTTGCGCCTTTTGCCTTGATGCGCTTCATGACACCCTGAATGGAACTCTGGCGGAAGTTATCGCTGTTACTCTTCATTGTCAGACGGTAAACGCCGACAACAACTTCTTTTTCTTTGCTCTCATCCCAGCTGTCATTTGCTTCATAAGCACCTGCAATCTCCAGAACACGGTCAGCAATGAAGTCTTTTCTCGTTCTATTACTTTCAACGATAGCCTCAATCAGGTTCTCCGGCACATCAGCATAGTTGGCAAGCAGTTGCTTGGTGTCCTTCGGCAGACAGTATCCACCGTAACCAAAGCTGGGATTGTTATAATGAGTGCCGATACGAGGATCAAGGCAGACACCATTGATGATCTGCTGGGTATTCAGCCCCTTCATCTCGGCGTAAGTATCCAGTTCATTGAAGTAGCTGACACGCAGTGCCAAATAAGTGTTAGCGAACAGTTTAACAGCCTCAGCCTCAGTGAAGCCCATGAACAGAGTATCGATATTCTCTTTAATAGCACCTTCCTGCAGAAGTTCTGCAAAAATGTGTGCAGCCTTTACCAATCGTGCATTTTCTACATCGGTGCCGACGATGATACGAGAAGGATAAAGATTATCGTACAGAGCCTTGCTCTCACGCAGGAACTCTGGGCTGAAGATGATATTATCGCAGTGGAACTTCTCACGAACACTTGCTGTATAGCCAACCGGGATGGTGCTCTTGATAACCATGATAGCTTCCGGATTGTACTCGATGACCAGCTTAATCACAGCTTCAACTGCACTGGTGTCAAAGAAATTCTTCTTGCTATCATAGTTTGTCGGTGCAGCGATAACTACAAAATCAGCATCAGAGTATGCTTCCTTTGCATCTAATGTTGCCGTCAAGTTTAAATCTTTTTCTGCAAGATATTTTTCAATATAGTCATCCTGAATAGGAGGTTTTTTGTTATTAATCAGATCAACTTTTTCAGGAATAATATCTACAGCTGTCACTTGATGATGCTGGGAAAGCAAAGTTGCAATAGACAATCCGACGTAACCAGTTCCAGCAACGGCGATTTTCAGTTCTTTAAATTCTCTCATAATGTTTATCTCCCATTATCTTGTAATCAGTCAAATATAAACAAATCTATTTTTTATTTATAAAACTCAGCGTACCACTCAGCGAAGTTCCTCAGCCTTCACGCAGACTTGTGCTCGGCTTGTATCCAAAGTCGCGCTCCAGTGCGCTGGTATCTGCATAGGTCACAGGCACATCACCAGGCTGCATCGGGACAAGCTCTTTGTGTGCCTCAAAGTCATAATCTTCCGGAAGCACCTTCGCTCTTACTAATTCCTCACTCAGAATCTGCACGAAGTCCAGCAGATTCTCCGGATTCTGATTGCCGATATTGTAAACTGCATACGGCGGAATCGGCAGACCATCCTCGCCATTCTTTTTGTCCGGTGCCTTCTTCATCACACGGACAATGCCCTCGACAATATCGTCTACATAGGTAAAGTCACGCTTGCAGTTGCCGAAGTTGAAGATTTTAATGGTTTCACCCTTCACCAGCTTGTTGGTGAAGCCAAAGTAGGCCATGTCAGGACGGCCAGCAGGACCGTACACAGTAAAGAAGCGCAGACCAGTGGAAGGAATGTTGTAGAGCTTGGAGTATGCGTGTGCCATCAACTCATTAGATTTCTTTGTGGCTGCATAAAGGGAAACTGGGTTGTCAACCTTATCCTCCGTGCTGTACGGAACCTTCTTGTTGGAACCGTAGACGGAGGAAGAAGAAGCATAAACCAAATGTTCCAGGCTCTCGCAATGACGGCAGGCTTCAAGGATATTGAAAAAGCCGACCAAGTTAGATTCCACATAAGCATCCGGGTTGGTGATGGAGTAACGCACACCAGCCTGTGCCGCAAGGTTAACGACCACAGACGGCTTGTACTTCTCGAAAAGCTCCATGATCAGTGCCTTGTCAGCGATGTTGCCTTTGATAAAAGTAAATGTGGGATACTTGGCCAGCTCATTCAGACGGAACTCTTTCAGTGCCACATCGTAGTAGGCATTCATGTTATCGATGCCGATGACCGTAGCAGAAGGAGCCTCCTGATAAATTCGCTTCACAAGGTTGGAACCTATAAAGCCAGCTGCACCTGTGACTAGAACTGTTTTATTCTCTAAATTAACTATACTCATTGCATTTGTCTCCTTATTTTTTGAAGCCTATATTTTAAGTGTCACTACCTCTGTTCAGATGAAGCACTTCCAATGTATTGTTCATAAACCAGAGTGCTCCATACAAACGCAGGTAGTGATACTGAAAGTTCTTATGATAAAATCATCTGCTGTTACCAAACCCAGGTGGCGAGATAAAAACTGCTCTCGCAGCTCTACTCATCTCTCGAAAAGCGCCGTAAATACGTCATTTTTCCGGCATTTTCACTATGTACCTCTCACTACCTGCGTTCGGTTAGAGGAGATTATTTATTATCAATACTCTCATCTATTATTTTCTCCTGTACAGTTTTATCGTTTCCTTTACAACTTCATCCCAGTTGTATTTCTCGCAGATAAAGTCAGCTGCCTGATTCTTCATTTTAATAACCATTTCTGGATGGTCACAGGCCTCTTGCAGTTTTTCTCGCAAGTCCTCTACATCTGACTTTTTGAAAATCAATGCCTTATCTTCTACAACCTCTGCGCATTCTGGAATATCGGATACCAGACAGCAATTGCCGTAGCTCATTGCCTCCAGCAGACTTAATGGCATTCCTTCCAGATCGGACGGCAGCGTGTAAATGTAAGCATTGCTGTATAGTTCATCCAGCATTGCTCCCTGTACAAACCCGGTAAAGAGAATCCGATCATCACCCTTCGCCAGTTCTTTCAATTCCTCCATAAAGGAATCCGTATCACTGGAGCCGCCTGCAATGACCATTTTTTTATCTGTCTTGACATTCTTGAAGGCCTCAACCAGATATCGAATGCCCTTCTCCGGCACCAGACGACCGAGGAACAGTATGTAGGAATCCTTTTCCAGTCCAAAATGATCCGTGATCAGCTTTGCCTCCAGAACCTCTGGCCGATTGACACCATTAGGGATAAAATGTGTCTTCCTTCCGTAGGTCTCCATGAAATACTTTTGCACGCCTTTGCTTAGAACAATGATTTCATCTGCATATTTCACGGCATTTTTTTCACCCTGCCGGATAAATTTTGATCCAACGCCAAATTTCCATTTTTCGCGGGCCCAGTCCAAACCGTGAATAGTGCTGATTACACGCTTGCCAAAAAGTTTTGGTATCCAACAGAAAAAGGCAGGGCCTTCTGCATGGATATGCACCACATCGTATCTTCCAAATGCACTACAAAGTGCTGCAAAAAAGGAAGAGCTTACCGCTGCAAGTCCCTTCTTCTCAATGGTCGGAACAACCTTTTGACGGATACCATCATATTCAATTGTTTTGTCATACTCTGCACCGCTTACATGATGGCCTGCTCTATTGTAGCAAGTCACATCACAACCATTCTGTGCCATTCGGGTGCATAACTCTTTTACAACAATCTCTATCCCGCCTTCACGCGAAAGACGTTTCTGTCCGAAAACCGCAAGTCTGATTTTTTCTTCCATTACTTCTCTCCAACCGTCATTCCATAGTTTCTATTCTTGTCCTAGGCTTATACACAATCCCAGCAGTTCTTTTCCTTAAATTGTCATGCTCGTCTTTCACTATTCACCTTTCCTACTTCATAGCACAACAACAAGCCTGTATACAGATTGCAGCAACAATCTATACGCAGGCTTGTCCTCATACCTCCTTATTTTGTTTTCTGCTCTATCAGCTTTCGCTGTGGTGGGTTAAGTATAGAGCGCAACCAGAAGCCATTAACCCCTGAAAACACGCTAGCCCTAACGCACCATGACAAGCAGAAACAAGTTGAGGTGAAAAGGTCAAGCCGCGCAAACCCGCATGAAATCAGGCTTTTCTCTGGTTGTCCATATTCAACTCCACCATAGACCATCAGACCTCAACTGATTTTGTTGAGTAGACATTTATTATCCAAACATCCAATCCGTCTCTGGGCTCTTCTTCTACCGGTCATTACATCGATCCATCCTCCTTCAAAACCACCATCACCGTCTTCACCAGTATCTTGATATCCATCCCGATATTCCAGTTACTGATATACTCTCGGTCAAGCCTTACAACCTCTTCAAAATCGGTAATGTCACTCCGACCGCTTACCTGCCACATCCCGGTAATCCCCGGCTTGATCGCCAGCCGGGCTTTATGATGCAGCTCATAAAGATTGGTTTCCGAAATCAACGGCGGGCGCGTGCCGACGATCGACATATCACCTTTCAGCACATTGAAAAACTGCGGAAATTCATCTAAACTGGTACGGCGGATGAAATCGCCGATTCCGGTCTTGTGGCTTCCATCCGGCAGGATCTTGTTTCCGATAACACGCGGATCGAAATCAAGTTTGAACATCTTTCCATCGCCAAGTCGGTTATCTTTCATCAGCTCTGCTTTTCGTGCCTCGGCATCCATGTACATGCTTCTGAATTTATACATCTTGAACCGTTTTCCGTTTTTACCAACACGCTCCTGGGCGAAGAAGATCGGTCCCGGGGACGCCAGGTAGATTGCTGTGCCGACAAACGGAAGCAATAGTACTGTAATTGTGCAGCCGACCAGACCGCCCATGATATCCATTGCGCGCTTTAAGAAAAGCTGGAAGGAGGACGCATAGTTGATGCTGGTTGTCAGCACCGTATACGGTCCTATCTTTTCGACAAACTGTTTTTTCCCCGGCTCACTCATTACCTTTGCCAGACCCAGGTGCACCGTCACGCCGGTTTCCATCAGCTGGCTTAAAAGCTTTCCCGGATACGGCACCTCGTCTGAGGTGACCACCAGGACTTCATCGATCCAGTCCTGACAGACATAGTGCGGAATACCCGCTTCCTCTGCCACGACCGGAACTCCATCTATTTTCTCTCCGACGGAATATTTTCCACCTCCGATGAGAGAAACACCTGCAACTATATATTGTGCATAGTTATTTTCTTTAATTGTTTTGACGACGCGCTCGACGACATCTTCACTCGCTGCAATCAGAAGGGCGCTTTTTCCCTCGTCGCTCGTCTTTTTCTTCTGTAGGTGCCATTTCCAGAGCTCCCGGACTGCATATGCCACAACGCTGTAGCATACCGGCATCAGAAGCAATACCGGTCTCGAATAGTTCTGCCCTTCCTGTAAAAGGAACAGATATAAAAGTGCAATTCCTTCTATAAAAACTGCCTGCTTTACCGTCATGGTAAATTCCCGGAAATGTCCTCTCCGTATCACGCCTTTCATCGTTTCCCGGCATATGAGCAACATCAGATCTGCCAGTCCCAGAAACATAGCCACATTCCGATATAAGATCGGTGTGTATATATCCCATCCATACCCACTGCACGCATATGCAAGCGTCAGTGCTACCTGCAGGCAGAGTATATCCAGGATGATAAAATCAACGTGTTTCATCCAGCCGCCCGAATTTCTTTTGTACATACTTCTTCCCCCTTGTCAATTTTTGCCCTGTTCTCTGGATGAAACCTATATTCCAAATAAATCCCTTATCCGTTTCCGGCAAAATCAACGATATTTTGTTTTCGGGTATATTCCGCCAGTTCGTTTTCGTTCCGATAATCTAACGAATCTGACTTTCTTATTTGACATTGACGGGTCACGACCATTTATCTGTATTGGTCTTGTAATGGTCTGTCCCACTCAAAGTTAGAAATTTAGAAATTATTTTTATTGTTTTAGGGAAGCAGCAGGCTTTCCCAAACAGGTTCCTGCCGCTTTCCGCCTATCTACAGATTAGTTCTTATGAACCAGTGTAAATATGGCGTTGCCCGGCATAGTAACGTTGATTGTGTTGGTCGCATAATCAACACTGTTTACAGCTGCCAGTTCCCATGCATGGGTTGTCTCATTGTAGAAATACAGCTGGATGTTCTGAACGTTGCCCAGGGCTGCAACTGAAATGTTGACAATCACTGCTTCTTTCGTTACAGCGCCGTTTGCATCAGTTGCCTGCAGCTGCTGTGCCGGCATCAGCGGAGAGTATCCAACCAGAGCCGGATCACCGGTTACACGGTACAGTGGGATACCTGCATTGATCTCAAATACTTTCTCAGCAACTGCCCAGCTGTTGCCGTCTTTGATCTGCTGATCGGATGCAAATCCAACTGCATTGTTGCTTCCAGAAGTTCCCTGGGAAACAGTGATTCCGTTGGAACCATTCTGTCCGTTGTTCTTGATACCTGTGGTGGTCTTGTTTGTGATGGTTCCTGCATTCACATTCAGACCTGCAGACTTGGAAGACGCGCTTGAGCTATGTCCTCCTCCGTGACTAACCGTCGCGTTTGTGTTCGGGCTTCCGGCAGCCATGGCCAGAGTGCCCGGCACTGCCATGATAGCAGCTGCTATCAGAAGTGCTGCGTACTTCTTTTTCATTGTACTTCCCTTTCCTTTCCAGCTTTTTAAGCCTGCGCCTTTTAAGCTTTTTCTTTATAAAAGATTGATAACAATCTCTTTTAACTCATCCATATCCGGATAAAATTCTTCGAATTTACCCTGATAAATCTCTCCCGACAGCTCGATAAAATCGCCGTCCTCCATGGTTTTCGGGCTGTTTAACATTGCAAGTCCCATGTCCATGTACTGGTCTTTTGCCATATTGGTGATCGCCTTTTCCTGGATGCCATCTACCAGGCGCGTAATCGTTGTTTTATCCGCTGTCTGGCTTTCTTTGGCTTTCTGAATAAAGGATTTCAGATATCCTTTCTGACGGTGCAGGCGCACTGTAGCAGAACCATCTTCGTTGATATCTCGGAACCGGACGTATTTCTCCGTCAGGTCACCGATCAGAGTGACGGTTTCTCCCATCTTGAAATCGTCAGGATATTTCTCTGCGACCATCTCATCTTCAACCGTGATGGGTACGCCGCCGACCGCGTCGTTAAAATAGGGGATGGAGTCCATATTGACGGCAAAGTATCCGTCTATCTGAAGTCCAAATAGCAGCTTAGAAAGCGCTCCCACTGTCAGCTCACAGCTTTTTTCGCGTCCGTCCCCGAACGCATAGGCAAGTGTCAGCTGCTTCGTCTCGGTTCCGATTGGATTTCCAAAATAATCAAAAACCTCGATCTCTGTCATCGTATTTCTCGGAATTAACACAATCTGTGCCTCATCCTTGGCAGCGTCCTGCGCCACTAAAAAGAGTGCATCGGCGTCTCCGCCTTTTCCGGCGACGTTCTGGGCTTCCATCTCCCCCTTGGTATCAACACCTATGCAGAGAATCGCCCGCATCGCCGTGTTGCGGCGGTATTTTTTGCCATTCCAGGTCAAAATTCCATTTGCAAGGTCTTCTTCCTCCTGGCTTTTTGCCTGATCACGGGCTTCAATCGCACGGATTGCCGCTTCTCTTTCTTGATATTTCTGATAAACATGAATGCCGCCCGCTACACAGGCGATTCCTGCCACCGCCCAGGCGATCCACCGGATCATTTTCTGCTTTCTCATTTGACTGGCTCGTTTTCATAATATTTTGTATATTTCGAATATTTACCATAGTATCTGTGATAGTAGCCGCTGCCTGCCATGTCCACACGGTTCAGCACCGCGCCGAGAATCCGGCAGCCGGTCCGCTCCAGCTGGCTTTTGGCTTTCTGCACCAGACGGTAGCTATTCGCACCGCTCTCGACTACCAGGATCGCTCCGTCGCAGCGCTGTGCGATGATCGCACCGTCAATGACACTTCCGAGCGGCGGCGTATCGATGATGATCGTGTCGTACTCATTTCTCGCCCATGCGATCAGCTTACTAAATGCATCCTCGCTCAGAAGCTCTGCCGGATTCGGTGCCATCGGACCGGAGAAAATGATATCCAGGTTCGGCAGGTTCGTGTGATACAGAACCTCCCCTAAAAGCCGCTGCCCGGTCAGGTACTGTGTCAGTCCGTAAATCTGCTGTCCGCCCCCGAAACGGGCTACCAACACGGATTTACGGATATCCGCATCGATAAATAACACGCGTCCCTCTGTCTGTGCCATCGAGATCGCAAGCTGGGAGGAGGTCTCACTCTTTCCTTCATCCGGCATTGCACTGGTCAGCATGATGACCTTGAGCCCATTTCCGGAAAACTGGATGTTGGTACGGAGTGTCTTCATTGCTTCCTCATACTGATAATCTCTTTTCTCATCCTGTATGATCTGGATGAATCCGTTCTGAATTGCCATGGTCTCCTACCTTTCCTTCTTATCTTTTCCGGCAAATGGATTGATGATATCCCAGATACCAGAGGTACGTTTTACTTTCTTCTCGCCCCGTTCGTGGATCTTGCTCTCTGGGAGTGCTGCCAGTACCGGCAGTTCCAGATATTTCTCCACATCTTCTTCCGAACGGATGGTATCATTCAGGATAACCGTCAGTGTAATGTATCCGCACACGATCACTGCGGCAATCAGTGCGCCGATCAGCGCGTTTTTCGTATTGCTCGGGCTGGTTTTCTGGTTTGCCACCTCACCGCTCTCGATGAGTTTCGGCGGCGTCATTTCCATGATCTCTCCGACATAGTCGGATGCCACCTTTGCGGTCATATCGACAATTTTTTTTGCCATCTCCGCATCCGGATCCAGTGCAGAAATGTTTAAAATACGAGTATCCGACGGGTTCTCCACCTTAATTTTTCTGGCCAGTTCTTTATAATCCATATCCAGATGAAGCTTATCAACCACCTCTTCCATAACGGAACGACCGGTGATGATCGTCTTGTAATCCTGTGTCAGCTGCGTGCCGATCTGCAGATCGGCTAACGAGGTCAGCGTTGTCTCTTTCGTCAGTACATAAATCTTCGCCGTTGAGCTGTACTGCGGTGTGAGCAGAAAATAGCTGTATGCTCCGCCGATTCCGGCTCCGAGCACCGCCACTGCAATGATGACCCAGAGTTTCCGGAGTAATGCATAAAAGATTTCACCCAGATCGATTACTTCCTCGTCTTCCCATTCTTGTCCTTGATTTTTTCTCTTTTCCATACCTTCCTTTTCCCTTTTCGTATTGTTTTTATCTGTCAGACATTGTTACAATGTTACGGTTCACGCATACATGCCCGGTAACGGAATTTGTCAATGTTCTGTAACCACGTGATTTCGAAAAACATTTGCATTTTTTCGCAAACATCTATTCTTTTACAATTTCTCATCCAGTATGATCTTTTCCGGATTTTCGATCGACAGCTGTCTGGCAAGTTCACTGCCTCCCTTTTTCCGGATCCATGCGATGGCTTTCGCACTGTTGGGAACCCGGTGGCGGTTGCCATGCATGTCGGTTCCCAGAAAACTGATGTAACCGGCTAGAAGTGTCCGGCGGCACCACCTCCGGTCCAGGCGCTCCCTTATTTTCCAGAAATGGCTCAGTTTCGTGAGGCTTCCGTAGTTCATCTGGAGATACGCGCCTTCCTTCATTAGCTCTTCCAGGCGTCCTTTTTCCCGCAGACACTGGTACCGCTCGATATGTGCCAGCACAGGCAGATAGCCCGCCATCGTCAGCTCCCGGACAGCGCCCTCGATCTGGCTCCAGGAGGATGTCGGCAGAAACTCGGTCAGCACGTACCGACTGCCCGCCAGTGTCAGAAGCTTTCCTTCCCGGAGCATCTCGACCATGCCTTCGAAGTATTGGATTTCCTGCCCCCGGTAGAGTTCAAGATCGGGCATCGCCTTCTGGACACGAGCCGCCAACTTCTCCATAAGCTCTTGTATCTGCTGCGGTTTTGTCCGCCAGTGATACGCTACATAGTGTGGGGTGGCTATCACCTTCCGGACGCCCTGCTTATAAGATCTCCGAAGCATCCGGTAACTGAGTGCCATTTTCTCTGCCCCATCATCTATCCCCGGGAGCACGTGTGTATGGATATCCACCACACCCAGCTCTATCTTGTCCGGTCTTCTCTGCGTTTTGCGCGCCATTGCACTTCTCTCCTTAGTCAGTCATTTTTCTGTCTGAATACACGCGAAATAGACAGCTTACACCATCGTTTTTTGCTGTCCACCTACTTCGTCCTGTTCTGATATTGCTCTAAAAATGTGTCATAATACTTTTTCTCTGCTTCCAATCTGGCTTTTACTGCATCCTCATAGTCCACAAATGTCCCAAGGTTATAAACTTTTCCCTGGAACCCGATGCTGGCACGCCATTTTCCATTTTCTCTCCGGTATACACCTCGGTGTCCACTGGTGTTGTTCACTGCCTCTTTCCGGCTCGCGATCCGCTCCAGACAGGTATTTTCTGCAAAATGGATGGATTTGCGCATATTTACTTTTCTCTGTTCCTGCCTAAGGCAGCCACAGCTTCTGGTTTTTCCCAAGCGCAGGTTTTCTTTTTCGATAGCAGCCGCAACTTTTGGTGTGTCCTGTCTTCAGATGCGTCCCGGCTACAGAACATATAGTTCCGCAGTCGCATTGACAAAGCCAGTAGGAATGTATGCTTTTCCTCGTATCATCTCTTTTTAAAACCAGAAGATGATCGAACTTCGTCCCAACGAGGTTTTCACGTCCCATATACTCCCCCTGTACCACATAATATGTATTATGTGGTGCGCGGTCTCCTCCTGTTTTTATAATCAACATGATACTACCATCTAAAAACAGAAAAATCACCCCCTTAGAAGCATATCAGCATAATTTTATAAACTTATGAGTTGCAGGGATTTTGAAAAATTCAGTAAAATCCAGCATTTTTGAAAAAGAAATACCTCTGCTTATTTCTGTATTCCCCTTATGTACCACATAATACATATTATGTCGTCCTGTTTT
This sequence comes from Clostridium sp. AF21-20LB, assembly GCF_003478795.1. NCBI lineage: Bacteria > Bacillati > Bacillota > Clostridia > Eubacteriales > Clostridiaceae > Clostridium > Clostridium sp. AF21-20LB. The sequence continues at coordinate 171,896 of NZ_QUGD01000003.1, read as the reverse complement.
TCTGACAATATAAAACAAAATCCCAGAAAAACGGAGACTCCTATCATGCCTTGTATTTTTGTGCAATAATGTTTCATTACATATTTATATTTTGCACAGTTGATTTTGTGTGGTTTTCTTTGTTTTTATCTTGTTCAACCTTCTGACTGCTACAAAATCAAAAAAGGATGCATTTCCTGTGACCAGATCCTTCAACCATGTTTTTCCATATTCGGTCGGAATATCCACATAAACAGGCATTCCATCCGTATTATAAATACATGTTTTTGCTTTTTGAAATGTCTTTGTTCCAGTTAAGATTTCTGCCGTTCTTATTTTTATCCCCAATACTTTCTATTTTAACTTTATCATATATGCATCTATTCCAAAACCACTTCGACCTAATTGGTATCTGGGGATCAAAAAAATGCCGCCTTACGCGACATTTTTCTGAATCCGAATCTTATATTTAATTTATAATCACACCTCCAGCTTCCGCTTCTTTGCCAGCTTCTTCATCTCCTCCGCATTCTGCCGCACGGTCTCGGTGATCTCCGCGCCGCCCAGAAGTCTCGCAAGCTCGTCCACCATCGCTTCGCGGTCTAAGGCGCGGATGGAGGTTGCCGTCCGTCCATCGGACGCGGATTTGCGGATCTCGAAGTGCTGGTCCGCCATCGCCGCGATCTGCGGCAGGTGCGTGATGCAGATGACCTGACGGCATTTAGAGAGGATCCGCAGCTTCTCCGATACCATCTGTGCAGTCCGCCCGCTGATACCGGTGTCAATCTCATCAAAAATCAACGTTGGAACCTGATCGGTCTCCGCCAGCACCGTCTTGATTGCCAGCATGATACGCGACAGCTCACCGCCGGACGCCACCATACCGAGCGGCCGAACCGGTTCGCCCGGATTCGTGGAAATCAGGAATTCCGGCTCGTCGATACCGCCCGCCGTGAAATGATCCAGCCGCCTAAACTCCATCTCAAACTGCACATCAAGGAAATTCAGTTCCCGAAGCCCGTCTGCGATCTTCTCCACCAGCTCCCCGGCAAACTGCTTACGCGCTGCTGACAATGCCTCGGAATGTTCTTTCAGTACTGCTTCTGCCTGTTCCAGTTCTTTTTCCGCCTGTTCCCGAAGTTCATCGTAATTCTCCAGTTCCTGCAGTCGCGCTTTCTTTTCTTCCAACGCCTGAAGTACCTCCGGGATCGTCTTCCCATACTTGGTTTCCAGGCTCCGGATCAGGTCAAGCCGCTCCTGTGTCTCCCGAAATGCCGCTTCGTCAAAGGTCATATCGTCCATATATCCGGCGATCTCCCTGGAAAGATCCGAAAGAAGGGAATCTACATCGCACAGCTCGTCACGGATCCCCTTCAATCCCTCGTCAAATGCCATCGCACCATCGATCTCACGGAACGCCCGCGACACCGCATCGCCGGACACCGCGTCATATGCCTGTGAAAGACTCTCAGCGATCCGTCTGGCATTGGAAAACCGCTTAAAATCGGCTGCCACCTTTTCCTCTTCGCCATCCTTTAACGCGGCATTTTCAATCTCCTCGATCTCAAACCGGCAGAAATCCATCTCCCGCAGTCTCGTCTCCTGATCGGATGCAAATGCGGTACATTTCTGTTTTAACTGCATATACAAGCGATAGGCAGCTTCCGTATTCTGTTTGAATGGGAGAAGTTTCTCCCCGCCATACGCATCGAGGATTTCCAGATGTTTTGACGCATTCACCAGCGACTGGTGTTCATGCTGTCCGTGCAGATCGATCAGAAGGCCCGTGATCTCCCGCAGCCTTGCAGCCGTTACCGTCTCGTCGTTGATGCGGCTGATGCTCCGGGTCGGTGTGATTTTCTTAGAAATGATTAAAATTCCCTCTTCATCAGGGTAAACATCGTGTTCCTTCAGCTGCTCGCGCTTTCTCTCATCATCGATGGAGAAAACCAATTCAATGTAGGCGCTGTCGCAGCCCCGGCGGATCATCTCTTTCGGTGCTTTTCCGCCCAGCGCGATCTGGACCGAACCGATGATGATCGATTTTCCGGCTCCCGTCTCACCGGTCAGAATGTTGAGTCCGTCCCCGAACTCCACCTCCGCCGAATCGATCAGAGCCAGATTTTTCACTCGTAAATGATAAAGCATCCGCTTTCCGTTCCTCCTTATCAGCGGTTCCCGCAAAAAATGCGTGAACCCACCTTCCCTCATCCCGCAATCAGCTTGCGGATCTTGTCCATCAGCACGATCGTATCGTCCACCGTACGGACTGCACACATGACCGTATCGTCCCCGGCGATGCAGCCGACAATCTCTGAAAAATGGATGGCGTCGAGCGCTGCCGCGACTGCCATCGCCATGCCTGACACCGTCTTGATGACAAGGATGTTCTGCGCCATATCCATGGAAACGAAGCTATCGTGCAGAATACGGGTATATTTATCATTGAACGCCGTCTGAGGATGGAAAACCGCATATTTCTGTCCGCCGTTTTCTGTCTGGATCTTAGACAGCTTTAACTCCCGGATATCCCTGGAAACCGTTGCCTGCGTGACATTGTATCCCTCTTTATTCAGATATTCCGCCAGCTCTTCCTGCGTTTCAATCTCATATTTTCCAATCAATTCCACAATCTTGCTGTGACGTTCCATTTTCATGGCTCTGACTCCTTTTATATCTGTTTCATTTTGTTCCGTATATTTTCCAAAAATGGCACCTGTTTGAGCTGAATCAATGTCGTCTCGATCTCTGATTTTGCTATCTCGATTGTATCACCCGGCTCAATATCAACCACCGTATCGCCGTCAAAGCTCAGCGAAACCTTCGTCCGCCCGGTCGTCTGAATCCGCAGGCTCAAATGGTTATCCGGCGGCAGAACGATGCTGCGCGAATTGAGTGAATGCGGGCAGAGCGGTGTCAATACCATCAGATCCGCCTCCGGCGCCACGATCGGACCGCCCGCTGACAGGTTGTATGCCGTCGAACCGGTCGGGGTCGCAACCACCATGCCGTCCGCCGAATACTCGTTAAACAGCTGTCCATTGACAGCCAGCTCAAACCGGAACGCATCGATTCCCATACGGTTCAGGACGATATCATTCAACGCGATATCCTCCATGACGACCTTCCCGCCGGAAATCACGCACCCCCTGAGCATCATCCGGCTTTCCAGACGGTAGTGATCTTCCATCAGATCCCGCATGGCAGGCAGAATGTCCTCCTCATGCCCGATCTGCGTCAGATACCCCAGATGCCCCATATTGATGCCAAACAGTGGAATCTTCCGTCCCGCCAGATCACGCGCCGCCTGAATCAGCGTTCCATCACCGCCCAGACAGATCACGCAGTCTGTGTCCTCCGGCACGGTCCGACGATCCGTATAGCGATACGCCGGTATCACCCCAGCATCCCGGCGAAGCCCGTCGTGACGGTCCAGACGGATGCAGCGGCAGCCCTGTTCTGCAAAAAAGCTGCAAATCAGATCGGCTGCCTCCTCTACACGCGGCTTTTCGCGGTTTACAATCAGATAGAAATTTCTCATGTTTTGTCTAACTCCCTGTGAGCTTCCTCAACAACCTGTTCCGGTGAAACCGGACACTCTTTTTCCGCTTTTGCAAGTGCTTCCTCACCAGTCACAGTTTCCTCCGATGCCTGCTCCGGTTTATGCAGGTACAGGAGGTACTCGATATTTCCCTCCGGTCCCTTGATAGGGGAAAATTCCAGATTCCGGATCTCAAAACCGATCTCTGCCGCATATGCCATCACCATCTGAATGACCTCCAGATGCGTGCTCTTCTCGCGGACAACGCCCTTCTTTCCGACTTTCTCACGTCCCGCCTCGAACTGCGGCTTGATCAGTGCAACCACCTCGCCGCCCGGGCTTAAAATCTCCTTGACCGGACCTAAAACCTTCGTCAGGGAAATAAAGGAAACGTCGATCGAAGAGAAATCTACCGGCTCGCCGATATCCTCCGGTGTCACATAACGGATGTTTGTCTTCTCCATGCAGACCACACGCGGATCATTGCGAAGTTTCCACGCCAGCTGTCCATGTCCTACATCGACCGAAAACACCTTGACCGCGCCATTCTGCAGCATACAGTCGGTAAATCCGCCTGTGGACGCGCCGACATCCATACAGACCTTTTGATCCAGCGTCACTCCGAAATGCGTCATCGCCTTCTCCAGTTTCAGACCTCCGCGGCTCACATATTTTAAGGTAGATCCACGTACCTCGATCTTCGCATTTTCATCGAAGGTCGTACCCGCCTTGTCTTCTTTCTGATCTTCTACATATACAATCCCAGACATGATGATCGCTTTCGCCTTCTCACGGGATTCTGCCAGACCTCTCTTGACGAGAAGTACATCTAACCGTTCTTTCATTCTATGTTCTTCCTTCCGCTGCTGCCACTCTTTTGTTTCCCCTCATGCTTCCGCGTCAGTCTGCAGCACACCTTCACGTTTCAGCTGCGCCAGAATCGAATCACTGTCAATTCCCAGCTCATTCCGGAGCACCGACACATTTCCGTGTTCGACGTAGGCATCCGGCAGCGCTATATTAACTACCTTGATCTGCGGATAATGCTTCTGTACATAATCCGTCACCCGCTCGCCGTAACCGCCGCGCAGGACATTTTCCTCCAGTGTCACGATCGTATGGTGCGTTCCTGCCAGATGGTCGATCACGTCGGTATCCATCGGTTTCACAAACCGCCCGTTGACCAGCGTACACGGCTGCCCGGCACTCTTTAATTTCTCCCGGATATGCTCTGCCGTGCTGACCATGCTTCCGACTGCCAGAAGCGCCGTCCCTCTCTCCTCATACAACATCTCGCTGACGCCATACTCGACCGGTGCCAGAAATTCCTTCAAGCCCCGGTAGGCCTCGCCCCTCGGATAACGGATCGCAATCGGTCCATCGTAGGAGATGGCAAACTGCAGCATCTTTTCCAGTTCCCAGCGGTTCTTCGGCGCCATCACGCTCATATTCGGCACAGAGGAGAGAAATGTCAGATCAAAAATACCCTGATGCGTCTCCCCATCGCTTCCGACCAGTCCCGCGCGATCCACGCAGAACACAACCGGAAGATTCTGGATACAGACATCGTGAATGACCTGATCATATGCCCTCTGTAAAAAGGACGAATACACCGCCACCACCGGTTTCAGACCGGCTGCCGCCATACCTGCCGCCGAGGTAACCGCGTGTTCCTCCGCGATTCCCACATCGAAAAAGCGGTCCGGATATTCTTTCGAGAACCGTTTGAGCCCCGTTCCATCCGGCATCGCCGCTGTCACCGCCACGATCTTCGGATTTTCCGCTGCCAGACGGCAGATTTCTCTGGAAAATACATCTGTATAGCCCGGATGTTCCTTTTTCCGGAGCGGTTTTCCCGTTTCAATATCAAATGGTTCAACTCCGTGAAATGCCGACGGATTCTTCTCCGCCGGACGGTATCCCTTGCCCTTTTTCGTAATCACATGGATCAGTACCGCGCGGTTGATCTTTTTCGCCTCGCTGAAAATACGGATCAACCCCTTAATATCATGTCCATCCACCGGTCCCAAATACGTGATTCCCATATTTTCAAACCACATGCCCGGAATCAGAAGCTGCTTGATGCTGTTCTTTGTCCGGAGCAGCGTGCCGACCAGATCCGAACCGATCATCGGGATACGCGATAACGTGCCCGCCACATTCTTCTTCAACAGATTGTAGCCCTCATCTGCACGAAGATTATTCAGATACCGCGACATACCGCCGACATTTTCCGAAATGGACATATTATTATCATTTAAAACAATAATAAAATTTGTCTTGAGCCGTCCCGCATTGTTGAGCGCCTCATACGCCATGCCGCCGGTCAGCGCGCCGTCCCCGATGACGGAAACGATCGAATAATCCTCGCCCAACAGATCGCGCCCCTGCGCCATACCAAGCCCCGCCGAGATCGAAGTCGAGCTGTGTCCCGTGTCGAACGCATCAAACGGGCTTTCCTTCCGCTTCGGGAAACCGCTCAAGCCCCCATACTGGCGCAGCCATCAAAATTATCCTTCCGCCCGCTTAAAATCTTGTGCGTATAGGACTGGTGCCCTACATCCCAGATAATCTTATCCTTCGGAAGATTCAGCGCGCAGAACATTGCAATCGTCAGTTCTACCACGCCTAAATTGGACGCCAAATGACCGCCGGTCCGGCTTGTCGTCTCGATCAGAAACTCTCGGATTTCCGCCGCCAGCTCCTTGCGTTCTTCCTCGCTCAACCGTTTTACATCCTCCGGTCCTTTTATCGTATCTAATACCATTCTTTCATCCCCCAAACCGTTTTCCACATCCGCTGTCGTCCCCGGCCTTCGATTGGATTTTTTATTTTTCACGGCTGACCAGCATCTCGATCAGCTCTTCGAGGAATTCATTCTTTCCAGGCAGGGAATAGAGAATATCAACCGCCGTCTCCGAAAGCTGTTTGACATCATGCTTCGATTTCTCGATTCCCTCCAATGTCACATAAGTGGTTTTATTGTTTTTCTCATCGCTCAGAACCGGTTTTCCAAGCACCTCCTGGCTGCTGGTAACGTCGAGAATATCATCCTGGATCTGGAACGCCAGACCGATCGCCGCCGCCATACGCTCTACTGTCCCGCACTCAGCTTCGCTCGCGCCCGCCATCACGGCTCCGATCACCATCGACGCCTCCAAAAGTGCTCCCGTCTTTAAACGGTAGATAAAATCCAGCTTATCCTTCGGAATCGGCTGATTCGTCAGTTCCACATCCACCGTCTGACCGCCGATCATGCCGTAAATACCCGTTTTTTCGGATAAAATCTGGATACAACGTCCCACCTTTGCCGCATCCGGCGTCATCGCAAATGCCTTTGCCGCCGTCTCGATCGCGTAGATCAGAAGGGCATCTCCCGCCAGAACTGCCATATCATACCCATATGCAACCCAGGTCGTCTTTTTGCCACGGCGGTACTCATCATTGTCCATACACGGAAGATCGTCATGAATCAGGGAAGATGTATGAATCATCTCGATCGCCGCCATCAGCGGCTCAATCTCTTTTCCCTGACCGCCAAACAGACGGTATACCTCACGCATCAGAATCGGACGAAGGCGTTTGCCGCCTGCCTTCACGCTGTAATTCATCGCTTCAAAGATCGTTTTCTGATGCCCTTCCTCTGCCGGAAGATAAGAATATACAATCTCTTCCGCTTCTTTGACTACCTGTGCCAGCCGTTCCTTTGCATTTTCCATCTCTGTCACGCCTCCGTCTCCTCGCCGTTTACGACCATAATCTGTTTTTCAACCTTATCTATCTTTTCACTGCAGGCGCGGACCAGACGCATTCCCGCCTCATACGACGCAAACGATTCTTCCAGCGTGCTGCGGCTGTCCTCCAGCGTCCGCATAATGCCATCCAGACGGTCAAACATTTCCTCGATCGAAAGTTCTTCCTTATTTTCTTCCATCGATCCTGCCTCCTGTTTTATCTAATATACTCTCGGAATCTTTCCTGAAAGAAAACGTGTTCTCAAATCTCTCTGTTATGATTCACACGCAACACAATGAACCACTTTTTTACCCAGGCAGGTTTTCCTGATAAACCTCCCGGATCTCCGCCTCCACGCGTCCATCCGGCAGACGGACGGTCAGCGTATCCCCAGCTTGCAATCCTGTCACTGTCTCCACACGTTTTCCATCTGTATCCGTCACGAACCCATATCCGCCGCTTATCTTTTTTAACGGGGATAGACCATCCATCCGGCTGCACACCAGTTCCAGACGATGGCGCAGATCGGACATCTTTTTCTCCATCTGGCGCGCCATCTTAACTCTCGCATCTTCCAGATACTGCCGTCTCTCATTTAACTGGCTCTGCGGACTGTGAAGCTGCAGGCGCAGACGAAACTGCTCCAGGCGATAGGCATACTGCTCCGCCTTCTGCTCCATCCGCTTCGTCATCTGCTGTGCCGCCGCAATGCACTGCTGCTCAAACAGGTGGTAATCAAAAACCGCCAGTTCTGCCGCCGCCGAAGGAGTAGGGGCACGCAGATCCGCCACATAGTCCGCGATCGTAACGTCTGTCTCATGCCCGACCGCCGAGATTACCGGCGTCCGGCACGCAAAAATCGCCCGCGCCACACTCTCCTCATTGAACGCCCACAGATCCTCAATCGAACCTCCTCCGCGCCCGACGATCAGCACATCCAGATGCAGCGCATCCAGGGTCTGGATCGCCCGCACGATACTCGGCGCTGCCCCTGCTCCCTGCACCAGTGCCGGGCAGAGGACAAGCTGCACGTAAGGGTTCCGCCGTCCCGAGATATTGATAATATCCCGGATTGCTGCGCCGGTGCTAGCCGTCACGATACCGACCGTTTTTGCATACTTTGGGATCGGCGTTTTATATTCCGGGGAAAACATCCCCATTTCTTCTAATTCATTTCTCAGTTTTTCAAAGCGCCGGAATAAATCGCCCGTGCCGTCCAGCGTGATCTCGCTGGCATAGAGCTGGTATCTTCCATCCCGCTCATACACTTCGATACTGCCCTTGACGACCACCTGCTGTCCTTCTTCCAGACGGAACGTAAGTCCCTTCCGCCTACTGGCAAACATAACTGCCTGCATCGCTCCCAGACCGTCTTTCAAGGTAAAATAAATATGACCGGACGTATGATATTTGCAGTTAGAAACCTCGCCCTTGACCGAAATCCGGTTCAGGGCAAAGTCCTGTGCGAACATATTTTTAATGTATGCATTAACCTGCGAAACCGAATATACGCCAGCCATCGCTTATACCAGCTTCGCTAAAATGCCGTTGATAAATGCCGGTGAATCATCGCCGCCGAACTTCTTCGCCAGCTCGACCGCCTCATTGATCGCTACCTTCTCCGGTACATCGTCATCGTGCTTGATCTCGTATAATGCCAGGCGCAGGATCGTCAGTTCCACCTTGCCCATACGGCGGGTAGTCCATCCCTGTGCAACCCCATCGATTGCCTTGTCAAGCTCCGGAAGCACATCCAGAATCTTCTCAACCTTGCTCTTTACGTATCCGCCGTCAAAGGTGTCTAACATCGGATTATGGATGATATCGCCGATTCCGCTCGGAACATCGTCCTCCTCTTTCGGCTCTGTAAAATATACATCCACCTGCTCCTGCATCTCATCCGTCGGGTAAAAATCCGCACAGAAAAGCAGCTTAAAGCAATGTTCTCTCAGTTCTCTTCTGGTCATACTAATCCTCCTGTTACCTGTTTCTATCCGTCTGATACGCCCGATTTGCTACCTCGGTATCGCAAATATCCCTTTCGTAATCCGCCGCAATCGTTTTCTGAATATCCACAGTCTTTCCTGCATAATTGTTATATTTCTACTATTCTAATGTATCATTATACCGTATCCCCGGTTTTTTCACAAGAGTTTGAGAAAAAGAATCCGCCAAAGTTACTGTTCACGGGTAGGCACTTTTGGAACCGAAAGTGCCGTAAGAAAACGTGGTGGCAGCAGGAATTTGCCGTATTTAAATGCGAAGCCACGGCAAATTCCGTCACTGGGCACGTATGCGTGAACAGTAACCCGCCAAAAAAGCGGCATCCCTGCTGAAGCAGAAACGCCGCTTTTATATCGTTTACAATCTTATCGATTGCTTATGCTATCCAATTTTTATTCATCCACGCTGTAGTTCGGAGCCTCTTTTGTGATGTGGATATCATGCGGATGGCTCTCTTTTAAGGATGCTGCGGAAATCTTGATGAAACGTCCGGTCTCCTGAAGAGTCGGGATATCCGATGCGCCGCAGTAACCCATACCAGCACGCAGGCCGCCGAGCATCTGGAATACGGTATCTTCTACCATTCCCTTGTATGCAACACGTCCTTCTACACCCTCCGGAACGAGTTTCTTCGCATCGCTCTGGAAGTAACGATCCTTGCTGCCGTTCTCCATCGCTGCGATGAACCCATGCCGCGGTATACTTTGTATTTTCTTCCCTGGTACAGCTCAAAAGTTCCCGGGCTCTCGTCGCATCCTGCAAACATGGAACCCATCATGCAGACGCTGCCGCCTGCTGCGATCGCCTTCGTCAGATCGCCAGAATACTTGATACCGCCGTCTGCGATGATCGGAATGCCGTACTCTTTGGCAACTGCGTAGCAGTCCATAACAGCGGTGATCTGCGGAACGCCGATACCTGCTACGACACGGGTCGTACAGATGGAACCCGGTCCGATACCAACCTTGACCGCGTCAACGCCTGCCTCGATGAGAGCTTTCGTTGCCTCTCCGGTCGCTACGTTACCTGCGATTACCTGCAGATCCGGATATGCTTCCTTGAGCATTCTGACACAGTGAAGAACATTCTCAGAATGTCCATGTGCAGAGTCGAGAACAACTACGTCTACTTTTGCTTTCACCAGGGCTTCCACACGATCCAGCACGTTTGCAGTGATACCTACTGCCGCGCCGCAGAGCAGACGTCCCTGTGCATCCTTTGCAGAGAACGGATACTTGATCTGTTTCTCAATATCCTTGATAGTAATAAGACCCTTGAGGTTAAAATCCTTGTCCACGATCGGAAGCTTCTCGACACGTGCCTTGGCAAGAATCTTCTTTGCCTCCGTCAGGGTGATGCCCTCCGGAGCGGTAACCAGATGCTCAGAAGTCATGCACTCTTTAATCTTCTTGGAGAAATCTTCCTCGAACTTGAGGTCACGGTTTGTGATAATACCAACCAGTTTTCTTCCCTCTGTGATCGGAACACCGGAAATCCGGAACTTGCCCATCAGCTCATCCGCATCCTTTAATGTATGCTCTGGGGATAAATAAAACGGGTCAGTGATTACACCATTCTCAGAACGTTTTACTTTATCGACCTCCTCAGCCTGCGCCTCGATCGACATGTTCTTGTGAATAATACCAATTCCACCCTGTCTTGCCATTGCAATCGCCATGCGGTGCTCTGTAACCGTATCCATGCCGGCACTCATCAGGGGGATGTTCAGCTGAATCTTCTTGGTCAGATGTGTCGTCAGGTTTACCTGATTCGGAATAACCTCAGAATAGGACGGCACAAGCAGGACATCATCAAATGTAATGCCATCGCCAATAATCTTACCCATTATATTACCCTCACTTTCGTAAATTTTAAACACTGGACATTGAAAACTGTCTGATGTTAATAATTGATTTTAGCAAGTTTTTTGAAATATGTCAACCGGAGAATAAAGGGGTTGACGATAGAATTTACTTACGCTATTTAATTAGCTCATCTTATAAATAATGTCAATCAGATAAGTATTAATAATGCAGTCATCCTTAGCCTCATTTCCCTGCCAATTTTTTACCCAAAAAAGAAGGACTGCCACACCTTCGCATAGCAGTCCTTCTCTCCCCTGGCAGCTGCCTGTCAGAGATTCTTTCTATAAATTACCATTTTTATTTTCTACATTCGATACTGCATCTCTGATGTAACATCTTCCGCCATTTTCCGGCTCTCTTACTTACATCATGCCGCCCATGCCAGCGCCTGCTGCCGGACCTGCCGGTGCATCTTCTTTGATGTTGGCAACTGCGGACTCGGTTGTAAGCAGGGTAGATGCAACGCTGGTTGCGTTCTGCAGGGCACTTCTGGTTACCTTTGCCGGATCCAGGATGCCTGCTTCTACCATATCTACGTATTCCTCATTGTAAGCATCGTAACCTACGCCTACTGGGGACTCTTTTACCTTGTTGATGATAACAGAGCCTTCCAGACCTGCGTTTGCTGCGATGTGGAACAGCGGAGCTTCCAGAGCTTTCAGGACGATACGACCGCCGGTCTTCTCGTCGCCTTCCAGTCCATCTACTACCTTCTGAACTTCTGCTGCTGCGTGAACATATGCAGATCCGCCGCCTGCGATGATGCCTTCCTCAACAGCTGCCTTTGCTGCGGACAGGGCATCTTCCATACGCATCTTAGCTTCCTTCATCTCAGCCTCGGTCGCTGCACCAACACGGATAACGGCTACGCCGCCAGCCATCTTAGCCAGTCTCTCCTGCAGTTTCTCACGGTCAAAATCAGAAGTGGTTTCCTCAATCTGAGCCTTAATCTGAGCCACACGGTCTGCGATGGCTTTCTTATCGCCGCAGCCATCTACGATGATGGTGTTCTCTTTCTGAACTTTAACGGATTTCGCACGACCAAGCTGATCCATGGTGGTATCCTTTAATTCAAGTCCCAGTTCCTCGGAAATAACAGTACCGCCAGTCAGGATTGCAATATCCTTTAACATTTCTTTTCTTCTATCGCCGTAACCCGGAGCCTTCACACCAACAACGGTGAAAGTACCTCTCAGCTTATTGACAATCAGGGTGGTCAGCGCCTCACCCTCAATGTCCTCAGCGATGATGAGCAGCTTGGAACCAGACTGTACCAGCTGTTCCAGCAGCGGCAGAATCTCCTGAATGTTGGAGATCTTCTTATCGGTAATTAAGATGTACGGATCGTCCAGAACGGCTTCCATCTTCTCCATATCAGTTGCCATGTATGCAGATACATAGCCACGGTCAAACTGCATGCCTTCTACCAGATCAAGCTCAGTCTTCATAGTCTTGGACTCTTCAATGGTAATAACGCCGTCTTTGGAAACCTTCTCCATCGCGTCTGCTACCATCTGGCCTACTTCCTCATCAGCGGAAGAGATAGCAGCGACTCTTGCGATATCTGCCTGGCTCTTAACGTCCTTCTTCATGCCTTTGATTGCCTCTACGGCTGCATCTGTGGCTTTCTTCATACCCTTTCTCATAATGATCGGGTTAGCACCTGCTGCCAGGTTCTTCATACCTTCGTTGATCATCGCCTGGGCCAGAACGGTTGCGGTTGTAGTACCATCACCAGCTGCATCGTTGGTCTTGGTTGCTACTTCCTTCACCAGCTGTGCGCCCATGTTCTCAAACGGGTCTGCCAGCTCGATCTCCTTCGCAATGGTCACACCATCGTTGGTAATGAGCGGAGCGCCGAAGGATTTATCCAGAACTACGTTTCTGCCTTTCGGTCCTAATGTAACTCTTACGGTATCTGCTAACTGATTTACGCCCGCTTCCAGGGCTTTTCTGGCTTCTACGCCATATTTAATTTCCTTTGCCATGGTTATCAACCTCCATAATTTTCTTGAATAAACGTTCCGATCAGCATCTGTCTTCCAGACATCCTGCCCATCGATTAACCGATAACAGCCAGAATATCATTCTGTTTTACAATGACATATTTCTCATTGTCCAGCTCAACTTCTGTGCCTGAGTATTTCGAATAGATAACTTTATCGCCAACCTTTACCTGCATCGTGATTTCTTTTCCATCTACCACTCCGCCAGGACCAACCGCGATTACCTCTGCCTGCTGCGGTTTCTCTTTTGCCTGACCCGGAAGAACGATACCTGATTTGGTCGTCTCCTCTGCAACTAACTGCTTTAATACAACTCTGTCAAATAATGGTGTTAACTTCATTATTGGCTCCTCCTTATCCATCCAAATTTATTCCATCTGATTGCTTTTCTTTCGTAATCAGATATGTATCTTCTTCTTACGAAGTATGTTATAACACGTTCTGTTAGCACCGTCAAGTGTTGAGTGCTAAAATTTTAGTAAATTTTACGGGGAGAACTGAAATATTCCATTTCTCCCCGTTCTATTAATTGCTCTCCTCAAATGCCTTAATCGCCGCAACCGTTTTCTCATAACACTCTTTTACCGATGCAAAATCTGCCTCGTATCCGGTCAGTTCTCTGCCTCTCAGTTTTTCGGTCAGCGCTGCGCTTACCTCATAGAAGGCATCAAAGCCCAGGTTCAGACAGATTCCTTTCAGGGTATGTGCCGCGCGGAATGCTTTCTCCGCATCCTTTTCTTTTAATCCATCCTCCAGATCCTGAAAGCTGGAATCGCTCAGAAACTTGATGGCAAATTTTTCCACCAGCGCCACACCTCCAAAGCGTTTCTGAACTCCTTCAAAATCCCCGCCCATTTCTTTGTAGCATTCCTGAATTGTCATGACAGCCTCCTGTTATTTCTCTTCCTCAGTTTTCATACGGCTCAGCTCCTCGCCCGCAGTTCCATACTCTTTTTCAATCGCCTGCGTCACCGCGCCGAAAAACTTCTTCTGTGAATTGTCATAATGTTCAAATTTCTTATTTTTTCGCTCCGGATCACTCATCTCACTCCGGTATGCTGCCTCCTGCAGCTCCTTTTTAATAGGATCCTGAATCTCACACAGGCACTCAAGCAGGAGCGGGTTAAATGTACCACACTCTCCGTTGCAGATCATCTGCACCGCCTCCTCATGAGAATAAGCCTTTTTATAGACGCGCTCACTTGTCAGCGCATCATACACATCCGCCAGCGCCACCACCTGCGCTGAGATCGGGATCTCCTCCCCTTTTAGACCATCTGGATATCCTTTTCCATCATAGCGCTCATGGTGCCAACGGCAGATCTGGTACGCCACTTTCATCAGCGGCTCATCCTCATACATCTGAAGATTCGCAAGCATGTCCGCACCGATCACTGTATGTTTTTCCATGATCTTACGCTCCTCCGGCGTCAGACGACCCGGTTTATTCAAAATCTTCTCGTCAATTCCGATCTTTCCGATGTCATGCAGGGATGATGCCGTGCTGATCAGCATCCGGTTCGACCAGGACAAGGGATATTTGTCCGTCTTCTTGACGAGCTGTTCCAGAATCATCGTCGTCAATATATTAATATTGAGTACGTGCATACCGCTCTCGCCATTTCGAAATTCCACGATCTCGCTCAGAACACTGATCAGCATCCGGCTATTCTTCTCTTTCTCAAAAACCTGGTTCGTCACCATTGCCACCAGGCGGCGCTGTTTCGCATACAATTTGATCGTATTTAAGACACGCCGGTGTACAACCTCCATATCGAACGGGCGCTTGATATAATCAGAAACTCCCCACTCATACGCCTGCTTGATGACCTCGCCCGAATCTTCGCCCGAAATCATGATAACCGGGATATCCCCGATCAGGTTGTTGCGGTTCATGTATTCCAGAACCCCGAAGCCGTTCATCCCCGGCATGACGATATCGAGAAGAATCAGGGAAATCTTCGTCTCATAACGGTTCAGCATGTCGAGACATGCTGAACCATTTTCTGCCTCCAGAATCTCGAATTCGCCTTTCAGCATTTCTGAGAGAACCATACGGTTCATCTCCGAATCGTCCACGATCAAAATGCGGTAACGACTCGCATTGCGCCGCCCGGCTACCACGATCTCCTCCGGTGTCCACTGTCCATCTTTCTCAGTCACAATCATGTTCTTGGAGGTCTTCGCCTGATACATAAATTCGTCCGCCCGGCACATCGCCTTCCCGACTGTCTCCCCGTTCGTCAGCGTACCGCCGATGCTGACTGACAATTTCAGTTGCGGATATCCTTCAACACTCATGTTGCAGATCAGATCCTGTATCCGATGCAGCTTCTCAACAAATGCCTCCAGACTGATGCCCGGCATCACAAGCAGGAATTCATCCCCGCCATAACGCACCAAGCGGTCCGTCTTACGGATACAGCTTATAATCGCCGCCGACACCGTCACCAGCACTTTATCGCCCGCCACATGCCCATATATATCATTGTAGGTCTTAAAATCATCCAGATCGAGCATCGCGATACCGGCATCCATCCGCTGCTCTTTTAACTGATCTTCAAAATATCTCCGGCTGTAGCTCCTCGTCAGTGCATCCGCATACAGCTCGCGCCTGTAGTGTGCAAATTTCTTAACGAGTGCTTCTCTTCCCTCTGCGTCAAGAAGTGTCTCATCATCCAGACAGGAAATCATCTCCACCACACAGGGAACTCCATCCACCTCCAGATACTTCGCGATGACCTGATACATCTTCAGACCGATAAATTCAAGCTTCATGCACTGTCCCTTCATCGCAAGCGCGCGCTGTGCCGCACAATTCTCACAATTCTTTCCTTTTTCCCAGAACGAATAGCATTTGCAGTCCTCGGATCGGAGTTCCCCGTTCCTCACGTCCATCTTATGGAGTAGATCTTTATCTAAAATACGTACAACCGTAAATATCCTTTCCATCTGTGCAATCATTTGTTCCAATTCCTGCGCCGTCATCTTTGTATTCAAATTCATCATTTTATTTTTATCACCACCTAGCAAATATATAATTTTATTCTACATGATTTCCGGTATGACAACAAGCATTTTTCTCATGCTTCCTGTACATAATTACCGCCCCTGTGTTACTGTTCACGCATACGTACCCCGTAACACGTGATTCACACACTTCCCGTTGTTCACAAAAGATTCCCTTTATTTTTTAGGCGTTTCGTATTACAATAAGGATATCGAATCGTATAGAGAGGAGTATCAACATGGCAAAAAAACATTTTGGTAAATTACTGACACTGGCAGCTATCGTCGGCGCTGCAGCAGCTGGTGTTTCTTACGTCTTACAGTATAAATCATTCCACAAGGAACTGGATGAGGATTTCCACGACTTTGAAGATGATTTCGATGATTTTGACGATGCCGGCGATAAAGAAGCTTCCAAGGCTTCTGATACAGCTGCCTCCGAACGCAGCTATGTTTCCTTAAATCCGGAGAAAAAGGAAGCTCCGGCTGAGACTCCAGAGGAAACTTCTGAACATTCTGAGGAAAGCGAAAAAGCTCCGGCTGATGCAGATGTCTCTTCCGAAGAACCAGTCAAAACAGAAACCGTCCGCGCAGATGCTCCGGTTTCCGAGGACGGCGAATCTTCTTCCGAGAAAGAAGATTCCGACGCAGCCCCGGATGACAGCACAACCGTGACGGTTGAGGAAATCACAGAATAACACAGGAGGATTCTTTGCATGATACAAAGTCTTCTCCGCGCGATGGAACTTCTGGAACTTTTAAAAGAAGCCAACCACAAATATTCCATCGCAGAACTTTCCGAATCAACCGGGCTTCCGCCCAGCACAATCCACCGGATTTTGCAGACATTTTGTGAAAAAAAATACGTGATCCGCGATGAACACGCGCACACCTACCAGCTTGGTCCCGCCCTCATCTCTCTCGGTCGGGCGGCGGCTGACAATGTGCGGATTCAGGATGCGGCGCTTCCGATTCTCAAGAACCTCTCCTACTGTACCCGTGAGGATTCCTATCTGATCATCCAGGTTGGCGACAAGGGACTGGTACTTGACAAAACGGACGGTCCGAACCACCTCAAGGTCGTCGAAGAATTTGGCTATGAGATGGATCTGCACTGCGGTGCGATCCGCAAAGCGCTTCTGGCTTTCCAGAGCGACGAATACATCCGCCGCTATCTGGACACACGCTTAACCCGTCCTGAGGCATTTCCAAAGGCGGATCCCGCAGAATTGGCAGAAGAACTCCGCACCATCCGTGAGAAGGGCATTGCCGTTTCCCACGGCGAATACGTCCCGGATGCAGTCGGGATCGGTGCTCCCATTTACGGTATTGACGGACGCATTTCCGCTTCGGTCGGAATCATCGCACCGTATTCCCGTATTGAAGATGACACACATCTTCTGCACCTGCAGGATCAGGTCCGCCACAGTGCGGCAGAATTATCCTATTATATGGGACATACATTTAAGCAGGAGAAATAAAGGAGATTTCACTTTATGATTAATAAACGCTTATTTTTAGCAGGCTTAACAACCGGTCTTCTCTCCCTCTCCGTCGCTTTCCCGGCGATGGCAGGAAGCTGGAAAAATGGAGCTGGTGACAATGCTGCCCGCTGGTGGTACGACAACGGTGACAACACCTGGGCGGCAAATGGCTGGCGCTGGATCGACGGCAACCAGGACGGCGTCAGCGAATGCTACTATTTCGACGCCGAAGGCTGGCTTCTAACCTCCACCACGACACCGGACGGCTACACTGTAAACGCAGACGGCGCCTGGACGGTAAACGGCATCGCTCAGAGCCGCCAGACCGCGGCTTCCAATGAATTCGATAACGAAAGCTGGGACGATTTCCAGAACAGCTCCTCCAAAAAGACGAAAAAAACAGCCACCAGCTCCAGCAGGACGCCAGATTCCGGAAGCTCTGACTCCAGCACCGGCTCATCCGAAGATTCTTCCAGCGATGATAGCAGCAATTCCAACGGAAGCTCCGGCAGCCACAGCAATTCCGGAAGCTCCGGTCCGTCCAAAGAAACCTCTTCTACTTCCGGAGACAAAAAGCCGGATGCTCCAAAGAAGAACTCCAAACAGGAACCAGGCAGCGGCTACCGCCAGGGGTCTGTGACGGATGAGCAAATTGCAAATAATAGTTCTTCTGACTCCACTAAGGAATAAATAAATGTATGCCGCAAGGCGCACCAAACAAACGCCCCCGCAAGAAAATCTCCTGCGGGGGCGTTTCTATCTCATCATTCAGTTTCCCAAACGAATCTTCTATTATTTCTGAAGTGCAAGAACGTCAGCGAATGCCTGAATAGCAGTGCTTGCCTGACCGAAGTCTCTCATCTGCTGGTCGATACCCAGTTTGATGTGCGGAACGCCTGCATCGTTCAGAGCTTTCTTCAGGTATGGATACTCCATCTCCTCCGGATCACAGAACTGCTGCATAAACAGTACCAGACCCTGAGCGCCGCTCTCTTTAACCATGTTAGCTACGAACTCACCACGACGGTTCTTGTCAGATTCCGGATCGTACAGAAGTACTTCGTAATCGATGTTAGCGAACTGTTTAGCCAGTGCTCTAACCGGATCCAGCTCGTCTTCCGGAGCGTCTACACGGAAGGAACGTGTCTCATGTGCTACATCATCTGCAGCGATAGCGATGTTGTTCTCTTCGAAGATAGAAAGCAGCTTCGGATTATCACAGATAATACCGGAGGTAACAACCTTGGTTCCCTTCCAGTCACAGACAGGAAGTTTAGCCAGCTCTGCGTTCAGCTCGTTCAGCTTTGCAGTGTATTCCGGCTTCTCCATGAAGTAGAATGCCTTCAGAACTGCGGAACGTTTGGTTGGTGTGATAACATCACAGTGCTCGTTAGCCAGTTTTACGAACTCACGGCGAGCTGCACGGCTCTTGTTGTATACAACGATAGCATCCTGGATGTCAGAATCAGTAATCTTTCTTCCAGCGATCTCTTCCAGATCAGCTTTTACATGGTTGTACTGATCGATACAGAACTGAAGACCAAACTCTTCGAAACGGTTCTGCGGATGAGCTAAGAAGATAACTTTCATCTTGTCGCCCATAGCTACACGGAAGTTCTGGCTCATCGGACGAAGAGTATCACAGATAGTAGGTGTGATAATACCGTCTAACTGATCCATAGTTCCATCCAGCAGCATCTCCAGAGCTAACTGAGCGATGGTGCAGTAGAAAGTAGCGCAGTACTCTTTTGCACGGCTGATGGTCTTAGTGTTGGAACCCCACATACCCATCGGAACGATACCAGCGGCATATACAAGCTCTTCCGGAGCGTAGTAAGGAAGAACACCAACTACTTTTTTGCCCTGAGCTTTATATTCAGCAAGCTGCTGCTTCGGAGTTGCAGCTTTTACCTTAAATTCTTCTAATAATGCGTTAACACTCATGGTTATTTAGCCTCCTTTGCCTGCTTATTTGCTTCCATTGCCTCAACCAGACCCTCTACACGAGTCTCGTACTGAGCAGCATTGAAGTTACGCGGGTCAGCCTGATCGCCGTCGAAACCAGCACACGGGATACCCAGGTCAGCAGTAAAGCGACGCTGCATCTCAGCCATGTAACCACTCCACGGTTTACAGCTTCTGTTGTAGTGAACCAGAACGCCATCTACCTTGTTATCACGGCAGATGCCTTCACGCCAGTCAACACCCTGCTCGATGCAGACAGAGTTCGGAGCTTTGTAGTAAGCACGAGCCATCTCATCGATGTTGTTGTAAACGAAACCAAATGCCGGAGCATATACAACGGCAGTAACGTTTACACCGTGGGTCTTCAGCGGTTTGAACAGAGCCGGCAGTTTCGGCCAGCACGGAATACCCTCGAACATAACACGGTATTTCTCCGGGAACGGAGTTGTGGTCTCACCCTTCTTAACTGTCTCTTCCAGGTCTTTTGCAAGTAATTCAAAAGCATCACCAGCAGCTACAGTAGCACGTGCAGTTACAACGTCTGCCATGTGGTTGAACAGGTCAAATCCACTGTATGGAGCCGGTTTGTACTGCAGGAAATCACAGACTTTCAGCCAAGCCTTAGCGGTACGGTTAGCGTTTGCACAAGCCTGCTCGAACTTCTTCTCGTCGAACTTCTTGCCTGTCAGCTCTTCCAGCTGTTTGATCGCTTTGTCGAACTGAGCGCGAACGTATTTAACATTCTCATCATGAACTTCTACTGTATTGTTGTACGGGATATCGATCATGATCAGCGGAATGTTACACATACGAGCGATGTTCTCATACCATTTTGTCATACAGTTACAGATGTTGTTGCAGCAAAGAACGAAATCCGGCTGCGGAATACGCATCTGACGAATCGGAGAAATAGCCTCAAGACGTTTCTCTTTTTCCGGACCATCCGGGAGTTTTTCAATCTCAAGCAGGTTGTCCAGCTGCAGATACGGAGTCTGAGTCTTCGGATCCTTCTTCGGTTTTCCGTCTTCACCCATCACTACGTTGCCGTCAGCATCTTTTAATGGTTTACCTGTGCTCGGATCGATGATGTATTCACCAGTCTCCGGATCATACTTACGGGATACACGTACACCAGCTGCATATGCAAGGCTGATACGAGCGTAACCGCAGATATCGTTGTCATATCCAAGATCCTCAGCTGCCTGGCACATCAGCTCACCGTAACGGTTAGCTGCGATACCAGCTGCCTGGTTCTCCGGATACATAACGTGTAAATCAAATGCTGCTGCAAGCTCACACGGGAATTTGGAAGAAGACCATCCAACTAACTCGCCTCTTGCTTTGGCCTCACGCGCCTCTTTGTGTACGTCATCTACGACTTTACGAAGCGCAAGAACACCAGGACTAACTTGTTTTGCCATAATAATTATCCTCCATTCTTAAAAATTAACTTAGTTACTTCTGACGGCTGGCTACCTGATATGCCATCAGGGCTGCGCCAAGCGCGCCGTTATACTGTGTCAGCGGGGATGTACAAATCTTTACGCCAAGCTCAGCCTCAAGCGCATCTACTACGCCCTGGTTCTGAGCCACACCGCCTGTCATAACGACATCCGGCACTACACCGATTCGGTGGGCAAGACCCGTGACACGATGAGCCACTGAACGATGAATACCGGCAATGATATCACATTTATCCGTTCCCATCGACAACTGGCTTATAACCTCACTCTCTGCAAAAACCGTACAGGTGGAACTGATTCCTACCTGCTTCTTGGACATAGCGCCAAGACGGCCTAGATCACTTACCTCAACTTCGAGAACGCGAGCCATAACATCCAGGAATCTTCCGGTTCCGGCTGCACACTTATCGTTCATCTGGAAGTTTGTCATGACACCGTCCTCAACGCGAAGAACCTTCACGTCCTGACCGCCGATGTCAATTACGGTATGAACCTCGGGAAAAGGAAATAAGCGCCCTTTGCATGACATGACAGCTCACTCATCTGCTTATCGGCAATTCCGTCCATCAGAGATGTACGTCCATAACCGGTAGCCAGTGTGAATGCCATATCTTCTTTCTTGAGGCCTGCATCTTCCAGAACTGCCTCGATGGCACGGCTTGGACCGCTGGTACCTGCTCCAACGTCAATCAGAGACTTACCTACGATCTCCTTGCCATCCTTCAGGATGATACATTTGGAAGCTGTAGAGCCTACGTCGATACCTAAAGTGAAAATTTCGCTCATGATGTATCTTTTTCCTTTCAATACTGACTTTCTATGCCTGATTTTTGTTTCAACGATGTTTTGGCAGATCCGTGCTATCACATCGTCTCCACCCATCATAATACCACAAAATCAACTAAAAGTCGCTGTAAAATCTTGAAAATGTTATAAAATAATTCTTAACAAAACTATTACTTATTACTTATCTGCCTGAGTATACCAATAAATCGAGCAAAGGTTCCAGTTCCTTTGCCCGATTTATCTGCAAGCATCCGGCAAAACGGTTCATTTACAGTCATACAGACAAGCCGCTTCGCCAGAGCCTCACACTATTCACACTATCAATTTGTTACTTATCACTATTTACACTATCACTGTCAGCCGCGTACTTACGCGCCTTCTCTTTTTAAAATGTTATCTTAGCGGCACCTATCACAATGCCGTTTTAATTTGATAATTATTTACCGTAGTTGATGAACTCACGAGTAGATCTCGGAGCCAGCATCTGATGCATCGGGCAGATAGCCTGAGCATTCTGATAATAAGCCTCGGTAAATGCCTGGATGTACGGACGAAGATCGGTCAGATCTACGATCTCATCAACCATACCCTGTTTTGTACAATATTTCGGACGAGATTTGTCTGTGTACATCTGGATCATAGCGTTCATCTTGTCGATGATCGGCTGAAGCGGCTCGCCAGCTTTTTTAGCTTTAACAAGCTTTCTGGAGTACATAGCGTTTGCAGCGGTCTCACCCGGCATTACGTAGTACTCGCAAGCACCTGTACCGATAGAGAATACGTTGGTGTTGTTGCCCTGCGGACCACCCAGAACGTAGTGAGCAGCAGCACTTGCCTTACGAAGAGTAACCTCCAGAGACGGAAGCTTAGCATTCTCGATAGAGTAGATCAGGGACTGACCTAAACCAAGCAGCTCTGCCTTCTCAGCGTCATCGCCTACATCGATACCTGTGGTATCCTGCAGCCAGATAACCGGTGTCTTATCACGAGCACACAGAGTAACGAACTCGTTCATCTTAATCAGACCCTGACGGTACAGCTTACCACCGATACCTACAGAACCCTGTTTGTACTCCGGATAGTTCATGAGTAAGCCCTGTACGTTAGCGATAACACCAACCAGAAGGCCGTTAACTTTTGCAAGACCAGCAACGATCTCCGGACCGTAGCCTTTCTTGTACTCGAAGAACTCACTGTTATCGAACAGACGGCCGATTACATCGTAGATGTCGTACGGACGTTTCTGGTTCATCGGGATGATGCTGTACAGATCCTCAGCCGGAAGCTGCGGAGCCTTCGGGCTGTCAACACGGAAGAACTCCAGGTTGAAGCACGGAAGGTAGTTGATGTACTTCTTGATTCCCTCGATAACGCCTAAATCATCCTCGTAAACTTCACGGAAGAATCCTGTCTCATCATAGTGGATCGGCACGGAACCCGGAGCCGGAACGTGATGTTTGCTGTTCTCGATCTGAGCGTTAACGATCTGCTCTGCTGCTTCCTCATCGATGTAACCCTTCGGGTTCATACCGGAAAGGATACCAGCGCCACCAACTGCCATGTTCGCATCTTTATGAGCGATCAGGATAGTCGGGGAAATGCTGTGGTAACCACCACCTGCCGGGTTGGTTCCGTAGATACCTACGATAACCGGAACACCAAGCTGGTTTAACTCAGCGTTGCGGAAGAACGGTGTACCACCACCACGACGGTTCGGGTATACTTTGTCCTGATTCGGGAACTCAACGCCTGAGCAGTTTAACAGGTATACTAACGGCAGATGCAGCATCTTAGCGGTATCTGCAGCACGGAGCAGGTTATCTGCCTGTCCCGGAACCCAAGCACCAGCCATCTTCTTG
Source organism: Clostridium sp. AF21-20LB (assembly GCF_003478795.1). NCBI lineage: Bacteria > Bacillati > Bacillota > Clostridia > Eubacteriales > Clostridiaceae > Clostridium > Clostridium sp. AF21-20LB. The sequence goes on along the minus strand of NZ_QUGD01000003.1, from coordinate 148,200 downwards.
TTATCAGAAGCGATGATGTAAACCCATTTGCCATTTACACGGCCAAGACCATTCAGAACGTTAGTTGTCTGGAAACGGTTGTCTTCCGGATTGTAAAGGCTGTTTAACGGGCACCATGTACCTGGATCGATCAGGGCGTTGATACGCTGTGTAGCAGAAAGCTGTCCACGTGCGTTTAACTTCTCTTCGGTTGTGATACCAGCATCAAGAGCCTGCTTAATGGACTCATGGATGTCGTTCTCAACAGCCTTCAGTTCCTGCTCGTTTTCCGGATTCGGATTAACCAGAGCTTTACCAACGGTAGGCATATTCTGGAAATATCCTGGCATTGAATACATATTCATGTCTTCTTTTCTCCTTATAAAATAAAAAATAAAAATGGTTATAAATGAATTGCTTGCGGGACAGTTCGTCTCCTGTCCCGCCTGCAATCAGTAACTAATTAATCGACAGAAATGATATCTGTCTTGATTCCCTATGGAAGGCTAATTACTTAGTCTCCTTCGGAACTTTGATGAATGCCTGACCTGGTCGATCTCTTCACGAATAACGCGGATGATCTCCGGATCCGGACCTTCCATCAGCTGAGCTCTGGAGGTATCGATCTCGAAACCAGTGTTCTCCTGAACCATTTCCGGAGAGGAGAATGGATAGTAGTAAGCCAGGTACATTCTCTTGGTCTCTTCGTCGAATTTCATGATACCAAGATCGGTAACTACCATCTGCGGTCCACGGTTGCCCGGAAGACCTGCTCTCTCACGTCCGCCAGGGCCGTCCATCCAGCCACAGCTTGTGATGTAGTCAACATGCTCCATGAATCTTCTCTTCTGATGCTGCATCATGATGATGGTGTTGCAGAAGGTAGCGATTCCGTTTGCACCGCCAGAACCGGTGAAACGTGTGGTAGGTTTAACATAATCACCCTTACCAAAGATACAGGTAGAGTTAACGTTTCCGTACGGGTCGATCTGAGCGCCACCGATGAATGCGATCATACGATCAGCATCATGTAACCACTCATTAGCCTCGAAACCTACGAAACGAACGTTTGGCCACTGTACTGCACAGTGAGCCATGAAACGGTTGTCACCTACAGAACGCGGAACCTCAATCGGAGAACAATCCATAAGACCACTCTCTACGATCGGATGGCAGCTCGGGCAAACAACACGTTTTGCCAGGGATGCACCGATTAACGGAAGACCGGTACCAACGATAACGATCTGATTTTCTTTAATATTTTTTGCGATGGCGTAAGCCTGCATTTCCTGCTTTGTATACTTTGTATAATCAGCCATTTTAGATTTTCCCTCCCTCAATTAATGTCTGGTAGAATAGCCAAGATGCGGCTCATTCTTAAGGTTCATGAGGCGAGCGCCGCCCAGTACGTTGAGCAGATCATCCTGATCCTTGCATCCATATACATACTTCTGAAGGTAATCCTTGAAGGTCTCCGGAATCTTGGTGCCGTCAGCAGCATCTTTTGCAGCCTGTGCAGCAACTTCTGCAGCTTTTGCAAGCTTCTCATCTTCCGGCTTAGCAGCAGCAGCCTTAGCAGCTTTGTCTGCAGCCTTCTGAAGCTGTGCCTTAGCATCCTCAGCGTCAAGGTACTTGGAAGCCTTGTCGTACTCTTTCAAGCCCTTATCATCATCATCATAATAGCCGTAGCACTGTGCCGGCCAAGCACCGTACGGTGCACGAACAACGGCGTCTACACACTCACCAAAGATTCTTGTCTTGGTTGGGTCACGACGGATATACTCATCACTTACGATCTCCTCGCAGGTAACGATACAACGTTTTGCAGCTACAGCGATATCTACGTCATGGAACTCATCACCATCGATGATACAGGTTCCATCCGGAGATGCCTGCTGAACATGGATGATAGCGCAGTCAAGCTTCGGAACCGGAACAGCCAGCAGCTTCTCGCCTGGCTCAAGCGGGTTCTCGATCTCTACGCATTTCAGGTTGTCAACACCTTCCATGGTTCTTCTCTTCTCTTCGCTGATACCCCAGAACTTAACAAGTCCGGAGCCCTGCATCATACGTACCGGCAGGTACGGAAGACCCAGAGACGCAGCATGAAGCTGAAGCATCAGAACGTCCTGAGAATAATCCTCATATGTAAGCTCACCCTTCTCGATAGCTGCACGGAAACGACGAGCTACGTTGGTGTAACCAGAGTTTGCAGTATAGCAGTTGATGTAGGCTCTCACACGGCCCTCACCGATTAACGCATCCCAGTCACCACCTGCCGGGCCAGACCAGCCTACAAAACCAGTTTTACCCTGACGAAGGATCTCGTAAACTGCTGCATACGGTTTACGGTTTGTTGTAAATCCGCCGAGACAAAGTACATCGTTGTCACATACATACTTTTCTACGGCATCGTGTAAAGACATTACTTTATTAGCCACAATAAAGCCTCCTTTAAAAAAATTTTCTATAACTACCTATATAAATAAGTAAAAACGGGATCCGGTACTTCCGGCGCTGCGGTCTTTCGCAGGCCAGATGCAGCCAGATCCCGGCTGCAACAGCCAAAAATCAATATTCGATTAACCGAAAATCAGCATGAAGAAACCTGCTGCTACGGCAGAACCGATAACACCTGCTACGTTTGGTCCCATAGCGTGCATCAGAAGGAAGTTGGTCGGATTCTCTTTTGCACCAACTGTCTGAGAAACGCGGGCAGCCATCGGTACAGCAGATACACCAGCGGAACCGATTAACGGGTTGATCTTGCCGCCGGTTACAGCGCACAGCACCTTACCAAGGAGAACACCTCCGATGGTAGCGAATGCGAATGCAAGAAGACCCATGCAAACGATAGCGATGGTCTGAACACGCAGGAAGATCTCACCGTTTGCGGTCGCACCTACGGTAGTACCAAGCATGATAGTTACGATGTTACACAGTGCGTTCTGAGCTGTATCAGAAAGACGCTCTGTAACACCAGATTCACGAAGCAGGTTACCAAGCATCAGCATACCAAGCAGCGGAGCTACGGACGGAAGAAGCAGGGAGCAGAACAGTACTACGAATACCGGGAATACGATCTTCTCAACCTTGCTTACCTTACGGAGCTGCTTCATAACGATGGAACGCTCTTTCTTAGTGGTAAGAAGCTTCATGATCGGCGGCTGAATCAGCGGAATCAGCGCCATGTAGGAGTAAGCGGCAACGGCGATCGGAGCAACCAGATCCGGTGCCAGGTTGTTAGCTACATAGATAGCGGTCGGACCGTCTGCACCACCGATGATACCGATAGCAGCTGCCTCACCTACTGTAAACAGACCAGTTGCGTTAGCCAGCATGAATGCAATGTAGATACCGAACTGAGCAGCTGCACCAAGCAGAAGGCTCACCGGGTTTGCAATCAGCGGACCAAAGTCTGTCATGGCACCTACTGCCATGAAGATCAGACACGGGAACAAACTGGACTTAACACCGCCGTAGATGATACGCAGAACACCTGCGGTATACCACGGCTCGCTTTCCTTCATCAGGTCAGCCAACGGCAGGTTTGCCAGGAACATACCAAATGCAATCGGAAGCAGAAGAAGCGGTTCGAACTGCTTTTTAATTGCCAGGTATAATAATACAAAAGCAATGAGAATCATTACACAGCTTCTCCAGGTCAATGCTGCGAAACCCGACTGTGCAAGAAGCTCTTTTAATATTTCAAAAAAGTTCATTACCTAACCTCCTAGTTCAGAGCAACCAGAGCAGCTCCTGTATCAACAGAATCGCCAGCCTTAACAAGGATCTTGCTGACTGTACCGTCTGCCGGAGCAACGATCTCAGTCTCCATCTTCATGGCTTCCATAATAACTACTACTTCGCCAAATTTAACTGCCTGTCCTTCAGATACTTTGATGTTCAGGATTTTACCTGGCATCGGAGCTTCTACGGTAGTTGCGCCCGCCGGAGCTGCTGCCGCCGGAGCCGGTGCTGCTGCCGGTGCTGGAGCTGGAGCCGGTGCTGCTGCCGGAGCCGGTGCTGCCGGTCTCTGTACCGGTGCGGATGCTGGAAGAACCGGAGCTGCCGGTGCTGCTACACCATTACGATCCAGAGATTTGTAAGCTTCTAATTTTTCTACTTCAACTTCGTATTTCTTTCCATTGATCGTAGCAACATATTTCATAATTCTTTACGTCCTTTCGAATGTTTATCATTACTGTTCACACATGTGTGCCCAGTAATGGGATTTTGCCGATGCTTTGTATTCCAAATCGGCAAAATCTGTTGCCTGAACTGTATCATACAGAATTTTCAGTTCCGAAAATTCCTTTTTGTAAACAGTTGCTATTTATCATAGTATCGTCTATTAGTTCAGGGTAACCAGTGCTGCACCTGTGTCAACGGCGTCGCCTGCTTTGACAAGAATCTGTGCTACTGTACCGTCTGCCGGAGCAACGATTTCAGTTCCATCTTCATAGCTTCCATCACGATGACGGTCTCACCAAACTTAACTGCCTGTCCTGCAGATACTTTGATGTTCAGGATCTTACCTGGCATCGGAGCCTCTACGGTAGTTGCGCCTGCTGCCGGTGCTGTCGCCGGGGCCGGTGCTGCTGCTGGTGCAGGAGCCGGTGCTGCTGGTGCAGGAGCCGGTGCCGGTGCTGCTACTGGAGCCGGTGCTGCTGCCGGAGCCTCGCCGTAACGCGGCATTGGCTCGTATGCATCGATTCTTTCAAGTTCTACTTCGTACTGTTTTCCATTGAGGGTAGCCGTATACTTCATAACTGCTCTAACCTTCCTTTCGATTTCCTTTCATTCCTGTTTCTCATTACTTAACTTCTGTCACGCTCAAGATCTTAAACTTGTCTGTCGGCAATCCGAGGTCATCCCCGATCGTTGCCATCAGCACGGCAAGTAATTCCTTATCAGCTTCATCCGACACAGCCGGTGCTGCTTTCTGTGCTGCGGCCGGGGCCTTAGCACCATCAGAAACAACGGAGCGGAGAATCTTGGAAATTACCATAATTGCCAGAGCCAGACAGATCAGAGCCAGGAAAACTACCGAAAGACCCAGCAGAGAAACGATAACTGACTGCCCGAAAGGCATAGTTGGTTCAGTCCACATTGTGCATTGCACCTCCTTATTTATTTTAGGTTCTGCTTTCTTTGTGAAAAATTATACTTATAAAATTCCACCAGTAAGATTCCGTATTGTGGAATGCATTCCATTTTTGAAAGCAATTTATAAGGGGCTTTTCCCCTTAACTGTAACAAGTGAAGCCACAGATTGACATGATCAGCTCACTTTACTTAAATTATAACAGTAACCCCCCTGATTGTCAACCAAGCCTTTCATAAATTATGCACAAAAAGCAGGGTGTTTTATTAGCAAAAACAACCTGCTTTTTATAGGTTATTACTACATTTTTCTACATTTTTCTTAATAACCCCCGGAAGAATCGCCAAGACCTCTCAAGCATTTTGCTCATATTCTAAAATGTATTCTGAAAGTCCCGTTCTCTCCTTTTTTCATCAGAACAAAGCCGCTTTTTTCTGTATTTTTTTATACATTTTCAAGAGTTGTTCTCGATTTATTTCGGAAGCTTGAAAGAGCTCTTCAGCGAAACAATCCGGTTGAAAACCGGTTTGCCCGGCTCGCTGTCGCGGCAGTCCACGCAGAAGTATCCATTGCGGACGAACTGAAAGCTCTCAAATGCTTTTGCCTCTTTCAGACCCGGCTCTAAGTAACACTCTTTCAGAACGCGCAGGGAATTCGGATTTAAGTTCAGCGTTCCATCTGCATTAAGTTTGCCCTTTTCCTCGTCTACCAGATTCTCATAGAGACGTACTTCTGCTTTCAGTGCAGTCTGTGCTGCTACCCAGTGAATCGTACCTTTTACCTTTCTTGCATTGAAGCCGGAACCACTCTTCGTCTCCGGATCGTAGGTACAGTGAACAACCGTTACATTGCCGTCTGCATCTTTCTCGCATCCGGTGCAGGTAACAAAGTACGCGTTCATCAGGCGAACCTCATTGCCCGGGAAGAGACGGAAGTATTTCTTCGGTGGTTCTTCCATAAAGTCCTCGCGTTCGATGTAAAGTTCTCTGCCGAATGGAATCTTTCTGGAACCAAGTTCCTCGTTCTCCATATTGTTTGGTGCATCCAGCTCCTCGATCTGTCCTTCCGGATAGTTGTCGATAACAAGCTTGACCGGGTCAAGAATTGCCATCACACGGGACTTCTTTAATTTCAGATCCTCGCGCAGGCAGTACTCTAACATTGCACTGTCGATGGAATTATCTGCTTTGGAGACACCTGCCAGCTCTACAAAGCGGCGGATGGATTCCGGCGTGTAACCTCTGCGACGCAGCGCTGCGATGGTTACCAGACGCGGATCATCCCAGCCATCTACAATCTTATCTTCTACCAGTTTCTTGATATAACGTTTTCCGGTAATGACGTTGGTCAGATACATCTTCGCAAACTCAATCTGGCGCGGCGGGTTCTCAAACTCGCACTCTCTTACGACCCAGTCATAGAGCGGTCTGTGATCCTCAAATTCCAGCGTACAAATCGAATGCGTGATGTGCTCAATCGCATCCTCAATCGGATGAGCGAAATCGTACATCGGGTAAATGCACCATTTGTCCCCGGTGTTGTGATGATGCATATGGGCTACACGATAAATAACCGGATCACGCATATTGATGTTCGGGGATGCCATATCAATTTTCGCACGCAGTACCTTTTCGCCATCCGCATATTTGCCTTCTTTCATCTCCTCAAAGAGCTGTAAGTTCTCCTCGATGCTGCGGTTGCGGTATGGGCTTTCCTTACCAGGATTGTTAAAATCACCGCGGTACTCGCGGATCTGATCAGCTGTCAGATCGCAGACGAATGCTTTTCCCTTTTTAATAAGAAGAACTGCACACTCATACATCTGCTGGAAATAGTTGGATGCAAAAAACAGGCGGTCCTCAAAATCAGCGCCCAGCCATTTTACATCCTCGATGATTGACTCAACAAACTCCGTCTTCTCCTTCGTCGGGTTGGTGTCATCAAAACGGAGATTGAATTTTCCGCTGTATTCTTTTGCCAGTCCAGAGTTCAGAATAATCGATTTAGCGTGTCCAATATGAAGATATCCGTTCGGTTCCGGAGGAAATCTCGTCTGGACATGATCGTAAACGCCCTCTGCCAGATCTTTGTCAATCTCGCGCTCGATAAAGTTCTTGGAGACAGCCTCTTCCTTCTCCTCTCCCTCTGCCAATGGTTTTTTATTTTCTTCCATATACATTCCCTCCGTTGTTTCTTTTCGTAAATTGATACTGTTGTTTGAGTCAAATCAAACAGTTTTATTTTTTATCATATCACATTTTGGAGTTTTCGAAAAGGGGATATTTGCCCACAAAAAAGGAAGCGCCGCGGGAGGACACTTCCTTTTCTGATTTTCAATTTTTAAGCATCTTTATTATGGCAATTTAAGATGTCCTGCGTTCGCAGGTAATTGTACTTCTTCTTATTATATATGTGTTTTTATGCGATTTTACTTATGCGTTTGCAAGAGCCTCGCCCAGTGCCTCGCACTCAGCACCTGCTGCCTCGTCCGGCGTTGCGTTGCAGATTACCGGCTCGCAAGCCATGGTTACGCCCAGAGTCATGCAGTCGCTCTCCCAGGTACGCATCCACTCGCCGTCGCCCCATCCGTAAGAACCGAATAATGCAATCTTTTTGCCAGAGAGAACCGGGCTAACCTCGTCGAACATCGGCTGGAACTCAGACTCCTCTAACTGTTCAGCCCCCATAGACGGGCAGCCAAATGCGATTCTGTCATACTCGCCAGCTTTGTCAGCGCCAAACTCTGCGGAAGTAAATAAATCAGCCTCGCCACCCGCTTTCTTAACGCCCTCTGCTACGTAATTTGCCATAGCCTCTGTGTTTCCCGTTCCGCTCCAGTATACAATTGCTACCTTGCTCATTTTTATTTCCTCCTTGTGAATAATTTACTTACTTAGATTTATTATGCGGCTTTTACAAGCTGAATAATCGGTGTCCCCTGACGGTATTTCTCCCGGCACACTTCCGTGCATTCCCGGTATGAATCAAACCGCCGTTTTGCTTCCTGCGGGTCGCCATACGTCTTCCAGTAACCGCTGCAGGTATAATTTTTTCCCTGATTTTCAATGAATCCAACAACATCCTCAAGCGGATACCCCAGGAAAATGCCAATCTCATGTGGAAAATCATGTTCCAGACAAAGCCGGTTGGAAAGCTGCTTCAAAAAGCCATCGACCGTCTTCTGCATCTGGTAACCAGACTTTTTTAAAAAGTGCTGTACAGATATTTTACCCAGAATAAAGCGAAGCCATTCCTCGCGGTACACCAGAATCAGAAACGCGCCCGTCCGGCTGCACTCTTTAAGCGCCCGCACCTGAAGCCCCGACGGTTCCAGCTCCCGGTTCCAGAAATCAAGCGCTTCCAGGAGTTTATCACGGTTCTGCGGCTGATAGCGGAACAAGTTCGACGGTTTGATGCCACGAAGAGTCGGCGCACACACCTCTACGAATACTTCTTCAAACAATCGTTCCATCTTCCTGCCTCCTGACTGCTTCTCTTAGTTAGCCATATCTACCTTTAGTTAGATATAGCTAACTATCTTTTAAAAAATAAAAGGCTTTTTCTGCCTTCTATTTTCCTTTTCACGGGTTAGTCTTATCTAACTTCAATGAGACTATATCATGAATCACTTACCACGTCAAGCAAATTTTGTTCATTTTTGCTTACTGAGTTTTTTTATCAGTAACATCATTTTCTATCTTTTGGGACGATAAATAATCTCATTCACCGTATACACCGTCACAAATGCCTCGGATCTGTTTTTAATATATACGGCATGAGCTGTGCATATTCGTTTTTATCTACGATCGTGATAATTTCCGTCTTCGGCTCATTGTCAAACGCGCCGAATCCCTGATAGATCGTCGCGCCGCTATGAAGCGTATGCAGGATAAACTGGCGTATCTCTTCTTCTTTTTCCGAGATAATGCAAACTCTCTTTTTCAGATTCAGACCGAAAATAAAACGATCCAACACAATTCCGTTTAAGTATGTGCCCAGAATGCCCAGCACCACCAGTTTTTTATCGCTGAAAAACACGGATGAGAGCGCCACACACATGCCTGGAAGCGCCATCGCTTTTCCCAGCTCCATATGGAAATATTTGTTTAAGAACTTTGCCACGATGTCCAGACCGCCCGACGAGGCATTCATCCGGAACAAAAGAGCCAGACCAACGCTGACAACAAAGATATAGCAGACCGTATCCATCATCGCATCCTGGTTGATCGACACAAAATCCGGAAAAACCTGCTCAAACACCCACAGAAAAACCGGCAGAATCAGTGACGTATACACCGTCTTGACGCCGAACTCGCGTCCGATAAAGAGAAAGCCCACCACCAGAAGCGCCGCATTTAAAATAAAGGTCAGCACTGAAATCGGCAGCGGTATCACATTTCCCAAAAGCATCGCCAGACCGGAAATACTCCCCACCGATACACCGCTCGGAATCAGAAAGAAATAGACGGCTGCCGCCACGACAAAGGTCGCCGCTGTGATCATTGTGTACTCCCCGATTACGCGCATGGACTTTTTTGCCATAACTTAAAACCTCCTCATATTACAATTTCGCGCGAGCGCGCATCATTGGCACGTTAGCGCCTTTTTGTGTAATAGAGACTTCCAAGGGATTTCCCATTACACAAAAAGACACATCGCGTCTGCAATGTGTCTTCGTAATGAGGCATCGGGGATTCGAACCCCGGACAACTTGATTAAAAGTCAAGTGCTCTACCGACTGAGCTAATACCCCATATTTAACTGGGCTAGTTGGATTCGGACCAACGAATGCAGGAGTCAAAGTCCTGTGCCTTACCGCTTGGCGATAGCCATCAGCAAAAGATCCTTTTAAAAGAAGGTGGATATAGGGATTCGAACCCTAGGCCTCCAGAGCCACAATCTGGCGCGCTAACCAACTGCGCTATATCCACCATAGGAATCTGTCGAAACAGATTCGACGAGCCTGAAGGGATTCGAACCCCCGACCCACGGCTTAGAAGGCCGTTGCTCTATCCAGCTGAGCTACAGACTCATATTCATTTTGCGATTCTGACCGTTTTATCCGGCACTGTAACCATTCCCGCACCTGACCTCTCAGCCAACTGCTTATCTGTCTCATCGACAGCAAAGATAGTATATAACATTTGAAAAAGAATGTCAACAGGAAATTTCATATTTTTTAAAATAATTTCAAAAATTCATTTCTTTTGACTTTCCCCCTATTTTTCCACCTCTTCCTGCTCGTATGACAGGAAGTCCGCCAGAAATCCCTTTTCCCGCAGCGCTGCCTCGATCTCGTCGAGAATCTCCTCCTGATCGGCAGCCACGTGATGGAAATGATAGCCCGATGTCACGTTTAAAAGCGGCGTGGAACGCCCAGTCCGGATATTTTCCACAAATGCCTCAACATCGCGGCGGCTGCGGATATTTAACGGCGCCGATACCTTTCCATAGATGCGGTGGTTGACCATGACATCCAGCACCTCGCCGCCCAGATCAACAATCGTATTCAGCTCTTCGCGCGTCTGCTCGGTCGTATGGCACATTTTAAAAAGGCGTTCCGTCTGGTGCGGCACCTCCAGCACATAACCGCGGGCAGTCGCAAGGACAGGGTGTCCCTCGGTACGCAGAAGCGCGATATCCTGCACCACCACCTGACGGCTCACGCCGACTGCCCGCCCCAGCGCCCCGCCGGAAAGCGGTGTGGATGACTGTCCCAGCATTTCCAGTATTTTCTTTCTCCGCTGTACTCCTGTCATCGTTGTTTCCATCCTGTTTTCCCTGTCCTTTCTTAGTTTTTAAATTTTTATAATGCCCGCAGATGTTTGAGGCTCAGATCCAGAATTGGTGCCGAGTGCGTCAGCGCGCCGCTGGACACATAATCTACGCCTAATTTCGTGATCGTTGCGATATTTTCCTTCGTCATATTTCCGGAACACTCCGTCTCGGCGCGTCCGTCGATGATGCGGATCGCCTCCGCCATCTCGTCCGGGGTCATATTGTCCAGCATGATAATATCAGCGCCCGCTTCCACTGCCTCGCGCACCATATCGAGATTTTCCGTCTCCACCTCGATCTTGCGGACAAATGGGGCATATTTCTTCGCCGCCTCAACCGCCGCCTTAACTCCGCCGGCTGCGTCGATATGGTTATCCTTGAGCATCACGCCGTCCGATAAGTTGTAACGGTGGTTGCTGCCGCCGCCAACCTTGACCGCATATTTTTCAAATATACGCATACACGGGGTCGTCTTGCGCGTATCTAAAAGCGTCGTCTTCGTTCCTTCTAAGAGCTTCGCCACCTGGTTCGTATAGGTCGCAATGCCGCTCATCCGCTGTAAATAGTTGAGCGCCGTCCGCTCGCCAGAAAGAAGCACCCGGATGTCGCCGGTGATCACACCTAAAAACTGCCCTTTTGTGACGGTATCCCCGTCTTTTACCTCAAATTTTGTCTCGGTCGCCTCGTCCAGAAGTTTAAACACGCGCTCAAACACCTGTAAACCGGCGATAATACCGTCTGCCTTGGCTAAGAGTTGTACCTCGCCCTTACGGTATTCCGGCATGACCGCGTTCGTCGAAACGTCCTCACTGTTAATATCTTCCTTTAACGCCATGCGGATATACTCATCCGCAACAAGCTGCATCGTAATTGGATTCATACTCTTCGTCCTCCCGTCCGGCGATCTTGCCTGCCGCTCTCTCTGCAAATACAAGGCTTTCCAGCAGACTGTTGCTGGCAAGCCGGTTCTTTCCGTGTACGCCGTTGCAGCTCGTCTCACCAACCGCATACAGGTGTCCATCGTCGTCTCGGAGAAATGATCGACATAGATACCGCCCATAAAATAATGCTGCGCCGGTACGACCGGAGCCGGTTCCTTCGTGATATCGTAGCCCTCTTTTAAGCACTCCTCATAAATGTGCGGAAAATGGTTCCGGATCGTCTCCTCCGGAACTGCCTTAAACGACAGCCATACATGATCGCTGCCCTCTTTTTCCATCTCCTTCTCGATCGCCTGCGTCACCACATCACGCGGCAGAAGCTCATCGACAAAGCGCTCGCCCTTTCCATTTAACAGAACTGCTCCCTCGCCGCGGGTCGATTCTGAAATCAGGAAGCTGCGTCCCGGCTTCTTGCTGTACAGGCTGGTCGGATGAATCTGGACATAATCGAGATGTTCCAGACGCACGCCGTGTTTCTTTGCCACATCCAGCCCATCACCTGTCAGGCTCGGGAAGTTCGTCGAATGCTTGTAAAGCCCACCGATACCGCCGGTCGCCAGAACCGTGTCTTTCGCATGAATCTTTAAAATATCGCCGTCTGCATTCTTTGCCAGAATACCGGTGCAGATGCCCTTTTCTACCAAAATATCCGTCATAACAGTATATTCCCGGATTTCTACATTCGGAAGTTCTTTTACACGCGTCTGCAGGGTCGTCGTGATCTCTTTTCCCGTGATGTCCTCATGGAAACAGATACGCGGCTGCGAATGCGCGCCCTCCTTTGTATATTTTAAACTGCCATCTGGATTTTTGTCAAACCCTACGCCTAATTTCAGCAGATTATTTATCACATCCCGGCTGGAGCGGATCATGATATCCACACTCTCCTTGCGGTTCTCGTAGTGTCCCGCGCGCATCGTGTCCTCAAAATACGCATCATAATCTGTCTCATCCCGCAGCACGCAGATACCTCCCTGCGCCAGCTGGAATCACAGCTCTCTATATCTTCCTTGCAAATCATTAAGATCCGGTCTTCCGACGGCAGGTTTAAAGCGGTGTACAGACCGCCTACGCCACACCCGACGATGACCACATCATAATTTTCCTCCCGGACCATTTTGTTGCCTTCCTTTCTATACCATACGTTTGCACTTATCTTTTTATCCTGCAGATAGTTCAGCCTTCAAATCGCAGAATACTATCTGCCACTCTATGCTCCTATCGCAAACAGAGTTCTCTTTCAATCCAAAACTTCATTTGTGCATCCGCACCAGTATAGCACATATTATTTCATGTGACAAGACATATGTAATGATATTTTGGGCGATTCTGCAAAAAACATATTACTATTCACGCATACGTGCCCAATAACCAAAAAACTCCAGTTTCATTGACAGTCCACCATAAATCCATTAAAATACCTACTATAATAAGGTATTTCGCCGAATTAAATTTAAACATATGAAGAGAAGGTATTTTCATGAAAATCAATCACGTACACGCAGTCTATTTCAGCCCGACCGGCAACGCGAAAAAGGTTATCATCACGCTGGCGCAGGCGATCGCGGATACACTCGGTGTCCCGATGGATTCCTATGATTTCACGCTGCCGGAAAGCCGCGAAAAAGTTCATACATACGGGGCAGACGATCTGCTCGTCATCGGCACCCCGGTCTACGCGGGACGCATCCCGAACAAGATGCTCCCATTTGTACAGACCCATTTTGAGGGAAATGGCGCGCTCGCCGTTCCGGTGGCTGTCTTCGGAAACCGCAACTTCGACAATGGGCTCATCGAGCTTCGCAATGAATTAGAGGCGCACGGTTTCCACACCATTGCGGGTGCCGGTATCCCGACCGAGCACGTATTCAGCGACAAGCTGGCAACCGGACGTCCAGATGCAGATGATCTCGCACAGATCCATGCATTCGGCATCAAAGCAGCTGAAAAGATCACTTCCCTGACCGAAATCCCGGCTCCGATTGCCGTGCGCGGCGATGATCCGGTCGGACCATATTACACCCCGCTCGGCACCGACGGAAAACCGGCTGTCTTCCTGAAAGCCAAACCAGTCACCGATCCGGAAAAATGTACTGGCTGCGGCATCTGTGCAACGGTCTGTCCGATGGGCTCTATCCCGGCAGATGCACCGGACACCTGCACCGGTATCTGCATTAAATGTCAGGCGTGCATCAAGATCTGCCCGGCTGGCGCGAAATACTTCGACAACGAAGCTTTTCTGTCCCACGTCGCGATGCTGGAGCAGAACTATACACGCAGGAGTGAGGCGGAGTATTTTATCTAAAGCTAGCCACATTCCAGCATAGTTTTAGGGCGGCACCATTTTACCGGTGCCGCCCTATCAACCTGCTTTTATGACCGTGGAGTCTTTATTTTTCTATGTCTCGTTCTATTCCTCTGTCTTTTTTCTTCCTGTCATTAATACATAGGCTGCTGCCATCATTCCGACTGTAAGTGCAGTCATCGGCACATTCATCTGATCCTCTCCAGTCTTCGGAAGTCCCTCTTCCGGTACGACCGGCTGAGGTTCTGGTTCAACCGGTGTAACCGGTTCGGTCGGTTCTGCTGCCGGACCAGACGCGGTTGTGGTCGAAGACTTTTTACTGCCAGAACCACTTCCACCGCCGTGACCACCATGACCTCCACCGCCATTATGATCCGGGGTCGGATCTGGTGTTGGAGTTGGATTATCGCCTCCGCTCATGGCATTGACAAATTTTACAACTGCTGTTTCTCCACCAGCGATTGTTCCTACATCTCCTGTTTTCGTCACGGTATAGCCTTCATTTCCGCTCTCTTCCACCGTGTAAGCAGTTCCCTCCGGAAGACCGGCTGCTGACTTGCTCTCGCCGTGCTTTAATGTAAATGTTGCTACATTATCGACAAATTCCATATCGCCATAATTTCCGTTCAATGCAGTGCCGCCCTGCAAGGTTACTTTAAACGTGAACGCTTTTTCCTTGTCTCCGCTTCCGGTGACCTCTTTGGAAACCGTCAGGCTGCCGTACCGGATTGGTGCATTGGTCAGTGTAATGTGATAGGTTTTGTTTTCCTTGTCATATTCTGTACTGGAACTTCCCTTCCATCCTTCCAGCGTTTCTTCTTCCACAATATAGTGACAATCTTCCACCTCTCCATTCGAAACGCATTTTGACGGAAGATCCTCAAACTACGCCGACCAGTTATTCTCCGCATTTAGTTCTGCGTGACTGTCGAGCTTCACTTTTTCACCGCTCGTATCGCCTACGCGGTAGAGATCCACGTACACGTGGTCTGGATGAGTTTCTTCGGTCCATTTTTTGGTTACTTCTACCGCCACATCTGCATATTCCATACCAATCACGACTGGACTGTTCGTTGCAATACCGCCGCCACGCTTGGAAACATTGTCACTGATAACAAGCTGCGCCTCCGAAGACGCCAATTTCTGGTGCTCCTCACTCAACTCTCCATGTAAACCAAATGACTTATTTGTATTGGTATAAATAGCCGGATCCGCTTCTGGATTTCCAGCCTGATAGCGATTTTCCGCCTCATCAGAATACCATCTGATCACACCGCCGCCCAGAGAACGACCGGAAACAGAAATGTGGGTAGTTGCGCTCGGCGGGTTGCTCTGAATCGAGAACTTATCCGGTGTATCGGTTCCTTCATAGCGGATCTCATCTCCTGATGCTTCATAAGAATAGGAAATGCCGCCTGTCTTCCCAGTTGCCTTATTTCCATAAAAAGCGCCGCCCAAAGTTGAATAAACCTCTGTCTCAGAGGTCGGGCACGCCCAGATTCCTGCACCACGCGATGCCCGATTTCCTGTTATCAGAACATTCGTAAGATGAAGCGTTGGATTCTCGTGATTCGTGTAATCAATTCCGCCGCCAAAGCCAGACGATCTATTTTCACTGATCAAACCACTGATTAAATTCACCTGGCTGTTCTTATCCATATTCAGCTTCATACCGCCGCCACGCTGACCCGCTTCATTCTTAGCAATGGTATTTCCTTCCAATGTCAGAACACAATCAGCCGCTCCAAGTACCCACAGCCCGGCGCCATTTCCCATGCTGCTATTTTCTGTAATGACATTGTTCTTCAATGTAACTGTTTTCGATATACGGCTGTAAATCGCACCGCCATCGCCGCCTCTGGCTGCCATCTCTGTAATCCGATGGTTATAAGCATGTGAATTTCGAATCCGGTTGCCTGTCAATTCTGCCGTCTGCACCGCATCCAGATGGATTGCTCCACCATAATCCTTAGATGTATTAGAGAAGAAATAATTTTCATTCAGTGTCACCGTTCCGCGATCTGCAAAAAGCGCACCGCCGCCAAACCAATACTGTCCAGTCGTTCCTGTCATATCAATCGCGCTGTTATAAAACAAATTACACTTCTCCATTTTAACCGCTGCCTGAGAAGTATAGACAGCACCTCCGCTCTGGGCGAAATTTCCCTGTCCACTATATTCTTTGTAATTATTATCTTCTCTTGTAAAATAACCGAAATTACATTTCTCTGCTTCCAGCGTACCTCCATTCATCAAAACAGCGCCGCCGTTTCCAGATAACGCCTGAAAACCTGCCAGAATCGTATTCCTCAGAATGACTGTTCCGCCCTTTGCCTCGATCGCACGGTTATCTGCACCCTTGCCGCTTCCGCCAAGCAGACCATTCAAAACCGTAAAGGTTCCCGATTCCGCAACCGCAAATGCACTGATTGTCTGTTTTGCTTTTGCTTCCGGAACTATTTTTACTTTTACTACTTTTCCATTCAAATCAAGTGTAAGAGCTTTATCAACTGAAACAGCATTTGACAGTCCACAGTTTTTCAGCACCTTCACCGTATCCCCATCATCTGCTGCCGCGAACGCAGCTTCCAGCGTATCATACGCTGTCCCATTTACCTCTGCCACACCGGCAGCTGCCTCGTTTAAAGCCAGCAGAATAGAAAATTCGTTGACGCCAAAGGTCAGTTTTGCTGTTTTTTCACTGTCCTCTGTGCTATCCTGGATTTCAACCTCAGAAAGTTCTGTGATGACATCCTCATGGATATGCAGGATTTTTGTCTCTTCCAGATTTTCTCCTGTCTCACTTTCAACTGCATTCTTTTTAAACTGAATGCTGACCTTGACTTCTTCGGATGGCTCGACTTCCTCTCCTGCCTCGTTTACAAATTTCACATCAAAGGCTGTAAAGGAATCCGCGCGGTATCCTTCTTCATGGATCTGATCGCTCAATGTCTGATGTTCTTCGCTTCCGTCCTTGATCTCTTCTGCTTTCAGCTTTACTTTTTCTTCAAACGCACCCGCCGGTACCGTCAGGGTAAGTACAGCAGAATCTGTATTGACCGTGTAGACCGCATCATCCACACTGCCGGAAAGTCCCAGCTCTGCAGCGGTCGTCACGAATGCAGTAGCTGCCGTATTTTTAAGAAGAACGCTCTCATATGTCTCGCCCTCTAGCCGCTCTGCTCCGTCTTCTATCTCGACTTCCGTCTCCGCATCCGGCTGGTCGGCTGTATTCGTTTCTTTCTCCGATGTCTCATCTTCCGTCTGTATCTCGCTCGCCGTCGCCGGTGCCGCTGTCAGAAACATCTTAAAATGATCCGATCGCGATACCTGCGCCACGTCCCCTGCTTCGCTGCCTGCAGAATCATTCTTTTCATTTTCTGAGCCCGAATCTGCATCCGGCTGACTGTCCTTTTCTTCTGGGGTACCTGTTTTTCCCGCATTACCCGCACCCGAGCCTGCTTCCTGACTCTTTTCCGGCTCGTTTGCCGGGTTCTCTGCTTCTGCCCCGTTTTCTGCTTTATTCGCCGGATTTTCCGCCTCTGAACCTTTTTCCGGTTCACTTGCCGGGTTCTCTGACTTGTCCACCTTTTCCGGAGTTTCCACCGGATTCTCTTTTTCTGGTTCCTGCGAATCTGTCTCTTTTACATTTTCTTTCTTCTCAGACTCTCCAGCCGTTTTATTTGATTTTTCTTCCGCACCATTCGAAATGGAAACTCCCGTTTCTTCGCTTGCTTCCATTTCTTCATCCTGGATCTGCTTCTTTAACTCTTTAGATGAGAGAATCGAAACTTTTCCGCTTCGTTTTCCATCTACCTCTATCTGCCCATATTCTTTCTCAGAAGAACGATTTAACAGCAGAAATAAAATTTCTTCCTCGCCTGTGATCGTATAATGATCCAGATCCTCTTTTTCATCCAGTCTCGCATAGACCTTTAAATTTACCTTTCCGTCCGGTGCTTTCACATCCGGATGCAATTCAAAGAGGGAACCATCTTCCTGAAACAGTGTCTCATACGCTTCTGATTCTTCTCCCTCAAAGGTTAGGGCATCTTCCTTGACCGGTTTTCCTTTCACCGCTTTTAATAGTGCCTCACTCAGCTCTTCCCGATCTAGGACAAAATTCTGATTTTCTTCCTCCGCCTCATTCTTTTCC
Organism: Clostridium sp. AF21-20LB; assembly: GCF_003478795.1. Lineage (NCBI taxonomy): Bacteria > Bacillati > Bacillota > Clostridia > Eubacteriales > Clostridiaceae > Clostridium > Clostridium sp. AF21-20LB. The sequence goes on along the minus strand of NZ_QUGD01000003.1, from coordinate 129,934 downwards.
AACAGCGGAGCCGTTGCTGCCAGCGCCGTCGTACTTCCAATACTGGTACTGATCATACTGGTGCACAAACAGACAGACAAAAGACGCTTCATCTGCTTCATTTCTTTATGAAACAAATGATGCCTCTGTTTCCGGCTCCTCCCCTTTGTCTCTAACTTCTTCATATTCTTACCTCCTGTTATAGATCTATTTCCCATTCTATTCTGCCGCCTCATACGCATATAGAATTGTCCGGGCATTGTTAAATTCATAGCTGCATGTCACAAATGAATACAAACGCATGATCGTTCCCTCGATCGGCGCGGACGCGCTCGCGCCCGCTGTCATCTGCTGAATATATGACGCAAATTCTTCTCCCGATGCAAACTCCGTTTTCCGTCGGATCGCATCCGGCGATGTGCAGACAGCCGCCAGGGCTTTTAAATGAATCTCCCGCTCCGGCGTATAAAGAATGATTTCTGAATGCTGATCGAAATAGCCCTGATCCTTGTATCTGGAAATGTCCTTAAACATACTTCCATTCTTCATGTGATGGCCGTACAGCACATTATGCAGGGACGAAAAATCTGCCTGATCGGCATAGTCCAGAAAAATCGTGCCCGCCGTGCTCTTCTGCCCGTTCAGGTCACGGTGCAGGTAATAATCATTGTCCTTCCCCTGAACCACCGGATAATTGATCTGTGTTCCCGGAATCTGAATCCAGGCAACGACGTCCGGATTCTGGGAATCCAGCACTGCGAAATCAATTGCTGACACATATTCTGTCTCCTTTATTGCATCCGTCTCATCTATCTCATTTTCCACTTCTGGCACTTTTTTCTCCGGCATTGTTTCTCCTGTCGTCCCTGCTTCCGACATTCCCACAACCTGAGCGGTCAGCTCTTCATGCGCCTTCTCCTGACGCATTTCATCCCATTTATGCATTGCCACCCCCGCTGTACCGAACGCCAGACAGATGACAGCTATCACAGCCGCTGCTTTCCGTGTCCACTTTTGCATCGATCCCTCCATCTTTGCCCGTGAAACGTTCTGCGCCTTTATTTGTTAAGCAAATTATATATTTTTATAAATGATGTATTAATTTGCATACAAAACGAAACAGATAACAGCATAGTTTTAGGACAGCGCCATTATTTCTGGCGCCGCCCTAAAAACCTGCTCTTATAACCGGGCAATTTTTATTTTTCTATGTCTCGTCTTACTCTTCCGTCTTTTTTCTGCCCGTCATTAATACATAAGCTGCTGCCATCATTCCAATTGCCAGCAGAGCCATCGGCACATCCATCCGATCCGTATCTCCGGTCTTCGGAAGTCCTTCTGCCGGTACAACCGGCTGAGGTTCTGGTACAACCGGCGTAACCGGTTCCGTCGGCTGGGCTGCCGGTCCCGACGCGGTTGTGGTCGAAGACTTTTTACTGCCAGAACTACTTCCGCCTCCGTGACCGCCGTGGCTTCCGCCTCCGTTATTGCCTGGATTCGGGGTCGGGGTAGGATCAGATCCCGGTTCCTGGCTTCCATGTTCTACCACATATGATACGGTCGGCTTCGGGAATTCTTCTGGCCGATACTCATTTCCACGGCTGTCTACCGGATACAGGACCGCCTCCTGATTGGTATAGAGCCCTTCATAGTGCTGGCTGCCGTCCCGGTCATATTTTCCATATGTTCCATCCGCCGTCTTTGGGTTTATCAGTTTTACGGTATAGGTCAGCTGCACCGGTGCAAAGTTTGAAACTGGTTCATTTATATACCAGGTAAACATCTCTGTCTCTGCCTTATTTCCCGCGTCATATACCACTTTAAAACGATAATTCTGCGGTCCCGGTTCTCCGTCTCCAAAATACCAGGTGTTGCCCTCCTGATACATAGAAAGCGCTTTTCCCCCTACTGTCAGCTGGTCTAAGTGATCGAAATCAAAGTTATAATCCTCTTTCACATAACCCATATAATCTTTCACAACAGAACCTTTATCAACGGCATACAAAATATCATTTTCTATACTTTCAAATGAAACCTGCTTTCCATTCGCGAGGTACCGCATGAAACTCATTCCCCACTCATAGTTACTTGCCGTTCCGGGCGGCGTAATCGGCATCGCATAGCAGTGATATCCTTCCGAAGCTGCCTGTGCGTACGCCTCGTATGAAAGATATAATGCCTTATCGATCGAATTCACATAATTTCCTGCTTCCTCCACCGGTGTAATAAGCGATGCATCCGGTTCCGTTCCATATGGATAGTCGTGTGTATCCTTCTGCTCTGAAAGTCTGGCTCCTATGCCGGTCAGCCATGCATTCCAGTCCGTCGGTGCCTGATTATTTCCATACTTGGATTTCCAGTTATCCGGTCCTGCAAAATGTTTCGGAGAATCTGCCATAAATCCCCAGGCAACCGCCGTCGGATTCTCATTAAACATATAGGTAATACCATCACTGACAACTACCAGTGTCTTGCGTTCATCTGCCACTCCTGTATCCTGGTCTAACATTGATTTACCCGCTAAAATACCTGCGTGAAGATTGGTTCCACTCTTAATTTCCTGACAAATGGCTGCTTCAATCGCCTCATATTGGGTCTCCAAATCCATAAATCCATCCGTATGCGCTTCCTTGTTAAAGAGCACTACTCCCACTTTGACCTTTGCTCCCTTTTCCTGCACTTCTTTCTTGAGGTTCTGAAGCATTTCCAATGCCTGCTCTTTCAGTCCCGTGCTGGTTGATTTATCTAAGACAAGCACCACATCACTTACCAGCTGCTCCTCCGCTGACGGCAAGGACAAAGCCACTTGAGACTTAAAATTTTCATCCAGCTGTTCCGCTGTCTTCGATTTAGAAGTTCCTCCCTCTGGAATCGTCGGAAGTTCTCCTCCCGGAATCGTATATGATACAGTCGGTTTCGAAAATACTTCCGTTTTTCCTTTTTCCTGATCGCTTCCAACCGGATGCAGCACTGCTTTCTGGTTCGTATAAAGTCCATCATACTCTTCGCTTCCGTCTTCATCGTACCGTCCATACGATTCTCCTGGATTGTTCTTCGGATTTACCAGTTTTACCGTATAGGTCAGCTGCACCGGTTCATTATTTTTTACCGCCTCATTCATCGTCCAGATGAAATGTTCTCCTCCTTCTTTATCCGACGGATCGTATTCCACCTTAAAACGATATTGAGCTGCATTCACGTCTTCATTTCCAAAATAAACGGTATTTCCATCTTTCCATTTAGAAAGCTCCCTGCCGCCAACAGTCAGACGGTCGATGCTCTTTAAGTCAAAATTGTAGTCATCCTTGACCCAACCCATATAATCTTCCACAGTCGAGTCCCGATCGACGGCATAAAGGATATCATTTTTGATATCTTCAAAACTTACCGTTTTTCCGTCTGCCAGATATTTCACAAAGCTCGGTCCCCATGGATAGCTTTCACCAGCAGATGAACCAATCGGCATCGCATAGCAGTGATACTGTTCCTTCGCCGCTTCCAGATATGCCTCATAGGAAAGATAGAGCGCTTTATCAACGCTATTGGCATATTTTTTTCCTTCATCAGGTGGGGTACATGGCGTTAAATCTCCTGGCTCATATGAATGGTCAAATTCATCGCCTGTGCATCCATCTGCGCTTTGATTGTACCCAGGCGCTCGTTCCACTCATCCTCCGATAATGCTTTATTATTCCCATATTTAAGAATCCAGTTATCCGGTCCCGCCCAGGAATGTTCTGAACCATCATTCTCAAATCCCCAGGCAACCGCCGTCGGTTTTTCCCCAAAAATATAGGTAATGCCATCGCTTAAAAGCACCAGGCTCTTTCTTCCTGCTGCCACCTGCGTATCCTCATCCAGCATTTTCTTGCCTGCAAGGATTCCAGCCGAAAGATTCGTTCCGCTGCTAATATTCTCACGGATCGCTGCCGCAATCGCATCATACTGGGTTCCCAAATCCATAAAGTCAGACTTGTGCGCTTCTTTATTGAAAATAACGACTCCAACCTTTACTTTTGCGCCATTTTCCTTTGCCTGCGCCTGCAGCTCCTTAAGCATCTCTAACGCCTCATTTTCCAGCTGCACGCTGGTAGATTTATCCAGCACAAACACAATGTCATTTTCCAGTTTTTCCTCCGCTGACGGAAGGGAAAGTGTTACCTGGGATTCAAAATTTTCGTCCAGATTGGTAGCTTTTTTAGACTTCGAAATCTGCCAGTGTGGAATTTCTTCCACTTCCACTGCCGACAAAACAGCTACGTCTGTCAGACCAAGCTCCATCGCGGAAGTTACAAATGCGGCTGCGGATGCATTCTTAATGCCTACCGTTTCATATGAATCCCCCAGAATGCGTTCGAAATTGTCTTCTTCTGCTTCGTCGCCTACAATCGCCTTATTTTTTTCGTTTTCATCGTTCTCGTTCTCTTCTTCTTTTGCATCAGACGGAGATGCCATTGCAGCTGAAGTCAAAAACATCGAAAAATGAGCCGAACGTGATACCTGAACTGAACCTTCGTCCTGGGCGCTGTCATTTTCTGAATCCGATGTATCTGCATCGGATGTATCTGTTTCGAACGCATCCATGTCTGCTTTTTCATTCTCGTTCTCAGAATCCGGTTCCGATAAATCTTTCTTGTCATCCGCTGCTTCCGATTCTTCTTTTATTTGATTGTTACCTGTATCTGAAGCATTTTCCTGCTCCTTTACATCGTCCTCCAGAGCCGTATCCTCTTCTGTGATATCTTCACTTCCTGCCGGAACTGCACTTTCCGGTTCTTTTACCTCATTTTCTATCTCGGTCGGAACCGCTTCCTCTGTCTCCAGCTCAACCTGCTTTTTTACTTCACCAAATGGCGCAACCGTCATCCATGCGCTGGCTCTTCCATCCACCAGAATCCGTCCGGTGCGCTCTTTTGAAGAAGAATTGGTCATCAGGAAAATAATTTCTTCATTTCCGCTGATCGTATACTGATCCATGTCCTCTTCATCCTCTAAGCGGGCATACATTTTCAAAGTAAGCCGGTCGTTTTTCTTCTCGAAATCTGGATGCAGTTCATATAGATTTCCTTCTTCAAACAGTCCCTCGTAGGTTTCTGCCTCATCGCCGGAAAACGTAAATGCATCCTCTTTTACTGTCTTTCCTTTTTTAGCAGCATCCCGGATTGCCTGCCTGAGGACTTCTTTTTCCAATGAAAATTCCTGTCTTTCATCCCCTCCTTCGGATGTGGCAGCTGCAAATGCGGCTGTATTTGCCACGCTTGTGCTCAACATACTGCTGCACAAAAGCACTGACATGAAACGCCTTGACTGACGCCCAAACCAGCCTTGACTGTAACTTTTCCCCTTTTTCTTCGTTTTTTTCATTCTTTTTGCCTCCCGTCTTATCATCAACACAGGTTCCCTTATGCGGATTTAAATACCTCCATTCTGCACCGCTTTCACGCCATGTTCCCGCAAAAATGGCTCGTACAATTCCTCTTCTGCTTTTTTCCGCGCTGCCACCGCATCCTCAAGGTTTACGAAGGTTCCAAGGTTGTACACTTTTCCCTGAAAGCCGATCGCTGCCCGCCACCGGGAATTTTCCCGCTGGTAGACGCCTCGGTAGCCGCTTGTATTGTTTGCCGTATTTTTCTGGTTGGCGATTCGTTCCAGGCAGGTTCCGCCTACAAAATGAATCGCTTTTTTCATGTTTTTCTTTCGTGTCTCCGCCTGCAGGCACCCACAGCTCTTGGTTTTTCCCGCGCACAGGCTTTCTTTGGATGCCTCAATCAGGCGTCCGCAGCTACAGACACATTTCCAATATTCACCTGTCCGGTTGGAATTATCCGCCTCTTCAAGCACTTTCAAACGTCCGAACTGACGACCTGTCAGATCGATCCGCCGACTGGACGGAAGTTCCTTCCGATAGCACCCGCAGCTTTTCGTATGCCCTGTTTTCAGATGGGACTCCTCCACGGTTTTTTCTTTCCCGCAGTCACACCGGCACAGCCAGTAATGGCGGCGGCTTTTTTCTGCCTGTTTTATCTCCCGGCAGACGGTCAGGCGTCCATACCGGCGCCCCGTCAGATCTTCTCTCACATACTCCACCTCCCCGGCTGACATAATGGGAATTATGTCATATCCACCTGTTTTGTTTTTTCTTTAATTTGCAAGGTTTTTGTCGGATTTTGGATAAAATATCTGTACTTTCAAGTACTGTTTTTTAACGTCTTTGTAGGTTGAAATTTTTTCTCAGAAGTGATAAACTTGATAATAAAATCATATATTTAGATATGTATGCAGATTTTTTTCATTTCATGACATAATTCCCATTATGTTTTTCGTCAATTTTCCCTATCAATCAACAAACCTAATTCCAGCTGTCTGCGGCACGCTTCACGGCTGCTGATGATCGTATAACGTCTTGTCGTTTCCACGCTGCTGTGACCCAGATAGTCTGCCAGACGGACCAGATCGTGATCGCGCTCATAAAATATCTTGGCAAACAGATGGCGCAGATTGTGCGGATATACCTTGCTCGGAAGAACACCCGCTTCGGTGCAGACGGATTTCATGTCCGCCCACACATTCTGTCTGCGGACTGCCTGCCCGTTTTTTGTGACAAAGATGCTGCCTCTCACAATCCGCTGCTTCTGGCAGTACTGCGTCAGATACAGCATCAGCGACTGCGGCAGCAGGATCACCCGCTGTTTTCCCTTACAGTCGATCACTACTTCCCCCTGTGCCAGCGATTCCGCTGTAATATATGAAAGCTCGCTGATTCGTATGCCCGTGCTCGCGATCGTCTGCAATATCGCACAGAGGCGTTCATCGCCGCGCTCCCGCGCCGCCTTAACTAACTTTTGATAATCGCTGCGCGTCATTTCCTGTCTCTCATCACAGAAAATCCGCTTCTGCACCCGGAACGTGCGGACACAGTATTCCTGTCTTCCGATAAAATGAAAGTAGCTGTTCAGAGACGCAAGCATCGAATTGGCGCTGGACGTTTTATAATGAGCTTGCAGATATTCCTTAAAAGATATAATTGTATTTTTATCCCAGTCTTCATCAGCAAACATCAAAAACTTTCTCACGTCCCTGCAGTATTTTTCGATCGTGTGGCTGCTTTTTTCCTGTTCTCTCAAATAATCCCTAAATCGTTCCAATTCATTTTGTGTTTCCTGTTTCAATACGTTTCCTCTCTTTCTCACGAAACTTTCTCGCGTATTTGTTTTTTTCGCAGCTGTTTTTTCTTTCACAACTGTGACCACTTTTCTATTTTCTGAAAAGTAATCTTATAGTATACGCACCGGAAACAGAAATCTCGCAAAAAAAACATTTTTGCTCTTTTAATCGGATTTTTGCAGAACCAGACATCACTGCGCCCGAAATTTTTTCACATGGACTCTCTTTGATCTTCACAATAAAAACAGGACAGCCGCTCCCATATTGCTCGGAACAGCTGCCCTGTTTTTTCATATATTTTCTTTTATATTCATTTTACTCGTCCGCCCGGATCGCCCAGCGCATCTTCGTCGAGCGGGCACGCGGGTTCTGTACGCACTCCTGCGCGGACGGGCGCACCACATCTTTGGAATATTCTTTATAGATACCGGCGCGATATCCCTCTTTGAGCGCCGCTTTCACCAGTTTATCCTCTCCGGAATGGAAGGTCAGGATCGCTGCCCGTCCGCCCGGTCGAAGCGCATTTGGAAGCTTCTCCATAAACTCATAGAGTACTTCAAATTCCTGGTTTACATCGATCCGGAGCGCCTGGAAAACACGCTGACAGGTCTTCTTGACTGTCTCCTTTTTCTCCTTTTCCGGAAGGAAATCCAATGTTTTTTCAATGATTTCACGGAGTTTCGTGGTCGTATCGATCCGATTTCCACGGCGGATCTCATCCGTGATCGCTTTTGCCAGCTCCTCGCAGTACGGTTCGTCTGAATTTTCGTACAGCATGCCCGCCAGCTCCTCACGCTCGATCGTGTCAAGGCGCTCGGCGGCGCTGATGCCTTTTTCCTGATTCAGGCGCAGGTCCAGCGGTCCATCTACCTTGAACGAAAAGCCTCGCTTCGGATTGTCAATCTGCATCGAAGACACGCCCAGATCGGCTAAAATAAAATCAAAACCACCCGCTTCTTTGGCAATCTCATCGATTGTACAGAAGTTCTGGAGACGGATTGAAAGCATGTCCTCGCCATAGCCCGCTTCTTCCAGGCGTTTCCGCGTCTTGGCGGATTCCTCCGGATCAACATCGGTCGCATACATATGTCCCTGCCCTTTCAGGCAGGCCAGCATTGCCTTCGTATGTCCGCCGTATCCTAGCGTCGCATCAAATCCGACCTGCCCCGGCTGGATCTGCAAAAAGTCCAGAATCTCCTGCACCATAATGGAAATATGCATGCCCGCTGGTGTATTTCCCTTCTGAATCACGTGCTGGATCGTGTCCTGATACTTCTCCGGCTGCAGCTCTTTATATTTTTCTTCAAATTTCTTTGGATATTTTCCTTTATATCTGACACGCCGTTTGTGTGGTGTCTGATTTTCCTGATCCATAAAAGCCTCCCATATCTGCTTAGATTTTCCATTGATTTTCCCATCTGTCAAATCGAAAATCATATTGGTTCAAGCATATATGGAAGGCGTTCAAATGTCAATTCTTTCTTGATTTTTCCAGATAAAACGCAGCATCATAGGTATACAATAAAGGCGTTTTGGTTGAAATGTTTCTCCGGGCAGATGTTTGCAGATGAGCCATCAAATCTTTCTGTATATAAAATACTCATTCTCCCCAATGTCTGACGCTCCTGCCTGCCCGGATACTCCTTTTCAACGTGCATAGTATGACGAATTGTGTGGCGTTTTGCATCGGCGGGATACTTGACACAGCATCCCGCTTTCAATAAAATGATTATACATCGTACATTGATGTGCGATACAATCCCTTTTTAGCTAATTTATATAATTTTTACTTATTTTTCATGTAATTATAAAAAACTATGAGTGTAAAAAATTGCACCAGAACCCTACATAACAAATATACATGATTGCACATCTTATGGATATCTAACAGGAGGTTTTATGACGCACGATAAAAAACGGCTGCTCTCGATCGGCGAGGCAGCCAAAGCGTTGGAAGTGACCCGGCGCATGATTTTAAATTATGAAGACAAGGGGCTTATTCTGCCGGATCAGAGAGACGGTATCAATGGAAACCGTTACTATACAGCAGACACCGTCTCGCGCATCCGGAGCATCCGCATTCTGCAGAATCTCGGTCTCTCGCTGGATGATATCTATGCCTATTATCACGGCACGACGGATCTGGAGCCGCTGATCGCGCGTCTGGAAGATCTGCGTGACGAAATCAGCCGGAATATTGAGAAATTAAAAGAACATTCAAAAGGGCACAATGACTTTGAAATCCGACAGATAGAACTTCCCGCCCAGACCGTTTACTGCCAGGATCTGCATTCGACAGAACTTGAAGACAAGAAAGAGCAATTACGTAGCGTCTTCATCAAGGCGATCCGCCAATATGGTTCTGACACCACCCAGCATATGTTTTTCACCGAATACAACCTTTCGAATCCGGGCGATTTTACCTGCTGCATCGCCGTCCCGCCGGAAAGCCTGGGTGAACATCTCGTCACCCTGCCCTGCCAGAAAGCGCTCTGTATCTTTTATCACGGTGCCTATGAAGGTCTTCCGGTAATTGTGAAGCACCTTTGTGCGTATACAAACAAATATCAGATTCCATTAAAGGGCACCGCCCGCCACCTCTATCTGGAGGGACCGCCCCAGCACAAAAATCCTGAGAATTTTCTGACGCAGGTAGCGGTTCTGATGGCGGATGATACCCTTTAACCAAAACTTATTTCTCTAATTTTATTATTTTAATTCCTCTGGGCGCAGCACGCATTGACCCACTCTATAAAGTTATCGGCCGCGGCAGCCCGCATGGACATAAACAAAGCCCTGATCCGTATAATCCGTAAAACTCCGGTACTCCGTCAGATCCTCCTGCGCCGCATATCCCGGCGTATTGACTGGAAATACGATCGGCTCCGAACGTGCCTATCTGTACCCAGAATCACTGCCTTACACTTCAATCGCCCCAAACCGGAACGAATACAGGTAGCGCTCCGCCACCCTTTTTCCTGTCATCTGTTCTAGTGCGCGGGTATAGTAGCGCACCTGTGCCTCATAGCGGCGGATCAGAATGTCTGAATTTTCCACATAATCTGTCTTATAATCCACCAGAACCAGCTTGCCGTCCTCCTCAAAAAAGGCGTCGATGATACCCTGTATCAGAATCCGCTCATCCGAATCCCAGTCGCCCATTTCGCGCGCCGGAATACCGATGACGAACTGTTTTTCCCGGTACAGTTTCCCGGCTGCTGCCGCTCTCTGCATGCGTTTTCCCAATGAACTGGCTGTCAGTTTTGCCAGATCTGAGCCGCGCACCAACGCCGCCGCCTCGGCATCCATCCGCCCCTCAGCCGCCAGCTTCGCCGGAAATGCATTTAACTCCTGTCTCGACATTGCCCGCTCAAACGGCAACAACTGCAACACACGGTGGTACGCTGTACCGCGCGTCGCGCCGCCTTTTTCTTCCTGCTCCTTCTCCATAAACACTGGCAGCGTCGGCAGAAATACCATCTCCTCCTCTTCTTCCTCCATGCCCTTTTTCTTGAGTTCAGAAACGGACATCTTGGTGTTGAGACTCAGATCGTCCAGGTATGGGTACTGGAAATGGTAGTTGCTGCTGATGATCGATTCTATTTGCCTGATATTTTCGAGCCGATTTTGCGTGTTTGGATGATTCTCGTCATTCGACAAATGGCTGTCCTCCCCCGCCAGCCACCGCAGCCACTCTCTCGATAACGTCTGGCGTATCTGCGTGCCGATCTCACGGTCGATCTGGTCGGAAAGCGTTTCCGTCTGATATGAAATCCACGGATTTTTTTCCGGAATACTCATCAAAATCCAATCCAGATACGAGGAAGCCAGCGTCAGAATCGTATACGGAATCGCTCCGTGTTCGGCTGCCACTGCGCTCCACTTCGCAATCCGATCCTCCAATTTCCGGGAGGACGCCGTCAGATCAGTTTTTCCTTCGCACGCGTCAGCGCCACGTAAAGAACACGCAGTTCCTCGCCCAGCGCCTCCAGTTCCATCCGGCGTTTCATCACATTTTTCTTGAGCGTCGGTCCCTTGATGCGCTTCTCGCTGTCCAGATAGTCGGTTCCGATTCCCAGATCCGCGTCGATCAGAAGTTTCCCCCGCGTATCCTGCTTGTTAAAATTTTTTCCCATTCCAGCTACAAACACGATCGGAAATTCCAGCCCCTTGCTCTTGTGGATGCTCATGATCCGCACCACCGTTCCCTCGGAATCCGCCACCGGCGCCTCGCCAAAATCTGTGTTATATTTTTTCAATTTTTCAATATACCGGATGAAATGGAACACACCCCGGTAGCTCGTCGCCTCATAGGCTGCCGCTTTCTCCACCAGCATATCCAGGTTGCCGCGCCGTCCCGCCCCGCCCGGAAGCGCCGATACATAGCGGTAATAGCCCGTTTTGTCGTAAATCCGGTAGAGGAGTTCGTGCATCGGCAGGTAAACAGATTCCTGGCGGAATGTATCCAGGAGAGTAAAGAGTTTTTGGAGTTTTCGGCGCAGGTTATTCTTTTGAATTAATTTATTTTTTTGAAAACGAAACGCATCCGCGATCGACGACTCGTCACTTTCGTCATTCGACTTCACCGGTCCATCCTCGTTCATATACTCCACAACCGCCCGGTAAAGCCCTGCATCCCGCGACCGGTTAACGCCCGCCTTATGTTCCGCCACAATCCACGCCATCTCCTCATCAGAAACGCCGCCAAACGGCGATTTGAGCACCGACGCCAGGGGAATGTCCTGCATCGGATTGTCGATGACTGCCAAAAGATTCAGCACCGTCTCGACTTCCAGCGTATTAAAATATCCCGTCCGAGACTCTGCGACCGCCGGAATCCCCTGCGTCGCCAGCACCTCGATAAATTCTTCCGCCCATCCGCTGACGCTTCGAAGCAGAATCACAATATCCCCGTACTGCGCCCGACGGTAAGCGCCAAGCTCCTTATCCCAGATCGTGATCCCCCGTTTTTTATCCGTCATCTCACGGATCTTTCCGGCGATCATGCGCGCTTCCAGCTCTCTGGCGGTGTAATCGGCTGCCTCATCATCCAACTCGGGGGATTCCGTCTCTTTCTGCGGCTGCGCCGACAAATCCACCAGCAAAAGCTCCGTCTTTAACTCATCCAGGCCATCCCGCTCTTCAAAGGCTGCGCCCGGATGCAGTGCCGCATCTTCCGTATAGGATATATTTCCCAGCTTTTCCGTCATGATACGGTAAAAAATCGCATTGATCGATTCCAGTATGTGATCCCGGCTTCGAAAGTTCTGGTGAAGCTCGATCTTCTGGTGCGCGCTCTCCTCCGACGTGTATGTACTGTATTTTTCCAGAAATAATTCCGGTCTCGCCAAGCGGAATTTATAGATACTCTGCTTGACATCGCCCACCATAAACACATTCGGGCGGTCAAAGCGTTCACCGCTGATGCACTGGATCAACGTCTCCTGAACCAGGTTGCTGTCCTGGTACTCGTCCACCAGAATTTCGTCGTACTGCACGGCGAGCTCATCCGCGACTGTGCCTGGTACACGCACTGTCCAGGCATTTTTCCCCTGCATCTGATCGGTTTCTTCTGCACTTGAAGTTTCCTCCGCCTCGGAACATTCTGCTTCCGGTTCTGTCAGAATCTCCAGCGCAAAATGTTCCAGATCATGAAAATCTACCACATTTTTCTCTTTCTTCTTCGCCCTAAACCGCCGTCCAAATTCCTGTGCCAGCTCCAAAAGTTCCAAAATCCGCTCTTTTCCAGCTTCCATATCCGCAAGCATCTGCTCCGGGGATGCAAACAGATACTCTCCTTTTAACTTTTCAACTGCTTTTTTGACCCGGCTGCGGCAGTCGGAAACAAGCGCCTTTTTCTCCGGATCGACCTCCCCGTTTTTGCCGCGGATCGCCGCCAGACGCGAAAACGTAAATTGTTCCAATGCCTCCGAGATCGTTTCAAACGAACCGGCTGCCCCACAGACTGCCTCCGCATGGCGCAGATCTTCCTCGATCATCGGCAGGTACGGCATCGGTCCCCCCGTCTCCTGGCAGATCTCCCACGCCTCCCGAAGCTGTATTTTCCACTCCTGCGCCTGCAATGCAATATCACGCAAAAGGAACTGCATCCACTCCGTCTGCTCCAGCTCTCCCTGTTCGGTCAAGAGCAGCTCCTCACGGCATTTTTCATACCACGCATCCGGCCACGGGTTACTCTGGGCGAAATTGTAGACCTGCATCACATACTCGGCAATTCCATCGTCCGCCTTGCCCGTCGCATACGCGTCCACAAACTCCTCATACCGTTTCCCGCCGTCGCGGTAATAATCTTCCAGCAGCCCATCCATCACATCAGCGCGCATCAGAAGCATTTCGCCCTCATCGCCAACCCGGAATGCCGGATCGATGTCCAGCCGGTCAAAATGTTCCCGCATGATATGCAGGCAGAAGCTGTCGATCGTCGTGATCTGGGCAAACTGAACCAGAACTGCCTGCTGCTGGAGATGTTCATTTTCCGGCTCCGATTCCAGTTTTTTCTCAATCGCCGCCTGGATCCGCTCCCGCATCTCCGCCGCTGCCGCCCGGGTAAAAGTCATGACAAGCAGGCGGTCTATGTCCTTCGGGTTCTCCCCCTCCGTGATCATCTGGATGATCCGCTCAACCAGCACCGCGGTCTTGCCGCTTCCGGCCGCTGCCGACACCAGGAGGCTTTTCTCCCGCCCCTCAATTACCTGCTTCTGTTCCCTGGTCCAATTTACTGCCATTTCTCGCCCTTTCCTTTTTCATGACTGGTTCTTCTTTCATTCCCACAGTCACAGCCAAACACAAACTTACCGTTCCGTTTCCTTATCCTTTTCTTCCATCTTCCCCCAGATCTCCTCCGGGCTCAGCTTATCAAAACGCCGGAACTGGTAGCCGTCCGTTTTCAAATCAAATCCGCACACACTATGGTACGGGCAATAATCGCACGCCGTTTTCTGGCCGTTTTTGTACGGCGACGCCGCAATGTTTCCATCCAGAATCTCCCGCCCCATATGCTTCATTTTCCGGTTCACATACGCGCCCAGCACACGGAATTTTTCTTCCCCTGCCGCCTGCGAACGCCGCTCAACGATCGCCTCATTTTTAATCGAAACCGGCACAACATCCGAATCCGCCGTCGCCTCCTCGCCCAGCCGGTTATCCAGATGTGCCAGTGCCTCCCGATCGCCGTTTACCAGCCCGTTCATCCGCAGTGCCTTCAAAATATCGGCATTCGTCTCCTCCTCCGACTCCACCGGCTTGCGCTCCACCATCGGATCCTCGATATGATAATAGAAAAGCCCCGCTGGAACCACCGTTTTATCCGGGTATTCCCGCCCGATCTTCTCCATCGCCGCATCCATGTAGACAACCAGCTGCAGCTGCAATCCATAATAAATATCCGTCAGATCAAATTTCGTTTTTCCCGTCTTGTAATCAATGATCTTAAGGTACAGCCGGTCGCCATCCTCGCAGAGATCGATTCGGTCAATCCGCCCGCGCAGATGGATCGCCTCCTCGCTTGAAAGCGGAATCCGCATCGCTTTCAGGTGATCCATCGGTGAAAAACTGACCTCAAACCCGGCTGGCTCAAAATCACCTTTTTTTAGCTGTTCCGTCAGTGCCCAGATCGTCCGATCCGTGATCCGGTATACCTTCCGTTCCAGATACTGGTTCCGGTACGAGCTTCCCAGAATCGCATTGCCGTATTCCTCCGTGACCGACGCCACACACTCCGCCACCATTTTCTGGCGGTCTTCCTCCGAAATGCCGGAAAACAGACGATTTTCCTCTTTCATCCGCGTGAAATACATGTCGATCGCCGCATGGAACAGATTTCCGATATCCGACGGGGCAATCTCGTACATCTGCCGTTCCGACAATTCCAGCCCATACGAAAGAAAATGTGCATACGCACACGACGCATACAGCTCCATACGCGTCACACTGCCCCGCAGAATCGGGCTATAGAGCGCCCGCGCCGCCGCCTTCCCGATGCCCGTATCCTGATAGGTATAAAATGCAGCATCCGAGAGCGCCTGCATTTCATCCCGGTACGATTCTGCCTGAATAAAGTATCGGTACAGCGATATAAACTGGTCATTTTCCCCGCTTTTTTCATCCTGCAGTCCCCGAAGCACCCAGCTCATGCCAAGCTCCGGCGACCAGAGCGCTTCCTTCTCTTCCTCCGGCTGTTCCAGACGTTTCTCCGGAAATAATTTAAGCAGCTGCAGCATCAGACTCGAAGGACGCATCGCTTTTCCCTCGGCAGAGGACGCCGCACACGACAGATAGAGATAGTCCGACGGCTTTGTCAGCGCCAGATAGAGATAAAATCGCTGCAAAAAGCTTTCCTCCCGCGCGGTCGGCGCCAATTCTACCTGCATTTCCCGCAGCGCCCGGCGATCCGCCTCCGAAAGGATCCCACCGCGTCCCGAAACAGACGGCACTATCCCGTCATTGACTCCGGCAAAAAACAACACTTTTATATTGGAAAGACGGGTTCGCGTGATATCGCCGACCACGATCCGGTCCACGACCGCGGGGATCAGTCCTACCTTGATCTCCGCAAAACCGGCGTCCAGAATCTCTGCATACTCCCGCTGTCCCATGACCTCCTCGCCGAGAAGCTCCACAATCCGGTCAAACAGATCCATCACCAGCCCATACACCTGCCCGTACTCCTTGGCAAGACTCATATCGCCCACTTCTTCAAACTGCTGCGCCATCGCCGCCAGCTTCTGCTCCATCTCAAGTGCTTCGAGAAAATGGACCAGCGCCTCCGTCCGCTCGCGCACCGTTGCTTTGCGGTTGGAAAACACCTCCCGAAGCGGCAGAAATGGTGTGACAACCGCCTCACGGAACTGATTTAACTCATCCAGATTGATAAGCTCTGCCCCCCGGTACACGCGCTCCCATGTACTGTTCCACCGCTTAAACCCGCGGATTCCAAGCGCAATCACATAATTTTCCGCCTGATAGATCACTTCCGGTGAAAGCCCCGCAAGCGGCATCACCAGCCCTGTTTTCAGGAATCGAAACACCGATTCATAGGAAAAGCCCGATTGCAGCACCTCCAGCGCCGCCCGGATTAGTTCCACCATCGGGTTACTTAAAATATTTTTCTTATAATCAATAAAACACGGGATCTGATTCTTCTCAAACTGCCTCAGAATCTCCCGCGAATATGTCTCCAAGTCGCCGGTAATCACCGCGATCTCCCGGTAACGGATGCCCTCCGATGCCACCAGACGCCGGATTTCTCCGCATAAGAAAGAGATTTCCGCCTGCGGGGTTGCTGCTTCAATTAGACGCAGGCTTTCCCGGTCGTGTTCAGCCGCAGCCCGCTTTCGTTCCCGCTCCCAGAATGATACACCTTTCCCCTATATCGGAATAATTCATTTTCAATAAATCCCAGTTCCGGGCTGTCCTTAAATCTCCACATTGGTTTTTCTTTCAACAAAATATCCTCATCCCGGCTGCATCCGGCAGCTGCAGCACGGTCAATCAGACGGCAGACGGTATGACGGCTCATGTAAAAGAGCTTCTGCTGCACGCTCTCGCGGTACGGATTGTCCTCCGGATCCATCGTGACCGTCACGATCACCTTCCGGCAGCACCGGAATAAGAGTTCCAGAAGCTCATACTGGATCGGCGTAAAGCCCGTATAGCCATCCAGCGTCACAACGCTGTCGCGGATGAGCTGTGACTGCGGCAGCACCCGGCAGAGAAGGCTTAAAATTTCTTCTTTTACGATCACTTTTTCCTCGGTATACGCCTGGAATGCCCGGTATAAAACCTGCATATCCAGAAGCTTCTGGCGCAGCAGCGGGCTTTTCGTCTCCCCGATCAGCGTCTCCAGCTTTTCCTCCGTGATGCCGTACTGGAAAAACTCAGACAGCATCGATTTGATCTCGCTGATAAAGCCCGCCTTGTCCAGATGCCCTCCAAACAGGTGCAGATTTCCCCGGACGCCCGATGAGACGCGCCGCAGAACCATCGATTTTCCCATATCATCCAGCACCGCCAGATTTTCAATCGCCAGTTCCTCAAACACCCGGTATGCCAGACGCTCAAAACTGACAATATCGATATTCATCACGCCATGGTTCGGATGCAGCATCACGATCTCTTTCTGCGTCTGCATCGTAAACTGTTCCGGCACCAGAGCAAAAAAACGTTCGTCCGGCTCTTCCATCGACTGACGGATCAGATTTTCATACAATGTCCGTGTCTTTCCCGAACCGGAACCACCGATTATAAATTGCAATGACATAGTTTTCCCTCTGTCTTTCTGTCTATGTTTTCTGTCAGATACCAAAGCACTTCCGCCCGGATGCATCCCGGATTCCCATTTCTTCCCGGTATTTCGCCACAGTCCGCCGCGACAGCGTGATCCCCGCTTCCGCCAGTTTTTCTGACAGCACGCGGTCGCTGAACGGCTTTCTCGGATTTTCCGTTTTGATCAGATGGCGGATTGCCTCCCGCGGATCTTTGCCTGTTTCCATCCGATTCACCATTTCTGCCTGAACTGCCGTTTCTTCCTGATTCGCCGCCTCTTCCCGTTCTGCCATTCTTCCCTTATCCGTTGTCCCGAATCCCTCCGCAGCCATGTGTCTTGAAAAGAAATATGACAGCGGAAAAATCCCCCAGCGGCATTGCAGATATTTTTCACGCACTGTCCGGCTCAGCGTCGGCTCGCTGACCCCCAGCGATTTAGCCGCCTGTTTCTGCGTCCACGGAGCCAGTTTTCCACTTCCTTTTGCAAAAAACTCCCCCTGTACGCACAAAATCTCTTCTGCCAGCCGCGACAATGTCTGATTGCGCTGCCCAATGCACTGGCAGACCCATTCAGCCTGTCGGATTTTTCCCTCGATGTAGTCCTTCGCCTCCGTCTCGGTATCTTTCTGCTTCATCAATGACAGATAATACGGATTGATGGCAATCTGCGGCAGTGTCTCATCGGAAAGCTGCATTTCAAATCCGTGTTCCGTCTGTGAGATAATTATATCTGGTACAATATATTTATCATAGCTCTCATCCCCATATCCGCTTCCCGGTTTGGGATTCAGCTCCCGGATCCGCGCTGCTGCCAGAAGCACTTCCTCCAGCTTGCAGGAGCATGCACGGGCAAGCTGCTTCATCTGGTTTTTTCCAAGCAGATCCAGATGGTTGGAAATGATGCGTGCCGCCAGAATTTCGGTTCGCATCGTTTCATTCTGAACAATATTAATCACCACGCTGCCGTCCTCTTCCAAGCAAGACAACTGCATCAACAGGCACTCCTTCAGCGACCGCGCCCCGATCCCGCGCGGTTCCAGCCTGCCAAAATTTTTCCAGATACGCTCCCCTTCTGTCTCATCAATTCCCAGCCCAGCGCAGAGTTCTCCAAAATTCACGCTGAGATATCCGCTTGCATCCAGATTTTTGATCATATAGCGGAATATTTTTTCTTCTCTTTTCGTCAGATGCAGCATACACGCCTGTTCCAGAAGCGATTCCAAAAGCCCATCCTGGCTCCGTCCCGGCTCTAATCGTCCCGCCTCTTCTTCCTCATCCTGATAATAGGTCTGGTTCTGGCGGTCAAGGCTGGCAAGTTCTTCAAGTCTGCTGATTTTCTCGTTCAGCTCTCCATTTTCTTCCAGCCGTCCGTTCTCCAGCTCCCGCTCTTCCAGATCCACCACCGGATTTTCCAGCGCCATCTCTTCTATGTACTCTTTCAGCTCTATCTGCCCCATCTGAAGAATATTTGCGGATTGTATCATTTTCTGGGACAAGGTCTGTTTGAGCTTTAACTCCTGTTTCAGTTCCATCGTACCACCCCTGAAAAGATGTAAAACGCCCAGATGCCTCGCCGTTTCTGCCTGCGAAGTACCTGGGCGTCCTGTCTTTTGCCTGCCTAATTACTGATCCAGCTCGTCCTCGCCGACCAGCTCATCATATTCCTGCTCGTCCAGAAGCTCGTCAAACGCATCTGCCACGATCTCATACTCATCATCGTCCTCGATGTTTTCCAGGTTCGGCTGTCCGTTCTCATCCTCGCTGTAACGGTACAGATATACCTCTCCGTCCTCTGCCTCGATGTCATCCATCGGAAGAAGGGCAATATAATCCTTACCGCCTGCCGGGAAAATCGTCAGAACAACACACTCAATCTCTCTGCCGTCATCCAATGTCAGAGTCACGGTCATCTCCTCGCCGTTGTCGATCTCTTCCTGCGTCATATTCTTATTATCTGCCATATTTTACCTCTTTCTTTTCTATGCCTTTTCTACGTCCCACAAGATCCGTTGGCGGAATCCTGTCTTGACTCCACTGTATCAGAGTATTCTGTAAAAATCAAGACTTGACTTCCTCATTGTCCTCTTCATCTGCCGCCTCGTTACTGTTCACGCATACGTGCCCAGTAACGGAATTTGCCGCATTTAAATACGGCAAATTCCTGCTGCCGCCACGTTTTCTTACGGCACTTTCGGTTCCAAAAGTGCCTACCCGTGTACAGTATCGCCGCTTCATTCCGATACGCCGCCATCTATTCCAGCCCCTCATCCGGCACCTGTACGCGCATTCCACGTGCAAATGCCCGGTTTAAGCGGATTGTGTGCCGTGCCAGCGGGTTAAACAGCATATAGATGCAGAATACCGCCTCGATAAATTCGATTGCCGCCGCCATCACCAGCATAAAAACCAGCGGAAATGGCAGCCACCAGCTCATCTGAAGCAGCGATACGCCGCCCCACACGATACTCGCCCCACGCCCGATCAGCATCAACACCGTAAGCACCGGGCTCTCCCGCAGCATCAGCATATACCAGCCATAAAAAATAAACGGTCCCAAAAGCGTCATGACCGCATTTGTTTTCTCCATTCCATAGACAAATGTCATAATCAGATAAAACAGGCAGTACAGAACCCGCACCCCCGTCAGAATCCGTACCATCCAGTGCAATGTCTCATTCTGCTCCCCGTAACCCGGAAGTGTTTTTTCCATCTGTTTTCCCCACATTGCCCATTCCCGCTGCACTGCAGCGTATTCCGGACGATGCTTTCTCTTTATAAATCCCATTCAGAGTCCCCTCTCTAATATTCAATTCCCCGCCGCGCCAGGATTTTCCGGTCAAACGGATGCTTGATTTTTTCCATCTCTGTCACGTAATCAGCCCGCAAAAGCAGCTCCTCCGGCGGTTTCCGCCCCGTCATCACAACCTCCAGCCCCGCTGGTCTGTGATCCAGAAAATCCACTATATCCACCAGCTCCAAAAGTCCCGAAGAAAGAGAAGCGCAGACCTCGTCCAACACCAGCAGAACATCGCAGGTTTCACAGAAGTTATTCTCCTCCGGTGCTTTCGAACCGTTCTCTTCTGCTTCCCCACACCGCTTCACTGCCTCACGGCACGCCGTCTCAAACATACTTTTATAATAATCCGCTGCCTCCTGCTTCACTTCATCGGTCATTTTCCACGTGAATCCAAATGTTTTTTCACAGGGAATCAACGTCACCTCCGGGAGCCGCTTTAAAATCTCCACCTCCCCAGACTGGTTCGTTTTTAAAAAGCGGGCAGCAACTACCTGTTTTCCCGTTCCTGCCGCCCGGACCGCCAGACCGATCGCCGCCGTCGTCTTTCCTTTTCCATCGCCGCAGTACAGATGTACACATCCCATATATTTTTCCTTTTCTTCCTTTTTATCTCGCTTTTCAGCGCACCAATACTAACTATCTTATCATATCAAACTGCCAACCACAATATTTGCCCGATTGAAAATTTACATTGAAATATTTCCCCATATACGCAATCTGGCGGTCTGATCCCAAGGACCAGAACCGCCAGAAAACCAAACTCAATGATTCAATTTTACCAAACTTCTAACTTCAAACTTCTAATTTTCCTATTTGAATGCAGCAACCAGCTCTTCCGCATCCTTATAACCCTGTTTTTTCAGTTCCCCGATATACCACTCGGTCACTGGTTCTACAACCGCCTTGAAGGAATCGATATCCAGATCCTCATACGGGGTGACCTCGACACCATTCTTGGACTGCCATCTGGAGAGGATCTCGTCGTCGCCTGCGCGGTTGATCTCGCGCTCGTACTGAACAGCAAGTTTACCGCACTCATCGACTACTTCCTGCTGCTCCGGTGTCAGGCTGTCGTAAATATCCTGGTTGATGCAGAAGAACAGGCAGTCATAGTTTGCATTCCACATGGAAACGTATTTCTGTACTTCCTGTACGCTTGCCGCATCAATCGCCGGAAGCGGGTTCTCCTGACCGTCTACCGTACCCTGCTGCAATGCCGTGTAAGTCTCGGACCAGTTCATGTTGGTCGCATCTGCGCCCCACAGCTCGTAGCACTTCATCAGAAGGTTTGAACCAGCCACACGTACTTTCAGGTTCTTCATATCTTCCACGGAACGAACCGGGCGCACGCCGTTCGTGAGCTGACGGAAACCATTTTCCGCCATACCCATACAATGCAGGTCATAGGAAGAAAGAATCTCATCCATCTTCTGGCCTGCCTCGCCGTCCAGCTTCGCGTCGGCGTCCTCCACTGAATCAAACAGATACGGCAGCGATACCACGTTGAAACGCGGGTCAAATGCCGAATAAATCAGGTTGCTGTGCATCGAAATCTGCACCGGATCTCCGTTCATCAGCGCCTGGATGCCCTCGGACTGGTTTCCACCGGTCAGCTGATCCGCTGCGTAAACATCTACTTTTATCTTGCCGCCCGTTGCCTGATCCATGAGCTCGCCAAACTTGCGTCCTGCCTGTGCCCAGGTACTGGTTTCTGTCGTGGAACACGTAAAGTTCCAGGTCATTTCCGGCCAGTTCAGGTCACTGTGATCTTCCACCTGATAGGTCGAAGAATTTTCAATGCCCGCCGTCTTAACTGCACTAGCCGCATTTTCAGTAAAGGTGTTTACCAGATCCTCTGCATCATCAAAGCCCTGGTTTTTCAGTTCTCCGATAAACCATTCCGTTACCGGCTCAGCTGCTTTCTTAAAGGATTCGATGTCGAGGTCCTCATATTTCAGCACCTCCACACCGTTCTTAGTCTGCCAGCGATCCAGAATCTCCTCATCGCCTGCACGGTTGATCTCACGCTCGTAAGCAACTGCCTTACGGCCTGCCTCATCAACAACCGCCTGCTGCTCCGGTGTCAGGCTGTCATACAGCTTCTGATTGATGCAGAAGAACAGGCAGTCATAGTTTGCGTTCCACAGGGAAACATATTTCTGTACTTCCTGTACACTCGCCGCATCAATCGCCGGAAGCGGGTTCTCCTGCCCGTCTACCGTGCCCTGCTGCAGCGCCGTATACGTCTCGGACCAGTTCATATTGGTCGCATCTGCGCCCCACAGCTCATAGCACTTCATCAGAAGGTTCGAACCAGCCACACGCAGCTTCAGGTTCTTCATATCTTCCACGGAACGAACCGGATGTTCGCTGTTGGTCAGCTGACGGAAACCATTCTCCGCCATACCCATACAATGCAGGCCATAGCTTTCCAGGATCTCAACCAGCTTGTCGCCCGCCGGACCATCTAAGACTGCATCCGCTGTCTCAACAGAATCAAACAGATACGGCAGTGATACAACATTGAACCGCGGGTCAAATGCCGAATAAATCAGGTTGCTGTGCATCGAAATCTGCACCGGATCGCCGTTCATCAGTGCCTGGATGCCCTCAGATTGATTTCCACCGGTCAGCTGATCGGCTGCGTAAACATCTACTTTGACCTTGCCGCCGGTCGCCTGCTCCATGAGCTCGCCAAACTTGCGTCCCGCCTGTGCCCAGGTGCTTGTCTCGGTTGTGGAACACGTAAAGTTCCAGGTCATATCCGCCCAATCCAGATCGCTGTAATCGCCGATCGTGTTGAAATCGTCATTGTCTGTCTGGGTGGTTCCGCTGTCGCCTCCGGCTGTCTCGCCATTTTCAATGGCTGCCGCACTTCCCAGTGCCGCCGGCAGACAGGTCGAAATCTGCGGAATATAAGTAATTATCAGTAAAACAACAATGGAAGCGGCTACCATCGGAACGACTGCCCTGGAAATCTCCTGCAGCGTTACGCGGATACCGTCTCTTAATTTGATGCCGATCGCGACAAACAGGTTGACACCGACCGGAGGTGTTACCTGACCAATTGCCAGGTTGACCGTTGCCATGATACCAAATGCGATCACGTTGTAGCCCAGTGCCTTGCAGACCGGCAGCATGATCGGGATGAAAATGTACATTGCAGAATTTGCATCAATAAAGCAGCCCGCGATCAGGAAAATAATGTTACAAATCAGCAAGAAAGTAAACTGGTTGCCTGCCACTCTTGCTAACAGTTCGGAAGCAGCCGTCGAAATACCGAAACGGGTGCAGACAAAGGAGAACAACGACGCACACGCTACGATCAGCATGATGCCGCCGGTGGTCTTTGCCGAATCAATCAGAATTTCCCACAGGTCTTTAAATTTTACTTCCTTATAAATAACCATGCCGACAAACAGACCGTACACAACGGATACGGCTGCCGCCTCGGTCGGTGTAAAGATGCCTCCGTAGATACCGCCCAGAATGATGACCGGCATCAAAAATCCCCAGAAAGCATCCTTAAATGCGTTCCAGCGCTCTTTTGCGGATGCTTTCTCTACGTTGGACGGCACGACATGATCGCGGCGTACCTCCAGCATAACGACAACTACCAGAGCCAGACCCATCAGGATACCCGGAATGATGCCTGCCATAAACATATCTCCGATGGAAACACCTGTGATCGACGCGTATACGACAAACGCGATACTCGGCGGGATGACGATCGCGATGGAACTGGAAGTTGCCATCAATGCCGTCGAGAAGGCTGCGGAGAAACCGCCCCGCTCTATCATCGCCGGAATCAGGACCGCACCCAGGGCCGCTACCGTCGCCGGACCGGAACCGGAGATCGCGCCGAAGAAGCAGGCTACGATGATACACACATTCGCAATGCCGCCTTTTCTGTGACCGACACAGGTGTCAACGAAACGGATCAGGCGCGTGGAAATCCCCGCCTTCGCCATGATATTTCCGGATAATACGAAAAACGGAATCGCCAGCAGCAGGAATTTACTGATGCCGGAGTAAATATTCGTCGCTACAATCGTTAAAGAAGTACCGGAATACAGGATCGCCGCTGCGGAAGAAAGTCCCAGACAGACGGAGATCGGCACATTCAGCACCAATAATACGAAAAAGGTAATAAAAAGAACTGCGCTAACCATTTATTTGTCCTCCTTTTTCGTACACTCATCGAGACAGAACTCGATAAAATGAAGAATCATGCACGCCGAACCGATCGGTACAAAGGACCAGAAGATCCACTCCGGCCAGTTCAGCACAAAGGTACGTTTCTGGTTCGCAAGCTGCGCCAGTACCTTGTCCATGCCATAGTAAAATAAGATTCCCATAAAGAGAACCGAAAAGATCGTAATCAGAATCACAACCGGCTTCTTTGCTGATTTCGGCAGACGCTCTGTTACCAGATTTAAGCCTACCAATCCGCCCTCACGCGCAGACAGCGCCGCGCCAAGCAGCGTAATTAATACGAAAATGGCAACAACCAGTTCCTCTGTAAAGGACCAGGACTGGTGAATCACCTTACGGGAAAATACATTTCCCACCGTCAGTACAAGGATCAGGAGCATCGTGACTACCAGCACGGTTTTCTCAACCATCGCCACAATATCCATCAGCTTTTTATATCCATTCATACTGCGCTCTCCTCCTAAAATAAGTATCTCATTTTTCCACATTTCTGTCGGCTGTACGCATTCATCTGAACGTTTTTGTGTCATAGGACACAATTTCCTAAGGCATAAAAAAACGCCCCCAGATAATAGGGACGAATGAAGTGCCAGATTTCTGCTAAATGTTCTGTTTTTCTCGGAAAACACGCAAACATATGCAACACCAAACAAACAAACGCTGCTCCCGCTTGTGCGGGATTCGTACAAAAACAGTGACCGCCGCGCCCTTGCTCTCAGTCAATCGAGGCATGAACGGTTCCGTTTTCATATGGAACAATATCAAACTAAAATTAAATATTGCTGATATGGAATATATTCTACACTTTTTTAATAAATACGTCAACCATTTTTATAGACTACGGTCTATTTAATAAAAGCTGCGTAAAAATAGCATAAAAGAAATAAAATTCTTTTCCCTCAACCTATTGATGATTTGATTTTTCTATACTATAATAAACATCATACGCTTTAAAGTGCGAAAATCTTTTAGACAATACAGGAGGATAAAACTCATGGGATTTGAATATGTCAGCAAGCTGCCGACCCCGGACGAGATTCGTGCACAGTTTCCACTGGCACCGGAGCTGGCCGCAGAAAAAGCTCGAAAGGACGCTGCTATCCGTGACGTCTTTACAGGCGACAGCGACAAGTTTCTTGTCATCATTGGTCCGTGCTCTGCTGACCGGGAAGATGCGGTTATTGATTATGTAAACCGTCTTGCCAAGGTACAGGAGAAAGTGAAGGACAAACTGATTCTGGTTCCTAGAATCTACACCAACAAACCTAGAACAACCGGTGACGGCTATAAGGGACTTTTACACCAGCCAAATCCGGAAGGTAAGCCAAACTTATACCAGGGTCTGATCGCGATTCGCAAACTTCACATGCGTGTGATCGAAGAAACCGGCTTCTCGACCGCAGACGAGATGCTATACCCGGAGAACCTGACCTACCTTTCCGACGTTATGTCCTATGTTGCAGTCGGCGCACGTTCCGTTGAGAACCAGCAGCACCGCCTCGTTGCCAGCGGCATCGACGTACCGGTCGGCATGAAGAATCCGACCAGCGGCGCACTCTCCGTCATGCTGAACGCCGTACACGCAGCACAGCACGGTCATGAGTTCATCTACCGCAGCTGGGAAGTAAAGACACAGGGCAACCCGCTGACCCACACCATCCTGCGTGGTGCTGTCAACAAGCATGACCAGTGCCTGCCGAACTACCACTACGAAGACCTGAAGCTGCTCTTAGACCTCTACAACGAGCGTGATCTGAAGAATCCGGCCTGCATCATCGATGCAAACCACTCCAACTCCAACAAAAAATACATGGAGCAGATCCGTATCGTCAAGGAAGTACTCCACAGCCGTCGTCACTCCGACGATATCCGTAATTTCGTCAAAGGCGTCATGATCGAAAGCTACATCGAACCAGGCAACCAGAAAGTTGGCGAACACATCTACGGAAAATCCATCACCGACCCGTGTCTGGGATGGGATGATTCCGAGCGTCTGCTGTATGAAATGGCTGAAGGATTGTAAAATATAGAAATATGCAGAAAAAAAGTCCGGTGGAAAAGCTCCGCCGGACTTTTTTTCGTTAGGAATTCGGATTTCAAAAAGGTTAAAGGATTAAATCTTTTGTATCATGCATTTATTATGGTTATAGTATATCATTCCTATCTCCAAAATGTTTGTATTCTCTTTAAATAAATTATGAAGAAATTCTTAAGATTCACCATTTCGATGCAATAAAAATCTGATTTTCTGCATTAATGAATATTAGGTTTATTGTTCAATTGATTCACATACATAAAAAGAACAGGTTTCGCCATTAAAAAGCTGTACTCCTGCATACAGAGGCTCTCTATCATATGTATATGTCACACTCTTAATATAAAGAAGCGGTGTTCCCTTCTTAACTTTCATCAGTTTTGCTTCTTCGGCCGTGGCTCGGCATAATTCAATCCGCTTCTCTGAGGAAGCAACTCTTACCTTGGCCTCTTCCTGCAGGCACTCAAACAGAGAATTATCATTAAACTGCTTTTCCAGAAGGAAGGAATATTTTACCGGAAAGTAATTCTTCTCAATGGCTACCGGTTCCCCATCCGCTGTACGCAGACGCGAAATATAAACCACATAGGATCCAGGTTCCAGATTTAACTGTTTTTGAATCTTGTCATCTGCCAGAACCAGCTTGTTTTCAAGCATCTGTCCTCCAGGCTTCATATTCATATGACGGCACATTTCTGAAAAGCTCTGGAGATTTTTTATATCCTTCGCGAATTTCTGTCGGCAGATGAAGGTTCCTTTTCCCTGCTTCTTTTCCACAAGGCCCTGGCTCACCAGATCATCCACTGCACGCCGAACTGTGATCCGGCTCACATTGTACTGTTTTGCTAACTCTGCCTCTGCCGGAATTCGTTCCGTTGCATTATAAACCCCATTCTCAATATCTCGTTTCAAACTCTCCACAATCTGTGCATATAATGGAACTATGCTGTTTGGATTTGTATTTATCTCCATACCCTTCTCCTTTTCATTCTTTATAATAATTGAGCCCTACATCTATATAGTCAAAATGATATATAATGTTATATACACTATCATACTATTTGTATTGTTCCATTACAAGCTTTTTTTCGTTATTTTAACAAAGAAATTGTATTTTTTTTTACTCGGTATAAAAAAGAAAAAAGCAGGCCCACAACAACTACAAGGTTGCAGGCCTGCTTTTATATTATATTTTTGTAACTATTCAGAACTCCATTCGAAAAACCGCTGCTTTGCAGCTTCTGTTTTGCTCATGTGGTTACTTCAATCCTTAATAATCAAATTTCCACATATACCGGCGATATGTCATCGGATGCATTCTCACATCTGCCATTGCTGAAATAAACTGCTTGGAAATCGGATGGAACAGAAGTGAATTGAAGTATTCTGCAACACTCTCATCCAGTTCGCCTAAGCCAAGCTTCTCTGCATCGATAACCCAATGATGACCGCCAAACTGATTTAAGAAGCGTTCTGCTCTCTCATCTACCGGTCTTGTTCGTCCAATGCTCTTGAACAGAAGGATGGCAAGATCCTTGTCACAGGTCTCAAAAGCACCGTGGAAATATTCACCAGAATGAATCGGAACACAGTGTACGGTCTGCATCTCCTGAAAGAAGCAGAATGCATCTGAATAGGATACCTCCCAGGCTGCACCACTTGACATTACATTCCATACAGTATCATCTTTGTAGGTCATGGCAAATTTAGCTGCCTCCGCACGCACATCTGTATATGCTTTTCCGTAAATTGTTTCCAGCTTCTCGAATCCTTCCAGAGCCTGATCATATGCCTCATAATTGTCATATTCTTTTAAGAGCCAGAACGCAATCTTTAACGCCGTGCCCTGGCTGTTGTAATGAACTAAGGTTGGATCCTTATACCACTCATCTGCATGATAGTAGGTAATATAATAATCAGCCGTCTGCGCTGTCAGAGAATCTGCATATCCGGATAAACCAACCGTAACGGCGCCTTTTTCTTTTGCCACCTTTAATGCTTCCACGGTTTCTGCCGTTGCCTTAGTGGAGGTTCCAATCACAAGTGTATTCTTATCTACATTCTTCGGAGTTGCATTCACGAACTCACTGCTGTTATATCCCTGAACACGCAGAGAGCTCTCCTGATTTAACAGAAACCGTGCCGGATAAGAGGATGCAAAGGATCCTCCGCAAGCCACGAAAATAACCTGTTTTAATCCGCCATTTTTATCCAGATCTGCTTTGGCTTTTGTCATCACATCGATGACTTCCTGCATACCTTTAATCATAGAATTAATCCTCTCTTTCTTACGTTTTGCCGTATCTTATCCTCTGAGGCTTTGGTTGCCTGTTCGTCTACCTGATAATGAACTCCATCTGATACAACAACCACACCATAATCTTTTTTCGCTGCCTCTACAGACACCTTTTTCTCAATGACATCCTTTAATACCTTTTCCGGCTCACGCTTCATCGGATCACCATATCCGCCTGCACCAGGAGTTTCAACCCGGATGATATCGCCCTTCTTTAACGGAAAACTGGTTGTCTTGTGTCCCATTTTTGTGATAGTTCCATCCGGAGTTACACGGTAGAATGCACCGGCAGCGCCTTCTTTACCGCCATCTAATCCCCATGGATGGAATTTATGACGATCACCTAATCCGGTATATGCCACATCATCCTGCATCATCTCTAACTCACGCTCGATACCAAGGCCGCCTCTAAACTGGCCGGCACCGCCTGTATCTTCCTTCAGTTCATATTTTCTGGCAAGAATCTTTGTGAACTCCATCTCGGTTGCCTCAATCGGCATATTAGAGGTATTGGTCATGTTTACCTGAACACCAGATAAACCATCTAATCCCTTCGAAGCACCGCCGCCTCCGGCAATAACCTCGTGGAAAATAAACACACTGTCTGTTCCGATTGCACCTTCACCTGCTAAGATGGTGGTGGTACAAGCACCATTACCAGCCGTTACGACGGTATCCGGGAAGATTGGTGCCAATGCTCCGAAAATGGCATCCGGGATTCGCTGCTGGCAGTCAATCTGTGCACCAATCGGACTTGGTTCTGTTGGATTAACGATACAGCCCTTCGGTGCAATGATCTTAATCGCACGGTTAATTCCCTCATTGGCTGGGATATCATCTCCCATTAATGCCTTAATGGAGAAGAATACGGCTGCTTTCGTACAAGGGTACGGCACATTGATCGGTGCTTTAATCTGCTCAGCGGTTCCTGTAAAATCAATTGTCAGGTCATCACCCTTAATGGTAATTTTCACTTTAATCGGAAGCGGATCCGGATATTTGTCGCCGCAGCCATCCACATAATCGGTATAGCTGTATTCTCCATCCGGAAGTTCTGCAACGACTGCACGGACACGGCGCTCCGAATAGCCTACCAGCTCTTTCATGCACTCAATCAAATCGTCCTGATAACGGGCATAAGCTTCCTGAATTCTCTGTACACCGATCAGGTTTGCTGACATCTGTGCGGTCAGGTCGCCCTCTCTTTCCTGTGGAACTCTGGTATTATCAAGAAGAAGGTCCATAACACTCGGAATCAGTTTTCCATTCTGGCGGATACGGATTACCGGAATTCGAATACCTTCCTGGAATAAGCTATCTGCATCTCCGGAGGTAGAACCAGGTACCTTACCACCGATATCTGAATGATGCGCAATATTGGCAATCCAGCCAACCAGTTTATCTCCCACAAAGGCCGGTGCTGCGATTACGATATCCGGCAGATGATTGCCGCCGCCATGATACGGGTCATTGGCAATATACATATCGCCTGGCTGAACATTTTCCTTTCCAAATTTTTCATAAATATTAGGAACTACACTCAGCATTGAGCCTAAAAGTGCAGCTAAACTTTCCACCTGGGCAACACTATTTCCATCCGGATCGATTACTGCAGTACACACGTCGCGACGTTCCTTCATATTAGTAGAATATGCACTGCGGACAATGATTCCATAAGTCTCCTCAGCAATGGACATCAGAAGATTGCGGACAACCTCAACTGTTACGGTATCAATCTGTTTTGCCATCTTACTTCGCCTCCTCATCATGAATCTTTAAGTTGTGATATCCATCTACGTGGATGACCCATCCTTTCGGAACCACTAACGTAGTATCCATCTGTTCGCAGATGCACGGACCAGGAATCGACTGACCCGGAACAAATTTATCTCTTAAATAGACCGGTGTTTCAACATACTCATCACTGTTCTGGAACAGAACCTGACGAACTTCGATCGGTTCTGGAATCGGTGCCTCCGGATGAAGCTCTGCTGCTTTCAGGTCCGGTTTATCGATAACGCCGATAGCGGATACACGATAACTTACAAACTGTACAATCGCATCTTCTTTGCAATAGCCGTAGCTTCTCTTATGCTCTGCATGGAAATCAGCCAGTGCTTTCTTCAAAGTCTCTTCCGTCATCTTTCCTGCCGGAACCGGAATGCTGATCTCAAAGTTCTGACGCTGATAACGCATATCAACGGCAAATTCAAAGTAACGTCTGTCTGCCGGAACACCTTCTTTATCCAGAAGACCGGTTCCCTGCTCTACCATATTGTCAAACTGCTCATTGATGTCATCTAAGTTTCCGGCTTCACCATTCATGATCTTAGTTCTGGATAAGTCGAATTTTGTATCTGCCAGAAGAAGTCCGAGACTACAAAGAGTACCTGGATGCGGCGGAATCAATACTTCCTTCATTCCCAGTTCTTTTGCCACCTCGCATGCATGAAGCGGGCCGGCGCCTCCGAATGCCATCAGGCTAAATTCGCGGACATCATATCCCTTTTCTACGGATACGCTTCGGATTGCACGAACCATGTTGGAATTTACGACTGTGATAATACCGTTCGCTGCACGTTTCATATCCAGATTGGATTTATCACAAATTTTTGTCTTGACAGCGTTTTTAGCCAGTTCAATATCTACATACATTCTGCCGCCAAGAATCTTCTTCTGATTCAGCTTGCCAAGAACAATATTGGCATCTGTTACGCAAGGATTCTCACCGCCGCGCATATAGCAGGCCGGTCCAGGTGTTGCACCCGCACTCTTAGGTCCTACCTTTAAGGCACCGCCTTCATCAATCTTTGCAATGGAACCGCCGCCGGCACCGATGGTAATAATATTAATCATCGGGATTCTGGCCGGATATCCTTCTACATAACGCTCATTCGATACCTGCGGTGTATAATTTTCAATTAAGGAAATATCTGCGCTGGTACCACCCATATCAAAGGTAATAATCTTGTCTGCTTCGCACTGTTTGCCAATATATGCAGCTGCGATAACACCGGCACTCGGTCCGGACAATGCTGTCTTAATCGGGCAGTCGATGGTTTCTTTTATTGAAATGATGGAACCATTGGACTGGGTTACATAGGGCTCTACCTGAATACCAAGCTTCGCAATGGAATCACGGAAATTATTTACATATTTTTCCATAACCGGTCCCAGATAACTATTCATAACCGTTGTACTCATACGGCTGAACTCACGGAACTCCGGTGCCAGTTTACTGGAAATCGTAACGTATGCTTCCGGGAACTCTTCATGAATGATCTCTTCAATTCTTTCTTCATGAACCGGATTAATGAATGAGAACAAAGTACAAACTGCAATTGCTGTCACACCCTGTGCTTTTAAGTATCGAACGACCTCTCTTGTTTCGTTCTCATCCAGCGGAGTCTCAACACTTCCGTCGTAACGGATTCTCTCTGTTACCGTACAGTTTAAACCGGACGGAACCAGTGGATACGGTTTCTGTGCCTGAAGATTGTAAAGAGAAGGACGTCTCTGGGTTCCGATTTCCATCAGATCCTTAAATCCTTTGGTAGTAATAAGGCCAAGGCGGCAACCTTTCTTCTCGATTAATGCGTTCGTTCCTACGGTTGTACCGTGTGCCAGATAACTAACTTCTTCCGGAGCTGCTTTCTTAATCTCTAATACATCCTGAACGCCCTTTACAATTGCTCTGGACGGATCCGCCGGTGTGGAACTATCCTTGTAATTGAACAACTCACCTGTTTCCTGATTAAAAACAGAAAAATCTGTAAACGTTCCTCCAACGTCTACGCCAATCATATATGACATAGTATTTCCTCCTATGTAGTGTATTTTTCAAGCTGCACCTTCCGGGTATGGTCGTTTACCCATCCGGACTTTTCAGGATATTGACATCATACAGTTTATATTGTTATATAACGTCATATCTCCTTTACTGATAACATACTCTTCTTTCCGTCATTTGTCAATACTTTTTCAATCAAAAATTCCATGCTTTTTGAGCCACCTTATGCTCTGTATATCTGCCTGCCTTGGATTAGAGCGATACCTCGGATCATTCTGCTCCAGCGCATACATTCCCTTATATCCAGCTGATTCAAGAATATCCAGATATTCACAGATGGGAAGATCCCCATCCCCAAGGGCCATGTGAACCGCCGGGTGGGAATCATGGAGATGAATATGTGATAATTCTGCTCCATGGGCTAAGTAACGTTCTATCTTCTGGTCCATATAAACCATTTGTCCTATATCCAGCATAGGCTTCATGCTTCCTGAAGGCATAAGGGAAATCATCTCTTTCTGCTGCTCCGGCGTGTTCAGCACGTTCGAAGACAGAGGTGTCAATGTCTCCAGCACAAGTAAAATACCCATTTTCTGAGCCTTTTCTGACAAACGATGCAGGCTCTCTTCGCTCCGCTTCCACGCATCCTCCACTGGTTTGTTGAAATAACCGCATCCAGCTGAAACCAACACCTTTGGGCAGTTCAATATTTCTGCTGCATAAAATGCACGTTCAAAATTGCGTATGCTATATTCACGTATTTTTTCATCTTCTGCTGCCAGATTGACCGGATACTGGCATTGCTCCGGCGTGATACAGCATACTGAAAGCTCACGGCTCCGAATCTGAGCAGCTTTTTCTTTCAGCTGCGCTTCGTCCATCGTATCCAGACAGAAGGACGGACCTGCTGCCCAGAGTTCCACATTTTGCATTCCCAGTAAAACAGCCGTATCCAGAAAGTACTCGAACGGATACCGCAGATACTGATAGCTCCCCAGTGCAAATCGTTCCTTTGATATCTGCACCATGACCCTCACTTCCTTTTTTATTTTTGTTTTTATAATTCTCTGTAAATCCGGTCATGCTCAGACTTCGGTACCGGCACACCGTCTCCAAAGGCACCATTCTTCAAGCAGGTTCCTGCTGAAAATACAGCTGCCGCTTTCAATGCCTCCGGAAGTATCTCTGCCCTTATCTCACTGTTTTTCCAGCTTCCCTCCGGTTGTGTTTCCAGCTTTTTCAAGATGGTAATCAGCATAGCAGTGGCAAAGCTGTCTCCGGCTCCCATGGTATCCACCGGAGTGACATAATCCGGCAGCTGGCAATAAAACCGCTCCCCATCAAAAACCGTTGCTCCCTTACTTCCACGGGTAGCTGTCACCACACTGCATCCCTTTTCATACAGCTTCCGGCACAGTTTTTCTGTCTCCTCATCATTCAGATCACTACAGGATAGAAATGCAAAATCAATATATGGGCATACACGTTCCACCCTGTCTTCCTCATTCCAGCGATACGAAAAATCATAGCTTACCAAGGGAGAAAGTCCATGCAGGGCTGGAAGCAGCCCATCGGTAAACCCATTGTTGGTTGTATGAATCAAATTAAAACCATCCGCATATTCCAAATCCTCTTTTTCCAGATAAATTGGATGCTGCTGCAGAACACCACCTTTATTGCTTCCTTTAAATACACGATCTCCATCTACAAGGGTTACTCTGGCAAAGCCATTTTCTCCTTCATAGATGCGGCAATGACTGTGTCCGACTCCGTGTGCATCTAAAGATGCCTGCACGTGATCCGCTACTGCATCCTTTCCAAATACTCCCATAAAATCCGATTCTGCTCCCAGCATTCTTGCATATACCGCAAAATTTACTGCCTGACCACCCGGATACATGGTTCCGGTATGCAGATATACATCACACACATTATCTCCAAGACCTAATACTTTCAGCATTTTCTGTTTCCTCCTGTATTTTTATCGATTGAATTTGTTTTGAAACGAAAAGCGGCCGCCTGGAAGAGGCCGCCATTCCCTGGCAGTTCTGTCCCAAGCGGCAGCATTATTCTTAATTTAAATTTTACTTATTTATTAAACTGACGAGTCTGATCATAAAGATCCTTGGTTGTAAAGAAGCCTTCATCCTGAAGCTCTTTTCCTAACGGTTCTGCTGCATCAATAAATGCCTGGCGATCAATGTCACAGAATGTTACGCCGCCTTCGTTAATTAACCACTCTTTATCTTCCTCCCACTTGTCGAGAGTTCTTTCAGAATGATGAGAAGCTACCTGTGCTGCTGCATCAGAAATTACTTTCTGATCTTCTTCCGATAAGCTGTTCCAGAACTGAGTGGAGAAGCAGATCTGCTCAACCGGATATGCGTAATCCACATCTGCTACATATTTTGCAGACTCATAGAGGCCTGCAGAACGATAGGAGTCTTTCGAACACTCACCACCGTCAACTACGCCCTGCATTAAAGCAAATGGATATTCGGACCAGGCAACTACAACCGGTGTTGCTCCCATCGCTCTCGCATTTTTCTCAAAGATCGGAAGGTTCGGAATACGATATTTCATGCCAACCATATCTTTCGGGCTCTTGATCTCTTTGTTTGCAAAGAAGATACGCGGATTCTTCTGGAATTCGAAGTTTACTACGTGAATTCCCTGATTATCCAGGCTCTCCCAGATTGGATCTGCCACATCACTCTTTAAGTAATTAATCATGGAATCGTAATTGTTAAATGCAAATGCCATGGAAAGAATGTTTAAATCAGATTCATAAGTTGCCAGGGTATCTAAGGCACACATCATGCCCTCCTGCAGTCCTACCTGAAGGTTCTCCAGCATCGTGGTCTCATTGCCAAGCTGCTCTGCGGGATAAAACTCAAAGTAATATCTGTCACCGATCTTATCATTTACCAGATCACAGAACTCTTCACAGGACTGCGGTGCCGGCTCTCCGATGGCTCCGGAGTTACCGAATTTGACAACCTTAGCTCCAGCCGGAGCCGGTTTTGTTTCTACTGTATCAGCTCCGCCTTCAGTCTTATCGGTGGTCTGTGCGGAGGCCTGCTCCGATGTGGTTGTCTGTGCAGTGGACGATCCACAGCCTGCTAATGTGCCTACTGCCATGGCTGCCGTCAGGACAAGTGCAATTTTTTTTCTTCATAAACTTTCCTCCTTAAATTGTGTACTTTATACTATCTTAATCTCTTACTCTTACATGGATCCTAACAGTCTCGGAAGGAACATGGTCAGCGGCTCCCAGAATGTTGTAATCATCAGTGTAATAAACATCGGGATCAGAAACTGTACCGTATATTTCAGTGCAGTTTCAAATTTATTACCGGTCGCCTTCGCTGTTACAAACAACGCTGGTGCCATCGGCGGAGTGATTAATCCAAGTGTTACATTCAGTACGGCCATAACACCCATCTGAACATAGCTCATACCAAGAGCCGTTGCCAGATTCATAAGAAGCGGTGCCACCATAATCAAAATCTGCATGGAACCAATAAAGCAGCCCAGGAATAATAACATTGCATTTAATACTAAAAGAATGATGATTTTATTTCCTAAGGACATCAGAAGAGTTGTCATAAAACCAATCAGACCACTGGTTACAATTACCCAGTTAAATACAAGACCGGTTGCACACAGACACATGGACATACCCGCGCTGGCTAATGTATCCTTTAATGCCTTTGTCAGCATCTTAAAGCTGAAACGTTTTAAGCAGATAGCCAGGATGACGCAATACATAGCTGCTACAACGGAACACTCTGTAGGAGTAAAGATACCGGTCATAATGCCAAGTACCAGGATAGCAGGTCCTCCCAGTGCCGGAAGTGATGTATACAGAGAGTGGAATCGCTCGCCCCAGGATGCCTTCGGTGCCCGCGGGCAGGCAATGTGCTGGGTTTTCACTGCAATCGGAATCCAGATCATCATGGCCACGCCCATCAGGACACCCGGTCCCATACCAGCCTGGAACATAGCCAGTGTGGAGGTCTGGCTTAAGAATGCCCAGACAACGAAGTTGATGGACGGCGGAATAATCGGTCCGATACCTGCGGATGCTGCCGTTACTGCTACTGAGAAGTCTGGATCGTATCCGGCTTTTGACATCGCACTTACCTCAATGGTTCCAAGTCCTCCGGCATCTGCCAGAGCGGAACCGGACATTCCGGCAAATACCATGGAAGATAATACATTGGCATGTGCAAGTCCTCCCGGGAGATGACCGATCCATTTTTCAAACATTCCAAATAGTCGGTCCGTTAGTCCCACTTCATTCATAAAGCATCCTACAAAGAGGAATGCCGGTAATGCCAGCATGTTGAAATCAGCCAGGGAGTTTGCTGTTTTCTGTGCAAACATAACAAATGATTGATGGTTAAATACAATGAATTCAAACGCTGAAGCCAGCATTGCGTATGCAATCGGTACTTCCAGAAGAATTAATACCACAAAGGTGATAAAATAGACGGCTAAATAGGGATCCAGATTAGTCAAGAAGACCGCCTCCTTCCTTTTCTACCGGTACACAGATGGATTCATCTCCGGTAATTACAAATGCGATTGCCTTATATGCAGACATTACCAGCATAATCACTCCCATCACCAGAACCGGCAATGCATAGTAATAACCCTTGCTGATAGGAAGTCCTCCAACGGGAGGCATCTTCTTCTGCATCTGAAACAGCTGCCAGGATGCCGGAATATAAACCCAGCTTATCACAACAATCAAAAAGTTCGTAAATGTAAACATTCCTCTGCGAAATGCCTTTGGCATACGGTTCATGATAAACTCCAGAACTGCATGACCATTGTCCCAATAAACGGTACACCATCCAAGACACATGGACCATATCATCAACGCTGTTACACATTCATCAATTCCGTATATAGGGTGCTTAAATATAAAACGCATCAATACCTGAAGGAACAATAGTGCCATAAAAGCGAATATCATGTATCCGGTAAATACTTCCACCACACTATTCGCTTTATCCATAGCCTTACCAATTGAATAGATACTTTTCTTCATACTCTAATTGCCGCGCTTCGCTGCTGCGAATACGTACTCTCCTTCCTTTAAAATTAATTTCTATCATATAATGTCATGTGCTATAAGGGGTTCCTGGTTTTCTCTGCTCTGGCCGACCTATCCATTCAAATACTCGTCCAGATCCCCTTATATTATAATACCTTCAAAGACATCATATATCGTTATGTTATTTTTACCATACTTTGATTCATTTTGCAAGTATAAATTTATTTTTCATCGTCGCTTTTTATATTATCATAGGTTTTCTCCTTTCTTTTTTGTAAATTTTGCCAACTTTTGATTCATTTGCGTTATTATACGCAAAAAGTGGAACTCTCTCCTTCGTTGGAGAGCAGTTCCACTTTCATCTTATAACATTATATAATCTTTTGATGTCTCTCATTCTAACACTGCATCTTTTTATTGTCAAGCCTCTCTTTTAAAAAAACAAGAATAAAAAATAGGAGGTTCATGCTTCCCAACAAAAAGCTAAAGAGAATCAAGAATTCCGGGTAAAACAGATCGCACAGCTTCCCCCCTGCCATGTTTGCACATACGGTTCCGATCACACTGCTGATGGTTAGACCAATGGAAATACTAAAGCTTTTCAGACGTTCATCCGATGTTTCCGCAAAACACTCTACGCTGGCACTCATATAAAGGGCAAAACTGACGGACTGAAGAATCTGCCCCAGATAAAGAGACCACTCACCCGAAAAAAGCTGAAAGCAAATCGGACGAAGCAGGTTTGTGCCCAAAGCTGCTGCCATCCCCCAGAGGGCCGGATAGGTTTTCTTTTTTCCAATATAGGCTAACAAAAGCAGACTCAAAAACTCTACTGCAGCTCCTATTCCACAAACATTTCCAAATAATTCCGCATCTCCTCCACGCTCCGCAATAATCAATGACAGGAAGCTGCCAACTGGCCGATGACTGAACCAATAAAGAGTGCTTATTGTTAAACAAAACAAAAAACGACGGCTTTTTACCAATTGCTGAAACGCCTGAACAAACGAAAGACTTTTCTCTGCCTCCCCTTTCTTTCGATGATTGCCAAGCCTGGTATCCGGAAGCAGGATGAGAAATGGAATCATCATAAGAAATAAAAGAATCTGCATCTGAAAATAACGATTCCATCCCCAGTGTTTGAAATAAAATCCTCCAATCACTGACATCACTGCAAATCCAATGGAACCACCGGCACGAATCCGGCTGTATATCAATCCCGGATAACTTTCCTTACTTAAATTAACCCAGGCATCCATCAGCTGACTAAAGGGATAGGCCAATCCGGCTGCCAGAACCAGCCCCGGCAGAAGCAGCCATGACTGGTTCATGAATTTTGTGCAAAAAGCACACACCATTGATACGATACCGATACAAACTAAAAGGTATCTTCTGGTGGGCAGAAATGTATCTGTTATATAGCCTCCCACCGGTTCCATCAAAAGATTGGCCAAAAATGTCAAACTGGTAATAATTCCGCAGACTGTGGCGCTATAGCCCTGCTCTGTTAAAAACAAAACGATGAAACTCGAAAAGACACAATAGACCGCATAATAAATAAAATAAGCCGAAAAAAACAGAACAGTACAGCTCCTTTTCCCTTTCACTAATGTATCTTTTCCCGCCCCAGTCATAACAAAACCAAAGGAATAACCGCCAGCGATAATCTCTGATTAAAAATACAGTTTCCATCCTGCCAGCCTTCCTCGTAAAAGCAAGCAATCGCATCCTTTCCTGCAAGATCCGATGCTCCCCCTTCTTCTGCTATCATAAGTCCATCGTTCCATGTAACACCATCATCTTTACTAAGCCGAATCGTGAGCTTCTGACGAGCGTCAAGACTCCAGCGAACAGACTCTCCCTGTTTCTGCCGTTCCAGCGCCGGTTCATCTCCATAGGCACAATTAACAAAAGCCATCTTCCCATCTGACAGTGACAAAAGAGCGCCTCCACAGATTGGATCCGGAAGTTCTTGATTTAACCAGGGTTCTCCCCAGCGTATAGTATCTTCCCCATCTATCTCTTTTTTGCTTTCACAAAAAGCTCTTCTTCTGACTCCCGGAATTTCATGGCGCATGGTTGCAAGCAGTGTTCCATCACTCCGTTCTGCCACGGAGCTTTCTGTGGGATCGCCAACCCCGTTTCCCGCCGGAACTACACTGCTGCATCTCCATGTTTTTCCTTGATCCTGACTGGATAGACATGCAAAACAAGCTGGGAGATGGGCATTTTCCCCACGGCTCAGCCACAATGGAAGTATCAGTGTCCCATCTTTTTTGCTTATTCCATGACCAGGTGCAATCGCCCACAATGTAACCGGCCATTCTTTCCGGAATCCGTCAATCAGGGATGTCAACTCCCTTTCCGTTCCAAATGAAACACCATTATCATCGCTTTCTTTCAAAAATAATCTCTTATAATCCTGACACCAGAAAAAATAGAGCTTTCCCTCCGCTGCTGCTATTAACAAGGGATTATGAATCAGCTCATCGTCTTTGGGAGAAACCATCGTAACCCGCTCGCCGATTGGCTCTATCGTTTCACCTATCATGCGATATCTTCTTAAAAACAGAGTTCGGCTGTTTCCTCCACCTTTTCTTCCTTCATAGGTCAGGAGCAAATCCCCATTGGAGGCTGTCACGATTCCCGGTACGCGATAGGAATCAAAACCATGCTCATTATTTTCTTCTACCACAATCCGGGTATATTTTTTTTCTGCCATATGGTCCTCCTATCTTACTTCTCCAGTGAAAAAGAACAGTCATATTGTTTTACATATTTATCCATTCCGGAGGCTGAATATAATACCATCGTACAGCAGCTGCCAAAATCACCGGTACGCACTACGACTTTGGCCTTCTGCATCGTTTCCGTTAAGCGATCCTGGCTGATGGTTCCGCCAGGCAGCTGCGGCAGCAGCGACTGAATCTTTTGATACATAGCATCATTATACTGGGGCATTAACTCAAACACTTCGTAACGCTCTGCCACCAGGTCGTTCATGATTGCGCACATCGTCTGTTCAAGGGTTGGAACTCCTCTTATCAGTGACACATCAATTACATTGCAGCCATCCGGAATCGGCATATTAGCATCACAAATCACAATTGCATCCTTATGGCGGGCCGTGGCTAATGCATATCCAAGCTCTGCGTTAATCACCGTGTTCTTAATCATATACTACTTCCTCCTTTTTGCAGCATTATGTTATATAATGTCATTACGTTATATGATAAGTATAGAGGAAAGAACAAAAAAGTCAATGCTTTCGATAAAATATGGCATAAAAAGAACGGACTCTGTCACATCTTGTACAGAATCCGTTCTTTTTCAATTTTTTATGGACTAAATATTCTTAAACAGATCACAGAAATCAAAGGTCGCAAAATAATCCTTCGGTGTCTCTGCCCGGCGGATCATCTCCACGGAACCATCCTCTTTCAGGAGCAGTTCAGCCGAACGCAGCTTTCCGTTGTAGTTGTAGCCCATCGAAAAACCATGTGCGCCGGTATCATGGATGACAAGGATATCGCCCATATCAATCTTCGGAAGCATCCGGTCAATCGCAAATTTATCATTGTTCTCGCACAGGGAACCGGTTACATCGTATTTGTGGTCGCACGGCTCGTTCTCTTTTCCCATGACCGTGATGTGATGGTATGCGCCGTACATCGCCGGGCGCATCAGGTTGACTGCACACGCGTCCACACCGATATACTCTTTGTAGGTGTGTTTCTCATGGATTGCCGTTGTCACAAGGCAGCCATACGGCGCCAGCATGAAACGTCCCATCTCTGTATAAAGCGCTACATCGCCCATGCCAGCCGGAACCAGAACTTCCTCATAAACCTTGCGGACGCCCTCGCCGATTGCAAAGATATCGTTCGGCTCCTGATCCGGGCGGTAAGGAATGCCAACGCCACCAGACAGGTTGATAAATTTAATATCTGCGCCGGTCTCTTCTTTCAGCTTGACCGCCACCTCAAATAATACCTTCGCAAGCATCGGATAATACTCATTTGTAACCGTATTGCTTGCAAGGAAAGCATGGATACCGAAATGTTTCGCACCTTTTGCTTTCAACACCTTGAATGCCTCAAATAACTGCTCGGTTGTCATACCGTATTTCGCATCGCCTGGGTTGTCCATGATATCATTGCTGATCTTGAACAGTCCGCCCGGATTGTAACGGCAGCTGATCGTCTCCGGAATATAACCGATCGTCTTCTCCAGGAAATCAATGTGCGTAAAATCATCAAGGTTGATGATCGCGCCCAGCTCGGCAGCCATCTTGAATTCCTCCGGCGGTGTATCGTTGGAGGAGAACATGATCTTCTCGCCATCGTACTTCATCGCCTTTGCCATCATAAGCTCTGTCAGCGAAGAGCAGTCCACGCCGCATCCAAGTTTCTTTAAAATATCAATTACAAATGGGTTCGGTGTTGCCTTTACAGCAAAATACTCTCTGAATCCCTTGTTCCAGGAAAATGCACGCATCAGGCGCTCGCCATTCTCGCGGATTCCCTTTTCATCATACAGGTGGAACGGTGTCGGGTATGTTTTCTTGATCTCCTCCAGCTGCTCCCGTGTTACAAATGGTTTCTTCTCCACTTTTACATCCTCCGAACTAAAATCTACATATAAAACTAAAAAGTCTGGACTACCGGGAACATACACTACTCCCGGCACGCCCAGACTCCTTTGTCCTGCTACTATTTATACACCAAAAACCGTGTTTTATCAACTGATTTCCCGAAAAACGCCCACAAATGGGCGGTATTTGTTACTGTTCACGCATACGTGCCCAGTAACGGAATTTGCCGTGGCTTCGCATTTAAATACGGCAAATTCCTGCTGCCACCACGTTTTCTACGGCACTTTCGGTTCCAAAAGTGCCTACCTGTGAACAGTAACTGGTATTTTTCTCCTTTTCTCCGCCAGGACACAAACTCCGGACAAATTGAATCATTTTCCAGATACATCTATGAACCGGGCACAGATTCAGGCGCAGAATCCAGTTTCTACTCTACCACCATTACACGCATAATATTCGTATCAGCTACCGGTTCATGGCGGTTGGCACGTGTCACCACACCCGCGGTTGCAACCACAATCTCACCCTCTTTGACGATACCTTTCTCTTTCAGCAATTCCACCGATGCAAATAAGAGCGCATCCGTCGATTCGGCGCGTTTTGCATGGAATGGCTTAACACCCCAGTAGAGCTGCATCTGGCGGACAGCGTCATGCTCGGGGAAAGTCCTGCAATCAATGCTTTCGGACGCCATTTCGAAAGCATTCTCGTCGTAAATCCGCTGACACTCGGCGCCACAATGACCGGCGCTTCCAGATCGGAGGCGGTCGCTACGGACGAATAACATACCGTATTAGATATATTTCGAAGATTTTCCGCCGATACCTTTCTTCTCTGGTAGAACATATAATCCAGATATTTCTCCGACTCCTCGGCGATCTGGCTCATCATGCGGACTGCCTCGATCGGGTAACTTCCCATCGCCGTCTCGCCGGACAGCATGACCGCATCGGTTCCCTCATACACTGCATTCGCCACATCCGATACCTCGGCACGCGTTGGTCGCGGGTTGCGGATCATTGAATCGAGCATCTGGGTCGCCGTGATAACGACCTTGCACGCTAAGTTACACTTGCGGATGATCATCTTCTGAATGTGCGGAACCTTCTCTGCCGGTATCTCCACGCCCATATCGCCCCGGGCTACCATGATGCCGTCGCTCGCCTCAATGATGGAATCAATATTTTCAATTCCTTCTTCATTCTCGATTTTAGCGATAATCTGCATGGCAGAACCTTTTTCATCCAGAATCTCCCGGATCTCGCGGATCGCATCGGCATTGCGGACGAACGAAGCCGCCACAAAATCAAAGCCTGCATCCACGCCGAAACGAATGTCTTCCTTATCTTTATCGGTCAGCGCCGGAAGCTTGACCCGTACTCCCGGTACATTGACGCCCTTCTTCTCGCCCAGCTCGCCGCCATTTTCAATCCGGCAGACGATGTCTGTTCCATTGACCTCCCGCACGTGTAGCTCAATCAGGCCATCATCGATCAAAATGCGGTCGCCCGGCTTTACATCCTCCGCCAGCCCCGCATAGTTGATGTAGCCGCGTGTCTCATCCCCCACAATCTCCTCGGTCGTCAGCGTATACAGATCGCCCTCTTTCAGCGTCACTTTCTTTCCATCTTTTAATTTGCCGGTACGGATTTCCGGTCCCTTGGTATCCAGAAGCGATGCGATCGGAATCCCCAGCTCCTCGCGCACACTTTCCAGAATCTCCAAACGATGTTTATGCTCCGCATGATCGCCATGCGAAAAGTTAAAACGTGCGACATCCATGCCATTTAACGCCAATTCCTTCATAATCTCCCGGTTATCGGTGTTTGGTCCCATTGTGCAGACAATCTTTGTCTTTTTCATGCTGTTATTCCTCCTCATATTCTGTCATTTTTTTAAGAATTTTCCCATCAGCGAATCATTTATAGCCTCTTTTGTATGCTTTATCCAGCCTATTTAAACCCCCTGCGTAACTGTTCAGTAAATGCGCAGACCTGCTGAACAGTTACTCCCCTGCTAAAAAACAATCCACCGCCTGATTCTATTTAGAATCTTTCAATTCTTCTTCGGTCACGTGTTTGTGCGTATACAGATGATCCATGCAATATTCCAGATTTCCCGCACACTTCGAACAATAGCGGAATTCCAGGTTCGGATCATCCTTCTCGGTGCGTCCGCAGACTGCACATTTATGATGCGTCAGCGAAATTTTCTGAATCTGCGCCTTCT
Source organism: Clostridium sp. AF21-20LB (assembly GCF_003478795.1). NCBI lineage: Bacteria > Bacillati > Bacillota > Clostridia > Eubacteriales > Clostridiaceae > Clostridium > Clostridium sp. AF21-20LB. The sequence continues at coordinate 85,486 of NZ_QUGD01000003.1, read as the reverse complement.
GCATCTCGTTTTTAAACTTCTGCTTACGGATCATCTCTTTCGGACTGGCCTTCCGATAGTTGCGCGTCATCAGGAAGAAAACGATAAAATTGAGCATCGAAACAACAATCTCAATTTTCGCGATAATGCCACCCGTTAAAAAACTGTAGACCAGAAGCGCTCCGTACATCATTCCGAGGTATTTCGCCCGGATCGGAATAAAAATCAGAAGGAACTGCATCTCCGGGAAGGTGCAGGCAAACGCCAGAAACAGCGATTCATTTAAGTAATACGGGGACATCGGCACCGAAAAGCCGGTCACACCGTACACCAGGAATGCCGCGATGATGTGTCCCAGCACGCCCATAAAGAAAAACATATTAAATCGGAAGGTTCCCCACACGCGCTCCAGCGTCGATCCAATCGAATAATAGAGATACATCGCGAGCAGCGCAAAGAGGACGCCCGACTGAGGCGGGCATACGAGAAAGGTCACGATTCTCCACACCTGCCCCCGCAGGATCGCCGCCGCATCAAGTGCCAGATACTGCACGTAAAAATATGGATTAAACAGGCTCATCACAAATCCAGCCGCATACATCATGATGATGTAGTACATCAGATTCGGGATCGCAAACCGACCGAATTTGCGCTCTAATTTTCTAAAAAAATTCATAATTCACATCCTTTTCCGTTTTCCTTCCATTATAGAGAGCGGCGGATTCTTTGTCAAATTATATTGTCGCTTCCACCACGTTATCTTACGGCACATTCGGTTCCAAAAGTGCACGCCTGCGCTCTGTAATGGCTGCATTCCAACTCAGAAAAAGCGGTATTTTCCACGCAGAAAATGCCTTTCCTTGTACAGGAACGCCCTTCTCCCATTATGCGCGATATTAACAAATTTTGCACATTTTTAGCATCTTTTTAACGCACCCTACCGATTGTTTTCTTCCTTATTCTATGTTAAAGTATAGCCGAATACATGTGTAATACAAAGGAGGGAAGGGCACTGCCCCGATTGTACATGAATTCCTGTAAAAAATTAGGAATCGACATCGGTTCCACAACGGTTAAAGTATCTATTATTGAAGACGGCGGTAAGCTTCTTTTCGCCGATTATAAACGTCATTTTGCAAACATACAGGAGACGCTCGCGGACCTGCTCCGTGAGGGTGAAGAGAAACTTGGCGCACTGACCGTCGAGCCGGTCATCACTGGTTCCGGCGGTTTAACACTTTCTAAGCATCTGGGCATTCCATTTGTCCAGGAGGTTGTAGCGGTTGCCACATCCCTGAAGGATTATGCCCCGCAGACCGACGTTGCCATCGAGCTTGGCGGCGAGGATGCGAAAATTATTTATTTTACCGGCGGCATTGACCAGCGTATGAACGGAATCTGCGCCGGAGGTACCGGCTCTTTTATTGACCAGATGGCTTCGCTGCTTCAGACGGACGCATCCGGTCTTAATGAGTATGCGAAAAATTACAAGGCAATCTATCCGATCGCGGCGCGTTGCGGCGTTTTCGCCAAGACGGATATCCAGCCCCTCATCAATGAGGGCGCAACCAAAGAGGATCTGTCCGCCTCCATTTTCCAGGCGGTTGTCAATCAGACCATCAGCGGTCTGGCATGCGGCAAGCCGATCCGCGGCAATGTTGCGTTTCTCGGTGGACCGCTTCATTTCCTCTCGGAGCTGCGCGCGGCATTTATCCGCACCCTGAATCTGGGGACGGACCAGATCATTGCCCCGGATCACTCGCATCTGTTTGCGGCGATCGGCGCGGCGATGAACTCTGATCCGAAGACGACTGCCAGCCTGCACGATCTGATCGAACGGCTTTCCCACGGCATCAAGATGGATTTCGAGGTAAAGCGGATGGAACCCCTCTTTACTGATGAAGCTGACTATGAAAAATTCAGAACCCGCCATGCAAGTCATGACGTCAAAAAAGGTGATTTAGCGACCTACGAAGGCAACTGCTACCTCGGCATTGACGCCGGTTCCACCACAACCAAGGTGGCGCTTGTCGGCGAGGACGGCTCTCTTCTATACCGCTTCTACAGCAACAACAACGGCAGCCCGCTGGCGACGGCGATCCGCGCGATGCAGGAGATCCACGACCAGCTTCCTGAGAAAGCACAGATCGCTTATTCCTGCTCCACCGGTTACGGTGAAGCGCTCTTAAAATCTGCCCTGATGCTGGATGAGGGCGAGGTCGAGACGATCTCCCACTACTACGCAGCGGCGGCATTTGAGCCGGATGTAGACTGCATCCTTGATATCGGCGGTCAGGATATGAAATGCATCAAGATCAAGGACGGCACCGTAGACAGCGTACAGCTCAACGAAGCTTGTTCGTCCGGCTGCGGCTCCTTTATCGAGACATTTGCTAAATCCTTAAATTACAGCGTACAGGATTTTGCCAAGGAGGCACTCTTTGCCAAAAATCCGACCGACCTCGGTACCCGCTGTACTGTTTTCATGAACTCTAACGTCAAACAGGCACAGAAAGAGGGCGCTTCCGTCGCAGATATTTCTGCCGGACTGGCTTACTCCGTCATCAAAAACGCCCTGTTTAAGGTTATCAAGATTACCAACGCCTCCGATCTCGGAAAACACGTGGTCGTACAGGGCGGTACCTTCTACAACGATGCGGTTCTCCGCAGTTTTGAGAAGATCTCCGGCTGTGAGGCAGTCCGCCCGGACATTGCCGGTATCATGGGTGCCTACGGCGCGGCTCTGATTGCCCGTGAGCGCTACGATGCTTCCAAGACGACCACGATGTTGCCGATCGACAAGATCTTAAGCCTGACCTACAAGACGACGATGGCACGCTGCCAGGGTTGTACAAACCACTGCGTCCTGACGATCAACCGTTTCGATGGCGGACGTCAGTTCGTGACCGGAAACCGCTGTGAGCGCGGACTGGGCGGCAACAAACAGAAAAAAGACATTCCGAACTTATTCGACTATAAATACCACCGTATGTTCGATTATGAACCGCTGACCGCCGATCTGGCGCCGCGCGGTACCGTCGGCATCCCACGTGTCCTGAATATGTATGAAAACTACCCGTTCTGGGCAGTCTTCTTCAAGGAACTGGGGTACCGCACCGTTCTGTCCCCGAAATCGACAAGACAGATCTACGAACTTGGTATTGAATCAATCCCGAGCGAATCCGAGTGCTACCCGGCAAAACTCGCGCACGGTCATATCGAATGGCTGATCCGCCAGGGACTGACCTACATTTTCTATCCGTGCGTTCCTTACGAGCGCAACGAAACCCCGGAAGCGGGAAATCACTACAACTGCCCGATGGTCACATCCTACGCGGAAAACATCAAAAACAACGTAGAATCCCTGACGGATCACAAGGTACATTTCCGGAATCCGTTTATGGCATTTACAAATGAGGAAATCCTGACAAAACGTCTGGTCGAAGAATTTACCAGGGATCAGTCGATCCCGGAGAAAGAGATCCGCGCCGCCGCTCACAAGGCATGGCAGGAACTCATCGCCTCCCGTCAGGATATGGAAAAGAAGGGCGAGGAAGTCATCGCCTGGTTAAAAGAAACCGGACACCACGGCATCGTGCTGGCAGGCAGACCGTACCATGTAGATCCGGAGATCAACCATGGCATTCCGGAACTCATCACTTCCTACGGTTTTGCCGTGCTGACCGAGGACTCCGTCTCCCATTTAGGACGCGTTGACCGTCCGCTGATCGTCACCGACCAGTGGATGTACCACTCCCGCCTCTACGAGGCAGCTTCCTATGTGAAGACACAGCCAAACCTGGATCTGATCCAGCTCAACTCCTTCGGATGCGGTCTGGATGCAGTTACTACTGATCAGGTCAATGATATTCTGACCCGTTCCGGCAAAATTTATACGCTGCTCAAGATCGACGAGGTCAACAACCTCGGCGCCGCACGTATCCGTGTGCGCTCCCTGATCGCCGCAATTCGTGTGCGCGAGATGCGCCACTACCATAAACCGATCGTTTCCAGCGCATACAGCCGTGTTTATTTCACGAAGGAAATGAAGAAAAACTACACAATCCTCTGCCCGCAGATGTCGCCGATCCATTTCGACCTCATCGAACCGGCAGTCCGAAGCTGTGGTTACAACCTGGAGGTGCTGCAGAACTCCGACCGTACCGCTATCGACACAGGACTTAAGTACGTCAACAACGACGCCTGCTACCCGTCCCTGATCGTGGTTGGTCAGATCATGGATGCGCTGCTCTCCGGCAAATACGACTTAGAGCATACAGCTGTTATCATGAGCCAGACCGGCGGCGGCTGCCGTGCTTCCAACTATATCGGCTTTATCCGCCGTGCCTTAGAGCGCGCCGGTATGCCGCAGATTCCGGTTATCTCGTTAAATGCCAACGGCATGGAGACGAATCCGGGCTTCAAGATTACCCTGCCGCTTCTCACCAAGGCAATGCAGGCGGTTGTCTACGGTGACCTCTTCATGCGGGTTCTCTATGCGACCCGCCCATACGAGGCAAAAGCCGGTTCCGCCAATGCCCTGCATGAGAAATGGAAAGCAATCTGCATCAAATCGCTGCAGAAACACTCTTTATCCATGGCAGAGTTTAACCGCAACATCCGCGGTATTATCCATGACTTCGACGAACTTCCGAGACGCGATGTCCAGAAACCGAGGGTTGGCATTATCGGCGAGATCCTGGTAAAATTCTCCCCGTTAGCAAACAACCACGTGGTAGAGCTTCTGGAAGCCGAGGGTGCCGAGGCTGTAATGCCGGATCTGCTTGATTTCCTGCTTTACTGCTTCTACAACAGCAACTTCAAAGCCGACAATCTGGGCGGCAAGCGCTCCACCGCACACCTGTGCAACATGGGAATCTCCCTGCTGGAGTATTTCCGCCGCACCTGCCGCCGCGAACTGGAACGCAGCACACATTTCCTTCCGCCTGCACGGATTCAGGATCTGGCGTCGATGGCGAAGCATTACGTTTCCCTCGGCAATCAGACCGGCGAGGGATGGTTCCTGACTGGTGAGATGCTGGAATTGATTCACAGCGGCACGACGAACATCATCTGCACCCAGCCGTTCGGCTGCCTGCCGAACCACATCGTCGGAAAAGGCGTCATCAAGGAACTGCGCGCCAGCCATCCGGAGGCGAATATCATCGCCGTAGACTACGATCCGGGTGCCAGCGAAGTCAATCAGCTGAACCGTATCAAACTGATGCTTTCCACCGCACAGAAGAACCTGCCAGAAAGGAAAACGGAGTCAAGAATTGGATGATTTTGAATTGATTTTGGATAAAATTTCCAGCTGACTTTTAAAGACGTCTGTGCTATAATAAATTTATATGGAGTTTAAGATAGGCTGTGGGTTCCATAGCCTATCTTCTATATAGGGGAACAAAAAGACAGACTAAAAGGAGATCTCAGGATGAAATCAAAATTATTCCTCTGCGCGGCTCTGGCTGCGGCTCTCTACGTGACGCCGTCTTATGCAGCTGATTATTCCGCACAGGTTGTGAGTTTTTCTCAGGAGGACCCGGACAACCTCTCCATCGAGCTGACCGGCTCCAAAGTAATTACCGACGATTTTTCATTCAAACTTCCATCCCAGGCATTTTCGAGACTCATCATGGTTCCGAGCGGGGATTCCTACGAGGTATATGAAAAAACAGCCTATGAAGCCAACGGAGGCGGACTTCTCTTCCGCATTCTCGCATTTGAGGACACGCATTACCGCGATTTAAACGGCTGCACCATCTTAGGCTTCTGCGGCAACAAGATCTTCATTCTGGATCCGCACTACGACGAGCAGTATGCCAGCGACAGCGAAGAATATACACAATGCAAAGAAATCGTGACCTCGATCAAGAAGAGTTTCATTTCCTATATCAAAGACGCCGGGACGGTTGAGTAGCATCGAATCGAATATAAATATGCAAAAAGAACGTCAAATTCTAAGTTTTTCGCTTGGGTTTGACGTTCTTTTTTACTTTAAACTCTTCTATTTTTGGCTCTTCTATTTTCGTCTTTGTGCCATAGAGGTCCCTTACAAGACCGCTGATGGTCGTGTACTGGCTTCTACGCAGGTAACGGACTGCCAGCATAGAAGAAACAACCGCGCCGATCGCCCATGCTGTATCATACCAGCCTGCCGACAGCCCCACGGTAAAAGAGTTCTCCGCGATACCGATCGTCGAAGCGCCGCCGATCGCCAGACCCGCGATACTAGCTGCCACGACAAACGCATTATTTTTCCCTTTATATAAAAGGAAGTTCTCTGAATCCTTTTTCTGGCTGTAAGACACATAGATACTGATGCCAAACAGCAGAAGCACATATAAAATAACAATTAGCAGCGGAATATTCATTACTTCGCGCCTCCATTTTCCTCTGCCTCGCGGCAAATACGCTCGTAGGCTTCCTTTGTCTGCGGGAGCACGCTTCCGCCGTACGGAATTACATATACATCTTTTCCGTTAAAGTCTACCTCTGCCAGCAGATCCTTCATATCTTTAAACGATCTTACGCCCATATCCCGAACCAGCTCCGGCTCCATGGAAGACAGAAGCAGCGTCTTCGAACGACGAATGGACTCGCAGGCTGCGTAGAAAATATAGCCACCGATGGTGAAAGACGCACGCAGTGCCTCATCCAGGCATCCCTTAGAGAGAGGCTTAATCCAGTCGAAGAAATCCTTGGAACCGCTTCCCTCCGGGCATTCCGCCAGCATAATGAGTGTACCGCCCTCTTTGACCGCTCTCGATGCGTTAAACAGCGTCTTGGTGGACTGATAAAAATTCAGATCCTTCGGGAAACCGCCGCAGCTTGCAATTACGACATCTGCCTGATAGTCAATCGGTAGTCCGTATCCCTTCTGTACATAACTGCAGCTTGCCTGCCATGCCTTGTCAAACTCACCACAGAATAAACCGCTGTGGCGGGAAGACGTATCTACCACGATATTGATACCGAACGTAACATGCACCATGGCACCTGCCTCGCGCATATCCAGATTGATCGGGTTGTTCTCCACCAAACCGCTGCCGACACGCACATCCGTCATCGGTTTCTCCGGATCCAACGCACGCTCATGGTTCATGCGGATCGTCTCACGGGAAGCAATACCTGGAACGATGCTCTTTCTTCCGCCGCCGTAGCCTGCCATCAGATGGTGCACCGTACCGCCGATGCAGATGACCTTTCTGCCGACTGCCAGCGGATTGACCGATACACGCGTTCCGAAGGACGTCGTACCGATATATACCAGATCCGGCGCATCGCAGTCATGGTCAGTCACGCTCGCTACATGGTCATAGACAAACTCGCTTGCAAGTTTTCTGCGATCCTCCGCCGTATTCTTGCGGTGTGTTCCCAGTGCAACCACAACCGCAATCTGGTCATATCCCACGCCCATCTCATCGTGCAGATATTTTACCAGAAGCTCGCAGATCACGTCCTGACGCATCCAGAAACGCGTCATATCACTGATCACGATCGTAACCGGATCGGTCGGTGCAATCAATTCCTTTAACGGCTTCGTGCCAATCACACCATCCGTCACACAATGCAGAAATTCTGCTTTTATATCTTCAATGACCCGCATCTTATTTTCATACAGGTATTTTACACTCTTCGCACCGTCAATCTCAAAATCGACCGCCGACGTTCCGTACTTTAAATGTACTTGCTCCATTGTCTTTCTCCTTCACATTTTCTCATCCGCGTTAAACGTTTGCGCTTTAAACCACTAAAGTATATAATAAAGCACCTGTTTTGTCAAGTCTTTCACAAAACAGGTGCTTTATTTTTATAATTTATATGATATTTTTCAATCTTCCCGGTACGCCGCATACATCTGCGTCGTCGCCATATCCGAATGTCCAAGAATCGTCTGAACCGCCCGCATGTCTGCACCTCTCGCAATCAGGTGCGCCGCAAAGGAATGGCGCAGCGTGTGCGGCGTGATATCTTCCTCAATCCCGGCTTTCTCGCCGTAATATTTGATAATCTTCCAGAATCCCTGCCGGCTCATCGCGCCGCCCGTACAGTTGACAAAGAAATAGTCCGATCCCTTTCCACGCAGCAGCTCGTTTCTCGCATGTTCCAAATACTCCTCCAGCGCTGCTTTCGCCGAACGTCCAAATGGGATCGTCCGCTCCCTCTCCCCGTCGCGACAGACCAGAAATCCAATGTTCATATTGATATCTTCCATCTGGATCCCTATAAGCTCTGACACCCGGATTCCGGTCGCATATAAAAGAGCCAGCATCGCCTTGTCCCGAATCTCCTTCGGTGTCTGCCCGGATGGCTGTGCCAGAAGCGCTGATACCTGATCGACACTCAGGACCACCGGCGCCTTTTTCTCCACTTTCGGCGCATGCAGACTTTCCGCCGGGTTCCGCCGGATGCATGCCTGCATACATTCATAATTAAAAAACGCTTTCATCGCCGCCATCATCCGTGAAATGGTGGTAGCCGCCTTTCCCTGCTCTTCCATATGAAGAATATATCCATGCAGGCTGGTCTTTGTCACCTTCGCCGCCTCCCGGATCTCTTTCTCCTCCAGATAAGTAATCATCTGCATCAGATCTCTCCGATATGACTGTACGGTATTTTCCGATGCCTGTTTTACCTCCCGCAGGTACTGTTCAAATCTGTCTACTTCCCCTCTCATACTTCCCCAATCTATTCTCGTAACCATTTCCGCCATTCTTTTATTCACGGCATTTTCTGCCAAACCCCCAGCCTGCAGGCAGATATCGTTCCGCGGTAATCCTATCGATTTCTCCATCTGAACCATCCATTCTCCTGAGGTTTTCTCACCCTATCTGCAACTTACCTTCTTCTCCACAAACAGGGCTTTTATCGTCCGCAGGTATCATTATATCTACATTTTCCCATAAAATCAAACATAATTTTCCCCACTTTTCCTACATTTTTCGACTGATTTACATAAAAATACAACATATGGTGCGTCCACTTTTTTTACCCCCATATGTTGTAAATTTTGAATTATATTTTTATTCGGACAGCCCCATTAAAATAGGCAGTGTGAGACCAGTAATGATACAAAACCAGGATTCAGCCACACTTCCAGCGCAGTTCCCATCCCCAGCACCAATAAAAGGATTAAAAATCCAGCCGTCCGTATCCGCCTCTCCTTTGCAAGCGCCCAGGAAAGAAGCAGCCAGAACACAGGAATATAAAACACCACCTGTGGAAATAACGTCGCCACAAATACAGGCAGTCCCCAAAAACCGCCCCAGCCAGTAAATCCTGCCAGCAGCCATGCCTGCTCCAGACCTAAGACGAGACAAGCCCCCCACGCAGCCAGACATGCGACCGGCGTCATACCTGCCAGCCACAGCATCAGCGCCATCCCTGACCGCTGCAGCCAGACCTGAAAAAACAAAGTTCCCCGGCTGGCTGCCTTCATTCCGGCGTTTAGATGCCAACCGGCACCCGATGGATCTCCAATTCCTTGTCCAAGCCTCGCTGCCAGCACACTTTCCAGCCCGGCATGTCCGCTCCCGGACGAAATTTGAAAACAAACGGCTGCTATCGTCCCCAATACAATCCCAAGGATCCAAAAAAACACTGATACATCCCAGGTACTTAAAGCCGGAAGCCGGAATCTCCTTTTCACATGCAATCCCTGCCTATTCCTTTGTTACCTTATCTGTATTCAGTGTTTTTTATAATATGCCTTTATATCTGCCTCTATATGCTGTTAGCTTCATGCGTCTTTCAACGTTTAATCCATATATTTATTTCATCACAGATGCTCACAGTGCTTCGCTGATCCTTATTTTTACTTCTGTCCTGCTTTGCAGGCATACGCCAGAATCGCGGACACAGTCTTTCCATCCGTCAGCTCTCCTGCGTAGATCCGTTTCAAAAGGTCGGAAAGTTCCCACGCCTCTACCTCAATCTCCTCGTCCGGGTCAAGATGCTGATGGGTTTTCTTGAGATCGCGTGCCAGAAAAATATCCAGCGCCTCATCACAGAACGCGATCGTTGTGTTGACGCTCATCAGATATTCCAGATGGTCACAACGGTAGCCCGTCTCCTCCTCCAGCTCGCGGTACGCGCAGTCAATCTTCGCCTCATCCGGCGAATCCAGCTTACCAGCCGGAATCTCCAGTGTATAGCGGTCCAGCGCATTGCGGTACTGACGCACCATGAGAATCTTTCCATCCTCCGTAACCGGAAGCACCGCTGCCGCGCCGTCATGATGGATAAAATCCCATTTTGCCTGATGTCCGTTTACCTCGACGGTATCTTCGTACATTTTCAAGATGGTTCCCTGATATTTTAACTCTCGTTTCAGGCGTTTGACCGGCACGGACTCCAGCGATGCCTGCTTTTCTACTTCCTGTTCCATATTTTCTCACCCTTATATCCAGGTTCCTTCTGGGTTCTTTTTCAACATTTTTTCACTATTTCAGGTCGATGCACTTCTCATAGCATGCGTCACATGCCTTGATAACCGCATTCCGCAAACCATACTCCTCCAGGACGCTGACCGCGTAGATCGTCGTACCGCCCGGCGAGCAGACATCATCTTTGAGTGCGCCCGGATGCTTGCCGGTCTCGAGTACCATCTTCGCACTGCCGACAACGCCCTGCGCCGCCATCCGGTAAGCCACATCTCGCGGCATGCCGTACTTAACGCCCGCATCTGCCAGCGCCTCGATGAACATATAGATGTATGCCGGTGCACTGGAACTGATACATACAACCGCATTCATCATATATTCCGGAACGATCTCCATCATACCAAAAGATTCAAAGAAATTGCTGATCATCTGCTTTTCTGTCTCTTCAAACAGCTTCTTGTCGTAGCAGACACCTGTCATACCCTCGCCGATCAGCGCCGGCGTGTTCGGCATCGCACGCACGATACGGCGGTCACCGCCCAGCTTCTCGTTGACACTGTCAATCGTGATACCCGGTGCAATCGAAATAATAATATTTTCTTTCGTTACATGGTCCTTGATATCTGCCAGTACATTGTCATAAAACTGCGGTTTTATAGCTAATACGATATATTTTGCATTTTCCGCACAATCCTGGTTTGTGTCAACCGCCTTGACACCTGTCTCTTTCTCTATCTGTGCCACTCTCCGGCGGTTCAGATCCGTAAAAGTGATGTCTTCCGTTTTATATTTGTTCAGCAGGCTTCGCATGATCGCATAGCCGATATTTCCCATTCCGATAAAACCAATTTTCGCCATAATCTTTGTCTCCCTCCATCTGCCATCCGGCACTTCCCTGCCGGATGAGCCTCCATTTGTTGTCTGACTGCAGCTGCTCTTTCCAACAGCCACATCTGGCTTTCTATTCAGCATCTTGGTAACGGTTCAATCTTCTTACCATTACGCCACAATAAATGCATGAAGCTGCTAAATAATCACTATTTTTCAACTCTATCATGCTATAATACTCGTCTTTTGGACAGTTTGCAAGCAAAATTTCTCCGCCTGCCTTCACGCTCACGACCCTTTATTTTACCCTGCTCATGCAAATTTTCAGTCTGTCCGAAAAACAGAGTTTCCGTTTTCCGCTTCATGAAAAAAAAACTGTATTTTTCTGTATTTCTTTCTCTCTCAAAAAAGATGTAAAGAATGTGCTTTGGCACATTCGGGCGTCTCGCGCGGTCGCTTGCGACATGTTTCTGCTTCGCGCGAGCGCGCATCCTCGCGGAGCGTTTTTTTGTTTCATAGGACGCAATTTCCCATGAAACAAAAAAGTCTTATGAATGTAATGTATCTTCATCCATAAGACTTTTATTTTCATGCTCAAGTTTACTCCATGCAGCCCTGCTGCCGGGTTTTATTTGGCGTACTCGGTAACTCTCGATTCACGGATTACATTGACCTTGATCTGTCCCGGATACTGTAACTCTTCCTGAATCCGCTTTGAAATCTCTCTCGCCATCAGAACCATATCATCGTCGCTGACCTGTTCCGGTACAACCATGATACGCACCTCACGACCTGCCTGAATTGCGTAGGATTTATCAACACCCTTATAGGAGTTCGTGATATCCTCCAGCTGTTTCAGACGGTTGGTATATGTTTCCAGAGTCTCTCGTCTCGCACCTGGACGTGCCGCTGAAATCGTATCAGCTGCCTGTACCAGACATGCAATCAAGCTCTGTGGCTCTACATCGCCGTGATGGGCTTCCACTGCATTGATAACGGTTGCGGACTCTTTGTACTTCTTACAGAGCGCCACACCCAGTTCTACGTGGGTTCCCTCCTGCTCGTGATCGACTGCCTTTCCAATATCATGTAATAAACCTGCACGTTTGGCGGTCCGTACATCGACGCCCACCTCAGCCGCCAGAAGTCCGGCTAACTGTGCAACCTCAATCGAATGCTTCAATGCATTCTGACCGTAACTTGTCCGGAATTTCATCTTACCAAGCAGCTTGACAAGTTCCGGATGGATACCATGAATGCCAACTTCCAGAAGAGCCGCTTCGCCCTCCTCGCGCATCATGTTTTCCACTTCTTTCTGTGCCTTCTCTACCATCTCTTCGATTCTGGCTGGATGAATCCGTCCATCCACAATCAGACGTTCCAGTGCAATACGCGCTACCTCTCTCCGGATTGGATCGAAGCCAGACAGGACAACTGCCTCCGGCGTATCGTCGATGATCAGTTCCACGCCCGTCAGAGTCTCCAGTGTACGAATATTTCTTCCCTCACGTCCGATAATTCGTCCCTTCATCTCATCATTCGGAAGCTGTACGACTGATACGGTTGTCTCAGCCACATGATCCGCAGCACAGCGCTGAATCGCTGTCACCACATAATCCTTGGCTTTCTTCTCTGCTTCCTCTTTCGCTTTCGCCTCGAGATCTTTGATCAGCTTCGCCGTATCATGCTTTACATCTTCTTCCACGGAACGCAGCAGATATTCCTTTGCCTGTTCAGAGGTTAAACCGGAGATCTTCTCCAGTTCCAGCATACCTTTCTCATAGAGAGCCTCTGCCTCCGCAGTCTTTCTCTTAAGTGCCTCCTCCTTGACATTCATACCCGCTTCACGCTTTTCCATCGCTTCTGCTTTTTTGTCCAGGTTTTCTTCTTTGCTCAGTACACGTCTTTCATAGCGCTGAAGCTCAGCTCTTCTTTCCTTTGTTTCTTTCTCAAGCTCATTCTTTGTCTTTAACGACTCTTCCTTCGCTTCAAGGAGAGCTTCTCGCTTCTTTGTCTCAGCAATTTTCAATGCTTCATCTATTATTTCCCTGGATCGTTCTTCTGCGCTTCCAATCTTCGCCTCATATGTCTTCTGGCGATGCTGATTCGCAACGACCCAAGTAATAGCTGCTACAATAACACCTGTAACGATAACCGCAATTATTACTTGTGACACAGGAGCACCTCCTTATTTAGTTTTCATTGTACGAAAATACAATACTATAATTTTAAACGGTTTTATACAGTATGTCAAGCAGAATAAGCGCTTCCTAACCAGCTTCCTGGGACACCTTCAGACAGCGTTCTGTTCTGTTTTATAATACATTTGCACGTTCACAATCATGAAACAGAATCCATTCAAAATTATCTTTGGTAAATGACTCTGCGCCTGAAAGTCAACTAAGTGCATCCTCCTGCTCCTTCATCTCTCTCCGGATATCTTCCCATGAAAATCCCCGCCTCATCAGATAGGCAATGATCTTTTTTTCCTCCTCCGGCGCTGTCTCTCCCGCCCTGTAATGCTTCTTCTCAAGCAAGACGCGGATTGCCTCGCCCGAATCATGTTCTGTCTCTTCCAGCTGCTCCCGGATGATCTCGCGCGATATGCCTTTTCGCTGCAGGTAAAGCTTCAATTCCGCCTGGCTTTTCCGCTTTCCATGAACCTGCAGGTAATTCGCCGCATATCTGGCATCGTCCACAAAATGATATTCCTGCAAAAATCCAATCGTCTCCTGCACGATCGAATCCGGATACCCGTCCTGGAAAAGGCGGCGGCACATTTCTCCTTCCGTCCGGTCCTGCACCTTCAAAAGATTCAGCGCCCTCTCATGTGCCCGGCGGCTTAAAAGATCCAAAAGCTCCCTCTCCGTTCTTTCTTCCAAAACCGCGCCCTCACAGACACCGTATTTTTCTAATTCCCCATTATATAAAAGAAAGGCAAAGTCCTCATCCGTGAAAACTTTGCACTTTCTCTTATCCAGGGATTCTACGCGTTCAATCCGCATATACAGCCCCTTTTCATAGCTACAGTTCACACGCTGCCAGCTGTAACTTTTCCTGTTACTGTTCACACATATGTGCCCTGTAACAGGATTTTACTCTATTTTTCGTCCTCTGCGTCCACTCCTACCGGCGGAAGCTCCGTCGGTGCTTCCTTGGACGCCTCCGGCATCATCGTGTCTTCGGAAAGTCCGTATTTGACACGTACCTTGTTCTCAATCTCAAGGCAGATTTCCGGATTTGCTGCCAGGAAATTCTTCGCGTTCTCGCGTCCCTGACCGATCTTGCTGCCCTCATAAGCATACCAGGCGCCGCTCTTCTCCACGATGTTCTCCTTCGCCGCCAGATCCAGGATATCGCCCTCACGGGAAATACCTTTTCCGAACATGATATCAAACTCTGCCTCACGGAATGGCGGAGCAATCTTGTTCTTCACAACCTTGATGCGGACACGGTTTCCAATTACTTCGCCGCCCTGCTTCAGAGACTCAATCCGGCGGACATCCATGCGGACAGAAGAATAGAACTTGAGTGCCCGTCCACCGGTCGTAACCTCCGGGTTTCCGAACATGATACCAACCTTCTCACGCAGCTGGTTGATAAAAATAACGATACAATTTGAACGGCTGATTGCTGCGGTCAGCTTTCTGAGTGCCTGCGACATCAGACGTGCCTGCAGACCTACGTGGGAATCACCCATCTCGCCGTCAATCTCTGCCTTCGGAACCAGTGCGGCAACCGAGTCCACAATCACGATATCGATCGCACCGGAGCGCACCATCGTCTCGGTAATCTCAAGAGCCTGCTCGCCGTTGTCCGGCTGGGAGATATACAGATTATCGATATCAACACCGATCTTCTTCGCATATGCCGGATCGAGTGCGTGCTCTGCATCGATAAATCCAGCGATACCGCCTCTCTTCTGTACTTCTGCCACCATATGCAGGGCAACCGTCGTCTTACCACTGGACTCAGGTCCGTATACCTCGATGATTCGTCCCTTCGGAACACCGCCCAGTCCCAGTGCAATATCCAGGCTCAGGGAGCCGGTCGGAATCGTCTCTATATTCATATTCGCACCAGAATCACCCAGCTTCATCACTGAGCCTTTTCCGTATGCTTTCTCAATCTGTGTCAACGCAGCATCCAATGCTTTCAGCTTGTCTTCTTTATTCATCTTTCCCTCCAAAACGCCGCTCCGCGGCCAATCACGAACAAATGTTCTAAACTTAGTTCTATCATAGCGGATCCGGCTGTAAATGTCAACTGTTTTCTTTTGGTTTTCCCCCGGACGCACTGCAGGATGCTGCCGGATCTATAACCTGATTCTGCGATTCAAAGTATCTACAATTATATCATTTTCCGGCTGGTTCTGTCTATTATTTTGCCGAGAAAAGCTGCTACCCGAACTGTGTCGTACGGAATTTTCAGTTCAGAAAATTCCGTACGATACAGTTACGCTGCCACCATTACTGTTCACACAAAACCTTCCGTTGCAAAAATGTCTGCCTGTACACGTCATCTGGCACCGCCCCGCTTCTACTCTAACAGCCGCCCGATATCCAGCGCTCCCCAGCCCTGCTGGTTGCGCGGCAGCCCCAGATCCACTGCCCGCTCTTTAAAGCGAAGCTTCACATCCCGGTTCGTCATGTCCGGGTTCTGCTCCAGCAAAAGCGCCGCCGCCCCCGCGACAAGCGGCGTAGACATGGACGTCCCGCTTTTAAAACGGTACCCGTTCCGCCGCAGGTTACAGCTCACAATCCGTGATCCAGGCGCCACAATGTCCGGCTTGCAGATGCAGGCGTCCGTCGGCCCCCGCCCCGAATAGTCCACCATCCGGCTGCCTGCCACCTCTACCTCCCGGTCATCATCCGCACATCCCACCGTGATGACCTTCCGGCTGATCCCCGGCGTTGTGATCGTGTGCGCGGCTGGGCCATTATTTCCCGCTGCCACCACGACCACATACCCGGCATCCCACGCCGCATCGACACCGCGCACCAGCGCCGAATCTTCGCTCATTCCCTTCGGTGTAAAGGAGCCAACCGATATATTGATAATCCGGATCCCGTACTGGCTGCCATTCTGGCGCACCCAGCGAAGCCCTGCCAGCACATCCGATACATACCCATTTCCCCTCTGATCCAGCACTTTCAGGCAGACCAGCTGCGCCCCCGGCGCCACACCCTGATAGCGTCCCGCCGACGCCGTGCCGCTGCCGGCAATCATCCCTGCCACATGCGTTCCATGCCCATTGTCATCATACGGCTGCTGTTTTTTCTTAAGGAAATCCCGAAATCCGTAAACACAATTTTCCAAATCCGGATGCAGAAATACCCCTGTGTCCAGGATCGCCACCCCGACGCCTTTTCCTGTCAGTCCTCGTCTGTACGCCTCATTGCAATGAATCCATTCTCTCGCCCGGTTCACAGGAAAAAGCCCCCATATTCTTCCCTTACTGTTAGAATATGGGGGCTTTCGCCGTATGTGAATGCAGCCACTTATTTGTGGAAGCTGTAATAGACGGTTCCGCCTGCCAGTCCACCGCGGAACTGCGCCAGCTCACTGACCGTCACCAGCTGATAGCCGCGCTCCACAAGCGCCGGAATGATCGTGACTGCCGCGTCACCGGAAGCATTGTAAAGCTCATGCATCAGAACCACCGAGCCATCTTTTACCTGGTTTAACACGGTCTGCACCGACGAAGCCGCATTGCGCGTCTTCCAGTCCAGCGTATCCACATTCCAGAGTACAATCGGCTGGCTGATATTGGCAAGCACAGTGCTGTTTTTTCCACCGCCCGGAAGACGGACTGTTTTCGGTGCCTCGCCTGTGATCGCGGCAACCGCCTGATTGCAGGCCTCCACCTGCTGACGAATCTCCTGTGCGCCTAACTTCTGGAGATACTTGTGATCCTGCGTGTGATTTCCAATCTCATGCCCATTGGCATACATCCGCTGAATCTCACTCTTATAGGAATTCACACGGTTTCCGACCACATAAAAGGTCACACGGCCGCCGTACTGCTCCGCGCAGTCCATGATGCGGTTTCCAACCGGGGCATACGGACCATCATCAAAGGTCAGTGCCACCATCGGTGCATTCGGATCGATATAACGACCGCCGCTGGCTACCATTCCATCCGGAACCTGGCTGTCCCCCTGCTCCGTTCCCTGTGTCTCAGAAGCAGTCTGTCCGTTATTTCCTGTCTCCTGGTTCTCTGTTGTCTGCTGTCCTTCCGCTGCGCCAGCATGATTCTCGCTGCCAGCAGCCGTCTGTGCATCCCCCGCCTCATTCTGGGAACCGGACGCCTGCTCCCGCCTCTGAATCAGCTCCATATCCGATGCCGGTCCGGACGGCACATCATCCGCATACGCCGCAAACGACGCCCCTACCGTACAGACCGCCGTAAGTAACAGTGCTGCTGCTCTCATTTTCCATGTTTTTCTCATACCGCTCCAAAACCTCCAAATTGTTTTCTTTTTCTTCTGCCATTCCGATGCAATCCGGAACAGCCGACCATGTGACATACTCACGTACAATGGTTTTATTATATCACACTCTTCCTTTATTAAGAACACTTCGTCCCATTTTACTTCTTACATTTTTCTGACAAGGTTAGTGTTCACGCATACGTGCCCAGTAACGGAATTTGCCGTGGCTTCGCATTTAAATACGGCAAATTCCTGCTGCCGCCACGTTCTCTTATGACGCTTTCGATCCCAAATGTGCCTGTAAACAGTTCCAAAGAATATTCATAAGTATTTTTAATAAATATTTCATATTGTGTAATACACCTAATATATGATATGATAAAAATGATGTCGTTACGCATCACAACGCGTGCAACGTAACACATGGAGTTTATTGACAAAAGAGTTGAAAGGAAGTAACAAATGGGCGGATTTTTTGGTGTCACATCAAAAACAAACTGTACACTGGATCTTTTTTTTGGTACGGACTATCATTCCCATCTGGGAACACGACGCGGTGGTATGGCGGTTTATGGAGAAAACGGTTTCAGCCGTTCTATCCACAATATCGAGAATTCCCCGTTCCGTACAAAATTTGAGCACGATGTCGATGAAATGCAGGGTAACATGGGCATCGGCTGTATCTCAGATATGGAACCGCAGCCTCTGTTAATTCAGTCGCACTTAGGAAGCTATGCCATCACCACAGTCGGCAAGATCAATAATGAAAAAGAGCTGATTCAGGAAGCATTTAAGAAAGGGCATATTCATTTCATGGAAATGAGCGGCGGCAAGATCAATGCAACCGAGCTGGTCGGCGCTATCATCAGTCAGGCAGATTCCCTTGTTGAAGGTCTGAAACTGGCACAGGAAAAAATCAAGGGTTCCATGACCATTCTCCTGCTGACCCCGGAGGGCATCTATATCTCCCGTGACCGCCTCGGACGTACCCCGGCGATCATCGGACGCAAAGATGGTGCGTTCTGTGTTTCCTTTGAAAGCTTTGCATACATCAACCTTGGATACACGGACTACAAAGAACTGGGACCGGGCGAGATCGTCCGCATGAACGCCGACGGCGTAGAGGTACTCAGCCCGGCTCGCAAGGAAATGAAAATCTGTTCTTTCTTGTGGGTTTACTACGGTTATCCGACCTCCTGCTACGAAGGAATCAACGTCGAGGAAATGCGGTACCACTGCGGTCGTATGCTTGCCAAACGCGATCAGTCCGACGCCGATCTGGTAGCCGGAATCCCAGATTCCGGTATCGCGCATGCAGTCGGCTACGCCAATGAATCCGGCATTCCATTTGCCCGTCCATTCATCAAATATACCCCGACCTGGCCGCGTTCCTTCATGCCGACCAATCAGAGCCAGAGAAACCTGATCGCACGTATGAAGCTGATCCCGGTTGACGCCCTGATCCGCGACAAGAGCCTGCTCTTAATCGACGATTCCATCGTCCGCGGCACCCAGCTCGGCGAAACAACCGAATTCCTGTATCAGAGCGGTGCCAAAGCAGTACATATCCGTCCGGCTTGTCCGCCGCTGCTGTTTGGATGTAAATATCTGAACTTCTCCCGCTCCAATTCCGAGCTGGATCTCATAACACGCCGCATCATCCGCGACCGTGAGGGCGACAATGTTTCCCCGGAGCTTCTGGATGATTATGCAAACCCAGACAGCCAGAATTATAAGGAAATGGTCGAAGAAATCCGTAAACGCTTAAACTTTACCTCCCTGCAGTTCCACCGCCTCGACGATTTAATCGAATCGATTGGCCTGGAACCGTGCAAGCTGTGTACGTATTGCTGGAACGGAAAAGAATAATGTTGTAGAATACGTTTCTATGATAACCAAAATGGCAGCCCATCAATTTCTGCTGATGAGCTGCCATCTTTATTCTGTTAATTCTCTGCCAATCGTTTTATCAGCACCGTGCCTTTATAGTTTATACAAGCACACCGCCAATACCCACATCACTTCTGCCCTGTCACCATCATATAACGGTTATGTGCGTCCTTCAGACAGGCAATGAGCGGCTTCTGAGTCAGTGCAAAATACCTTTCCCGGATACTCTGCTGCATCTCGTCCAAATCCGTTTTCAAACTCTTTCCAAGCAGCATCGACACAACAAAATTGCGCGTCACCGACAAAATCGTATTGCACTCCAGATCAAGAATCTTTCCCGTCGCCCGTTCTACTACAAAACTCACATAAAACTCGCCGTGCAGGCTGTAAATCGCGTCCTCCTTGCTCGGTTTCGCCTGACCTACAACCAGAATCGTATCATCCTTATACATTATATCGTTTCCCCTTTTCTTCGAAACTGCCCTGATAAAAGCAGTTTCATCCATATACTGGTTTTATGATACCATGTTCTTAGGAAAGGTACAAGCTACGCTTCCTCGGAACCATATAAAATATGTAGGATTAGTTACTGTTCACGCATACGTGCCCAGTAACGGAATTTGCCGTGGCTTCGCATTTAAATACGGCAAATTCCTGCTGCCACCACGTTTTCTTACGGCACTTTCGGTTCCAAAAGTGCCTACCCGTGAACAGTAACTAGGATTACAATACATCATAAAAGGAACCAAACGCTCTCACGAGAAAAGGGATCGAAATCGACCCCTTTTCCCACTCTTCTTAGGTTAACAAGTATGGTTAACAAATAGTTAACAAGTAATTAACAAATGATGTACTTTTTACTGCTTTTTATCACATCTAACCACCCTTAAAACCCTTGAAAAATCAATATTTTTTAGAATTTTCCAGCTGTAGCTGCTTCCTCAATGGAAACTGCAACCGCCACAGTAGCGCCAACCATCGGGTTATTACCCATACCGATCAGACCCATCATCTCTACATGAGCCGGTACAGAGGAAGAACCTGCGAACTGTGCATCGGAGTGCATACGTCCCATGGTATCAGTCATACCGTAAGAAGCCGGACCTGCTGCCATGTTATCCGGGTGAAGGGTACGTCCTGTACCGCCGCCGGATGCTACGGAGAAGTATTTCTTGCCTTTCTCTACGCATTCCTTCTTATATGTACCTGCTACCGGATGCTGGAAACGGGTCGGGTTGGTGGAGTTACCGGTGATGGAAACGTCTACGCCCTCTTTCCACATGATCGCTACACCCTCGGTAACGTCATTTGCACCATAACAGTTTACTTTCGCACGAAGTCCCTTGGAGTAAGATTTTCTCCACAGTTCTTTCACTTCGCCTGTGTAATAATCCATCTCTGTCTCTACATATGTAAAGCCGTTGATACGGGAAATGATCTGAGCCGCATCTTTGCCAAGACCGTTTAAGATAACGCGAAGCGGTTTTTTACGGACTTTGTTTGCTTTCTCTGCGATACCGATCGCACCCTCTGCGGCTGCAAAGGACTCATGACCTGCCAGAAAGCAGAAGCAGTCGGTCTCTTCTTCCAGAAGCATCTTACCTAAGTTTCCATGTCCCAGACCTACTTTACGCTGATCTGCTACGGAACCCGGAATACAGAATGCCTGCAGTCCCTCGCCGATCGCTGCCGCCGCATCGGCAGCTCTGCGGCAGCCTTTCTTGATTGCGATTGCCGCGCCTACCGTGTAAGCCCAGCACGCATTTTCAAAACAGATTGGCTGGATCTTCTTTACCTGATCGTATACATCCAGTCCGGCATCCTTCGTGATCTTCTCAGCTTCTTCGATCGAAGCAATGCCATAGCTATTTAATACGGAATTGATCTTGTCAATTCGTCTCTCGTATGATTCAAATAATGCCATTGTGATGTTCCTCCTTAACTATGTACCCTGTGATTATTTGTTACTGTTCACGCATACGTGCCCAGCAACGCAATTTTGCCGATGCTTCGCATTCCAAATCGGCAAACTCCGATGTCAGAAATGTATCGTACGGAATTTTCAGTTCAGAAAACTCCTATCTATGTACAATAACGATTATTCCTGTCTCGGATCGATAATCTTAACTGCATCGTCTACACGGCCGTACTGACCTTTTGCCTTCTCATATGCAGTGGTCGGATCGTCGCCCTTCTTGATGAAGTCGGTCATCTTACCTAAGTTTACAAACTGGTAACCAATGATCTGATCTTCTTCATCCAGTGCAATTCCTGTTACATAGCCTTCTGCCATCTCAAGGTAACGCGGACCTTTTTTCAGAGTTCCATACATCGTACCTACCTGAGAGCGGAGTCCTTTTCCAAGGTCTTCAAGGCCGGCACCAATCGGAAGCCCCTCTTCAGAAAACGCACTCTGCGTTCTGCCATATGCGATCTGGAGGAACAGCTCACGCATGGCGGTGTTGATTGCATCACAGACAAGGTCTGTATTTAATGCTTCCAGTACGGTTCTTCCCGGAAGAATCTCTGCTGCCATCGCTGCAGAATGGGTCATACCAGAACATCCGATCGTCTCTACCAGAGCCTCCTGAATGATACCTTCCTTAACATTCAGGGTCAGCTTACAAGCACCCTGCTGCGGCGCACACCAGCCAACACCGTGTGTTAAACCGGAAATATCCTTTACTTCTTTGGACTTAACCCACTTTGCTTCCTCCGGGATCGGAGCAGCGCCGTGATTTACGCCCTGGGCTACTGGACACATATTTTCTACTTCTTGTGAATAAATCATTGTAAGACTCCTTTCGAAATGATTGGATTTTGTACTTTGTTAATTTTATCACATCAATCCTGTCCCTATTATCTCACGAAATTCTCAATTCGTCCATAGGTTTTTTGTAACTTTTCAGACGGTTTTCTCATCTTTCTTTCTCTCCAAAAAAACATACAAAAACACGACAAAACTGACGAACAGAATACACCCCTTTACCATGCTGGAAATACTTAACGCCCACCAGATACCGCTAAGTCCCATCACAGAGGACAACAACACCGCCACTGGGATGCGCGCGGAGGTAAAAGTCACGCTAACGATCGACGGATACAGCGTTCGCCCCAAACCGGAAAACGCACCGATCGAGGTCTGTTCCACCATCATAAACATCTGGCTCAGTCCCACGATCCGCAGGTAATTGACGCCGATCGCCATGACCTCTTCTTCCTGCAAAAAGATCGAGAACAGCGGACGCGCCATTCCGATCAGCAAAAATGTCGTGCAGAGTCCCCACGCCGCCGTCATCGCGATCGCACAGAAATAGCCGCGGCGCACACGGTCATACCGCTTCGCCCCATAATTCTGTCCGAGGAATGCATTGACTGCCGCCGAAAAGCCATCTCCGACCATCCAGGAAACGGATTCAATCTGACTGCCAACACGCTGTGCCGCCACTGCCAGATCCCCCCATCCGGTGATAAGGCGGGTCAGAATCATCGAAATTCCAGCGTAAATCAGGTTCTGCACCGCCGACGGCACACCGATCCGCACGATCTCCCTCCAAACCTTCACCGGAACCAGCACCCAGAGACGCAGATGCGGAAACAGCACCTTTTCCCGCAGGACTGCCTTGAAAAACAGGAGGCTTACGAGCGCCTGTGCCGTGACCGTCGCAGCCGCTGCTCCGCTGACTCCCAGTTCCGGAAATGGTCCGATTCCAAAGATCAGCACCGGATCCAGCACAACATTGAAGACAAGCCCCGCCACGTTGACGATAAACGGTGTCCGGCTGTTTCCCGCCGCCGTCAAAAGTCCTGTCAAGATCGCATTTAGATAAGAAAAGATCACAAGCCCACAGGCGATCCGCACATACCATTCTGCCTGTGCAATCACCTCCGGGCTGTTTAATTTAAAAAATCCAATTAACCGACTGGCTCCAAAGAGCGAAACCAGCCCATACAGCACGGCAAACAAAATCCCCAGCTGCAGCGCACCTCTCGCATACTGCGCCGCACTGTCATTTTCTCCCGCACCAAGACAATGGGCGGTCTTTACCTGACCGCCCGTTCTCGCCAAAATCGCAAATCCCTGGGAAAACCAGGTATACATACCTGCCGATCCCACCGCTGTGACGGCACCTGCCCCGAGGCGTCCGATCCACGCCATATCAGTCAGATTGTAAAGCATCTGAACCAGAGAAGTCGCCATGATCGGAAGCGCCAGCCGGGTCAGTGCCGGGGCGATTGCTTCATTCAGCAAATCTACATGATGAGATTTCATTATTTTGCAGAAAGATACTCGTCGATGCCTCTTGCACCTGCTCGTCCGGCTTCCATCGCGAGAATAACCGTAGCCGCGCCAGTCACTGCGTCGCCTCCGGCGTAAACGCCCTCTTTCGTTGTCTTTCCATTGCTCTCATCCGCCACGATACATCTCCAGCGGTTAATCTCCAGACCTTTGGTCGTATTGGAAATCAGCGGGTTCGGGGAAGTACCCAGCGCCATGATAACAGTATCTGCATCGATCGTGAAATCAGAACCGACCACCTCAACCGGACGTCTTCTTCCAGATTCATCCGGCTCGCCAAGCTCCATACGGCGGCATACGATGCCTTTGACCCATCCGTTCTCATCTTCGAGAATCTCAACCGGGTTGGTCAGAAGGTCAAAATGGATGCCCTCCTCTTTTGCGTGATGTACTTCCTCCACACGTGCCGGAAGCTCTTTCTCACTTCTTCTATATACAATATGAACTTCTGCACCGAGACGCAGAGCCGTTCTTGCCGCATCCATCGCTACGTTTCCGCCGCCGACTACAACTACCTTCTTCGATTCCATGATCGGTGTGTCATAATCATCGCGGAATGCCTTCATCAGGTTATTTCTGGTCAGGTACTCATTTGCGGAAAATACGCCGTTGGCATTTTCACCCGGAATACCCATGAACTTCGGAAGTCCGGCACCAGAACCGATGAAGACTGCCTGGAAACCTTCTTCATCCATCAGCTCGTCGATTGTGATAGATTTTCCGATAACTACGTTTGTCTCAATCTTAACGCCCAGCTTGCGGACATTCTCGATCTCCGGCTGTACAACGCCGCTCTTCGGAAGACGGAACTCCGGAATGCCGTAGGTCAATACTCCGCCCGGCTCATGAAGTGCCTCGAAAATGGTTACTTCATAGTCCAGTTTTGCCAGATCGCCTGCACAGGTCAGACCTGCAGGACCGGAACCGATGACTGCTACTTTCTTTCCGTTTGTCTTCTCCGGCGCTGCCGGTACAAAACCATGCTCACGGGACCAGTCTGCCACGAAGCGCTCAAGTTTACCAATGGAAACCGCCTCGCCCTTGATACCGCGCACACACTGTCCTTCACACTGGGATTCCTGTGGGCAGACACGTCCACAGACTGCCGGAAGTGCCGAAGAAAGTGCGATGACTTTCGCTGCCTCCTCAATATTTCCCGCTTTTACTTCCTGGATAAACGCCGGAATATTGATGGAAACCGGGCATCCAGCGATACATTTTGCATTTTTACAGTTCAGACATCTCTCAGACTCCGCAACTGCTTCTTCCATATTATAGCCGAGACATACCTCTTTAAAATTAGTCGCACGTACCTTCGGATCCTGCTCTCTGACCGGCACCTTTTTCATCATATCTCTCTTTGCTTCCATTATTTGTCACCTCCGCACTGTCCGCATCCGCCGTGATGAGTATCGCCCTCTTTCAAGCGCAGCATCGCTCTGCCTTCCTGAGTCTTATAAATTCTCTGACGTTCCATCGCCTCGTCAAAATTAACAAGATGTCCATCAAACTCCGGTCCGTCTACGCAGGCAAATTTGACCTGGTCGCCTACGGTGACACGACAGGCACCACACATACCGGTTCCATCTACCATGATCGGGTTCAGGCTGACAATCGTCGGAATCTCCAGTTTTTTCGTCAGCAGGCAGACAAATTTCATCATGATCATCGGTCCGATTGCAACACAGACATCGTACTTGCATCCCTGTTTTTCAACTAAATCCTCGATGACACCTGTAACCATACCTTTAATGCCAAAGCTGCCATCATCAGTTGTGATGTAAAGGTTTCCGGCTGCCTTCTCCATCTCCTCGGTCAGGATCAGCAGATCTTTGGTCTTAGAACCTACGATAACATCTACATCAATGCCGTGCTCATGCATCCATTTTACCTGCGGATAAACCGGAGCCGCACCGACACCGCCGGCTACGAAGAGGTATTTCTTCTTTTTCAGCTCTTCTACATCCTCATGGATAAACTCGGACGGATTTCCAAGCGGTCCTACGAAATCATGGAATGCATCCCCAGCCTTGAGGGTACTCATCTTCTCGGTAGAAGCTCCCACGGTCTGGAATACGATCGTGATCGTTCCTGCCTGACGGTCAAAATCACAGATGGTCAGCGGGATTCTCTCGCCCTCTTCGCCCATCTTGACGATGACAAATTCGCCCGGCTCACATGCACGCGCTACACGCGGTGCTTCTACAACCATCAGATAAATCTTATCTGCCAGTTTTTCAGCTTTTAAAATCGGGTACATTCTATTCCTCCTTACAGTTATATGAACATTTTATTGTTTGACTTTTCAGAATTCTCAATTATTTTACCACTTTGTCCTATTTTTGACAACCTTAGAGCGATTCCTTTTCCAGCTTCCGATATTCCCTGAATTCATAGCACAAATTGAAAAATGTCTGCTCGCCGCTTCGTCTTACCAGTTCCCAGCCTTCTTTCTCCAGATCAACCATATGTGTGTCTGCCACATAGGAAAAATCAATCCAGGTGATCTGCGCTGTGTCGCAGAACGGAAGGAACTGCCGGTAAACCGACTCGCCGCCGATGATGACGACATCTACATCTGTCAGATGTTTTTCCTGTTTCAGCTCGTCAATCCGCACCAGCGCCTCCTCGACACTGTGGCAGATCTCTGCCCCCTTTACGCTCAGAGCCTTCTTTTTTGTCAAAATCAGGTTGATTCTGCCATCCAGCGGTCGCTGAGCCGGGAAAGTCAGAAACGTTTTATAGCCCATCACGATGATTTTTCCCATCGTTTCCTGCCGGAATAATTTCTGATCCGCCGGGATCACCGTCAGCATCTGCCCTTTATTGCCGATACCCCAGTTCCGATCCACTGCCGCAATCAGCTGAAAATGTCTCGGAAACCGTTCCGGAAACTGTCTTTTGAGTGTCTTCATCATGCTCGCCGCATTGATATAGAATGCCTCGTCTGGCTGTTCTTTCTTATCTACATGAGAATGGAACACGCGCTCCATCTCCCGAAGCGCCGTCTCTTCTTCCGGGAACCGGTTCATAATATCAATCATTGCATCACGCTGTCACGAAGCTTCTGCATCAGGACATCCCAGATCGTCGCCTTATCCGCTTCACTGACAAAGCCATAGTGGTTTAAAATAATCTCTTTTGCATCCAATTCCGATGAATACTCGATCGATTCTTCTGCCGCCTTATAGTCTACCAGAAACGACGGCATATAACTCCCATCATGCCCCATGACGCCTACCGTCTCACTGCACAGCATCAACTCATCGTCAATCAGGTAAGACATGGAACATTTCGTGTGGCCGATCGTCGCAAACGCGTAGATCGTATGGTCGCCCAGTTCGATCGTCTCACCGTCCTCCAGCGATACATCAATCTGTAAATCTGCATCGTCATATTCCGAATCCCATGGAAGCCCCGCCGCTTCTGCCGCCTCGCTGCTTAGACGCCGGATCGTCTTCAAAGCGCCCGGTTTCACTAAAATTTCTTTTGCGCGCTCGGAAGCATATGTTTTCACCCCCGGCCATGCTTTCCGCACCGCCGGAAGCCCCGCTACATGATCATAATGGGAATGGGATAAAAGAACCGCGTCTAACTCTGCATCGCCCAGTTCTCTTTTTATATTTTCCACCATCTGATCGGCAGCATACGCCATCCCCGCCTCGAACAGGAGATTGGCTTTTCCCTTTATCAAAAACACTGCACCGCTTCCGCAGCCAGATACATCAATCACCGTCATTGCTTTCTCATCCTTTTTGTTTGAATTTAAAATCGAACTGAGAAAATTTGAACAAAAACAAATCCTCAAATCCATATTTCGTATTTGATTTTATTTTACTGGATCTTTATGAGAAATACAAGGACTGCTTCAAATCAGATGAATGTAAGGAATAATAGGGTAACTGTTCACAAATAGGAATTTTCTGAACTGAAAATTCCGTACGATACAGTTCTCGCAGCAGATTTTGCCGATTTGGAATGCGCAGCATCGGCAAAATCCCGTTGCTGGGCACACATGTGTGAGCAGTAACATAATGGGATTTTTAATAACAGAATGCCGCAATTTCATTCCAAACAAACGGAACAATATCTGAGCGGGTGTAGCTGGGATACTCGGACAGAGTTTCTAAATTATAAAAAAGATCGGCACCGATATGAAATCGTGTGTTTCGTTACACAGATTCCGGATCAGCGCCGATCCTCTGGGTGGTTGGTTTTAATTTAGTAAATTATGGGGAAGAGCTGCGCCCCAGCATGCTCAGTGGCTTCAGCGTGCTCAGTGCCCCAGCTCAAAAAAGCTGCGCTTTTCCTATGCCTCAACCATGTACGGATATGTTACATCCAGGCACGGTACTCTGAGTTCTTTGATGGTTCTCGGGCTTAACCAGCGATACATGTTGATCTCGCTGCCGGCTTTGTCGTTGGTTCCGGATGCTCTTGCACCACCGAACGGCTGCTGGCCGATAACTGCACCGGTCGGCTTGTCGTTGATGTAGAAGTTTCCGGCTGTTCCTTTGAGTGCATCTTCCATCTTAACGATAGCTTCGCGGTCATCTGCAAAGATTGCTCCGGACAGACCATAGGACGTTGCGGTATCGCAGCTTGCCAGAGTCTCATCCAGTTTGTCATCCGGATATACATATACGGTCATAACCGGTCCAAAAATTTCCTCTACCATAGTCTTGAAATCTGGCTTCTTAGCCTCAATCAGGGTCGGATATATGAAATATCCCTTGGAATCATCGTATCCGCCGCAGATAACTTCTGCATCCTCGGATGCTTTTGCATAGTCGATGTACTCTTTGTTGGTCTTGAATGCGGATGCATCGATAACAGCGCCCATCAGGTTTCTGAAATCGGTTATATCGCCAATTTTAATCTTCTCAATCTCCGCCAGCATCCCCTCTTTAACCTGCGGCCAGATGCTTGCCGGAACAAATGCACGGGAAGCTGCGGAGCACTTCTGTCCCTGATACTCGTAGGATGCTCTTGTCAGAGCTGCTACCAGACCCGGTACGTCTGCGGAATTGTGAGCAAAGATGAAGTCCTTTCCACCAGTCTCGCCAACCAGACGCGGATATGTTTTGTATTTCTTGATGTTCTCGCCTACTAAGGAGTAAACACCGCTGAACACTTCGGTAGAACCTGTGAAATGGAATCCTGCCAGGTTCGGATCGCTTAATACGTACTTGCTCATGTCAGAACCACGGCTCGGTACAAAGTTGATAACACCTGCCGGAAGTCCTGCAGCCATCAGGGCCTGCATTACATAGTAGTTGGAAAGAACTGCTGTGGTAGCCGGTTTCCAGAGAACTACGTTACCTGCGATCGCCGGAGCGGTCGGAAGGTTAGCACCGATGGATGTGAAGTTGAATGGGGAAATCGCGGTTACGAAACCTTCCAGCGGACGGTACTCGATGCGGTTCCAAACATTCGGTGTGTTGTTCGGCTGTCTGTCATAAATCTGCTGTAAGTAGTATACGTTGAAACGAAGGAAATCAATCAGCTCGCAGGTATCAATCTCAGCCTGATATGCGGTCTTGCTCTGTCCTAACATGGTAGCTGCATTTACTTTATCTCTCATCGGAGCAGCGATTAAATCAGCTGCTTTTAAGAAGATAGATACGCGGTGTTCCATCGGCATCTCGGTCCATGCTTTTCTAGCTGCCAGAGCTGCTGCAATTGCATCCTTTAACTCTTTCTCACCGCCGGAAGCTGCTTCTGCGATTACATGAGCATGGTCATGCGGCATAACTGCTTTGGTCTTTCTCTCTGTCCAAACTTCCTTACCACCGATGATCATCGAACCTGAACAACCTGTGCGGACTGGCGCTCCAGCTCTTTCTTTAAGCTGGCTCTCTCCGGGCTTCCCGGAAGATATGCTTTTACCGGCTCATTTTTCGGCATCTCTACTTTGAAATATCCATTGCTCATTGCTCATCTCTCCTTTTTGACATTTTGTCTCATTTGTGATTATGATATGAAAACTTTTCTCGCTTTATTTTCATGAAATCTAACTCTTTCTTGTTATTTTTCATATTAATGAATTTCTATGGCTAAATATTAGCACGTTTTTCATTTTGTGTCAATACTATTTCATATTTAAAAATACATATTTTCATTATGTTTTTCTGTGCATATCGCATAATATCTTTGCTTTTTCCTGTATTCTGTTTTGGATTGTAATTTTTATCGATCTTACTGTTCACGCATACGTGCCCAGTAACGGAATTTGCCGTGTCTTCGCATTTAAATACGGTAAATTCCTGCTGCCACCACGTTTTCTTACGGCACTTCTGCTTCCAAAAGTGCCCACCCGGGAACAGTAACTATCGATTCTTGTAATTCTGTATGTTTTTTTTATGCTTTGTTTACGGGACATGGTTTTTGTGGTATACTGATCCCGCCTGAAACAACTCACAAAAGTGAGTTTATCCTGAAAATAATTCACTTATATGAAAAAAGGAGTTTGATTATGCTTAAATTAGAACGTACCAGCGTCATGAATCTGGAAAATGCCATGCGCGGTGCCCGCAATCCGATGAACAGCTGGGGACGGATGGACAGCTTTTATGATGAGAATGGCGAATATAAACTGGGACCGAACGATCTCGACCTTGCGAAACGCCTCCGCAAAGCAGGCAGCGACCACCGCAAGTTTCTGCGCCAGGTATTTGTCTCAGTCGATGTGACCGCACCTCTCTACTGGTGGAAAGAATATGATACTTATAAAGTAGCGACCGTCGCTAATTCAACCAGCACGATGCACAAAATCGCCAGCAAACCGTTTTCGATGGACGATTTCAGCTGCGACCACATGACAGCCGGAACACGCGCATTTATGGAAACAGTTATCGCCAAGCTAGAGGAAATCCGCCTGCGTTATCTGGAGACAAAGAATAAAGATGACTGGTATGATATGATCCAGCTGCTGCCGAGCAGTTATAATCAGATGCGGACTTGTTCGTTTAATTATGAGACACTGATTAATATTTATTATGCCAGAAAGGATCATAAGCTGGCGGAGTGGCATACATTCTGTGACTGGATCAAGACCTTGCCGTATGGGGAAGAATTGATTATTGGGGAAGGGAAATAAATAGATAGCTAAATAATTTGATTGTCGTGGATGGGACGGAGAAAAAGCCGCCCGGGCAAAAATGATCAGGTTTCGAAGACTGGGATTTTCTAGGCATCTTCGGTTTGATTAAAAACAGAAAGAAATCCTCACAAAGCAAGTTTGTTGCGGTTTCTTTCAATATCAAATCCGAATCTGCCAAGTAAATCCACAGTCTCGAAAATTCCATTTTTGCTCTGGCGGCTTTTTCTCCTGTTTATTGGATGATAACTTGGTAAAATTTAAGATCCTGGTGTCATCCAGCGCATGAATGCGGCTGGATGACGGCGTAGGATCTTTTTTCGTTCCGTATGATAAATTACTTTGTCCACCATCTACTTTCTTATCTAACTATATTCAAGAAAGTCCCCCATGTCTTTCTTCTAAATACTGAATGTGCGCTTAGAAGAAATGTTTAGTTATGGCAGAGAACTGGCATTCCCTTATATACTTTCTCGTAGAGAAGTTTTGCTTTATCAACCGGCAGATTGATGCAGCCGTGGCTGCCGGAATACTGGTAGATGGTTCCGCCGAATTTACTTCTCCAGCTTGCGTCATGGAAACCGATGCCGCCGTTGAATGGCATCCAATAATCTACGTGACTTTCATATTCATATGTGCCGTCTGCCCGTTTGGCGCCGCGCAGAACGCGGTCGGTCTGCTTGTAGGTCAGGCTGTAAATACCTTCCGGGGTTGTGTAGTTTTTGGATACGTTTCCGGTTACGCATGGGGCATCCCAGGTCAGGGCGCCGTTTTCGTACATATATACATGCTGGACACCGAAATCAACTTCTGCGTAGGTATTGCCCCAGTCTGCGTCTGAATGGCTGGCTGCCTGCTGGGAGAACTGGACTTCACGTTCCTGATTGATGCCTGTCTGCGCCATCAGAACCAGGTTGTCTGTCTCTGCAGTCTGGTCAATCTTCCATCCATAAGGGCCTGTCAAGGCAACCTCTTTTCCGGAAGTGGTATGGAAGGTACGGGTAGTTCCAGCTGTGTCGTATTTCGCTGCCAGCGCCTTGATGTAGGCAGCTGCCTTATCGCGGTCTACGGTAATGACACCATTCTCGCCGCCTGTATACCAGCTGACATATTCAGTACCGGACAGTGTCTCGGTTGCATCACCGATATGGAAGGTAATGACCGCATTTTTAGCCTGGTTCATCTGGGCGCAGAGTGCTTTTAAGGATGCATCGTCGGAAGTCACCTGGATCGGTATGTAACATCCTAATGCTTCCAGATCGATCTCTGTCATGCCGGAGGCGATCGCCGCATTGATCGCCGTCTGTACCTTTGCCTTATCCACAGATTCTCCCTTTACTTCCGGAACAATCGTGAAATCTTTTCCTTCTTCCCAGGCGGATATATGGGCATCTACCGTCGGTGCTGCACTATCTGACATACAATTTAAGGAAGCAATGCGTTTTGCAAGCATCGTCTGATCGCAGGAAAGCGGCATCGCGATCGTCAGCGCTCCTGCTCCAGCTGCCCCTGCTGCCTGCTGGTCAATCGCTGCCTGCAGCTCATTTGTAATCACTACTTTATAGCCGATCTCCGCTGCGGTGATCTCTTCTGTCTTGCCTCCGCGTTCTTTGATCGTTAATTTATAAGAACCGTAATTCTGCTCCAGCTTTGCCTTCGCTTCCTCGTTGCTCATTCCGCCGACTGCGACGCCATTTACACTTGTTCCATTTGCAAAACTGCCATCTGCCAGTACTGGCTGTGCAAACATCAGCACCAGTGCAGCTGCTGCACCAGTCATTTTAAGTATACTCATACTTTTATTTTTCATTTTTTCACAAACCTCTCTGCCGCGCCATCTGGCTGCGGCCTGCATATATGGATTCTGAATCCTTATTATAGCAGAGTCGGAAAAAAAGTCCAGACCGATTCTAAAAAAGATCGTCAAAAGATCCGATTCGTAAGAATTTCTTAACGGTTCCTTTTTTCTTTCCTTTTTCTTTCATTTTTTCCATATTCATGATTGCAGTTTTTCCATTTTGCAGTATGATGGTATTCATTGCAAATGGGAAGTATAACTTTCAGAACGTCCTTAAAAATGTTTAAAATTTTCATGTTCCCAAAAGCGCCAAAAGGACCGCCGCATCTGGCATGCCCTCTTCTAAGTAAACAAGATTTTTATTGTTATCTTGGTCTGCTTAAAAGGAAATATGCCAGTCTGCGGCAGTCCTTCTTTCTATTTCCGGTCAATTTCCGGATTGACATGCACCATAATGTGTTTTACCTTCGGAAACGTCTTTTCAATGCTGTTATGCACCAACTCGGCAATCTTGTGCGCCTCCCGCAGCGGCATGGAACCGTCTACCTCAATCTCAATGTCCGCATAAATTTTATTGCCAAAGATCCGCGTCTGAAGCAGGTCAATCCGCGCCACATCTGGATTCTGAAGAACGCAGGCGCGCAGCTGTTCTTCGGTCTTCTCATCACAGGAATGATCGACCATTTTATCCATCGCATCTTTAAAAATCTCATACGCCGCTTTCACGATAAAGACGAAAATAACCAGGCTCGCGATCGGATCCATGACCGGAAATCCCATTCTCGCGCCCACGATTCCGACCAGCGCACCGATCGAGGAAAACGCATCGGAACGGTGATGCCATGCATCTGCCATCAGTGCGCTGGAATCAATCTTTTTCGCATAATATCGGGTGTACCAGTACATCGCTTCTTTACTGACAATGGATATAACAGCCGCTGCCAGCGCCAGCATTCCCGGAACCTGCAGGTGACTGTATTCTCCCTTGAGCACGTCCGTAAGCGCCTCCACGCCAATCCCCAGACCTGTCATAAAGAGAACCATCGAGAGGACAATCGCAGCCACACACTCCATCCGCTCATGTCCATACGGGTGCTCCTTGTCCGGCTGTTTGGACGACAGCTTAATTCCAATCACCACGATCATCGTGCTGAACACATCGGACGCCGAATGGATACTGTCACTGATCATCGCATTCGAATGTGCGAACACGCCGGCTAACAGCTTCATAAACGCCAAAAGGATGTTCACTACTATCGTTACAAAAGACACTTGATTTGCCACTTTCTGAAAATCATTCTGTTTCATATTCGTTACCTCCAAAAAATATCTCATGGCACTAACGATAGGTGGGTGCTGCAAACCCATAAAAAAGTATAAAAAAAAACACCCACGAACCAGTATGAGTAACTACTGTCCCGTGGATGAAACTAACTTCCACTGTCGCTTCTGCGACCCGACCCCATGATATTCACGGTCTGCTCAGTTTGTACTGTAGTTTGATATGCAGTGCAAAGAGTTTATGATGGATAATAGCACAAATTTACTTTGTTGTCAATATCGGAAAACGCCCTTTTTTCCATATTTATTTTTTCAATTCCTTTATTCCAGCCTCAAGTCCTGCCGCCGTCAGCGGAAACATCGGAATCTCCTCGCGGATCAGACTGATCGTGTACGCACCGTAGGCATATGCCCAGTTATTTTCCCGCATCGGGTTCAGCCAGATCGCCGACGGAAAACGCCGGTGCATCTCCTGCAGCCAGTAAATGCCTGTCCGCTCGTTGCTGTGGAAATAGTCGAGACTGCCGCCGCGGTACAGAAGTTCCGACGGCGCCATCGACGCATCCCCAACCAGAATTACCTTGTATTCCGGTTTCAGGTTGTGAAAAACCCACTCGGTCGAGATCTTATCCCTCCAGGAGCAGGACGGCGTCGTAAACAGCTGATCGTAGAAACAGTTGTGGAAATAATAAATCTTCAAATCCTTAAAATGGGACGACTGATTGACCGCCTGAAACAGCCGGTTGCACAGATCCGCATATGCCCACATCGACCCGCCGCTATCCATCAGAAGCAGAAGCTTCGTCTGGTTCTTTCTCGGGCGCTCCATGACGAGCTCCAGACGTCCGCCTTCGTCACAAGTCTTCTCGATCGTTTTCTCCACATTGAGTTCCGTTTTCGGTCCATCCTCACGGCAGGATAAAAGACGCAGCTTTTTGAGCGCCACCTGAAACTGCCGGATCTGGATGACCGCATCGTCGCGGAAATCGCGGTAATTCCGCTGTTCCGCCACCTGCAGCGCGCTCCGGTTTTTGCCCGGTCCGCCCACGCGGATGCCCTTCGGGCTGTAACCGGAATGTCCAAATGCCGACGTACCGCCGGTTCCAATCCACTTATTGCCGCCGTGGTGCTGCTCATGCTGCTCTTTCAGTCGTTCC
Organism: Clostridium sp. AF21-20LB; assembly: GCF_003478795.1. Classification (NCBI taxonomy): domain Bacteria; kingdom Bacillati; phylum Bacillota; class Clostridia; order Eubacteriales; family Clostridiaceae; genus Clostridium; species Clostridium sp. AF21-20LB. The sequence continues at coordinate 50,335 of NZ_QUGD01000003.1, read as the reverse complement.
GCCATCATTTTACGGATATCGTCCAGATCAAGTCCCGCAAACCGCGCATCGACCTCATCCTTATCATACGGCGTCTGCGCGTGCGCCTTGGCAAGCCAGTCTAAGACCTCCTTCGGAAGTTCCTCAAACGTCTGCACATTTTTAAAATATGCCAGAAATGCCTGGTCAAATTTGTCATATTCGGACTCTTTTTTGACCAGAACCGCCCTCGCCATATAGTAAAACTCCGTCAGGCTCGCGTCGTTCAGGTTCATTTCCAGCGCATCCATCAGGCTGTTCCACTCATTGAGGCTCGTCTTCATCCCGTAAGAACGGAGTAGATACAGAAAATCAGTAAACATATCGGTTATTCTCCACCAGCTTTAAATCCTCTGTCTTTTTTAAGAGTACCCCCGCAAACGGGATCTCCTTTTCCAGCTTCTCCACCGGCACGCCGCCGATCACAAGCGCCTGAATCCAGTCCAACACCTCGGAGGTACTCGGCTTCTTCTGCAGGCCGCGCAGATCGCGCACCCGGTAGAAGGCGTCCAGCACGCCGTCGATCAGCTTCTGGTCGAGATCCGGGTAATGTGCCTTGATGATCTTCTCCATCATCGGCTGCTCCGGGAATGCAATATAATGGAAGATACAGCGGCGCAGGAACGCATCCGGCAGCTCCTTCTCCGCATTGGAGGTAATAATCACAATCGGACGGTGCTTCGCTTTGACAGTCTTTCCCGTCTCCGGAATGTAAAATTCCATCTTGTCAAGTTCCCAGAGCAGGTCGTTCGGGAATTCCAAATCCGCTTTATCGATCTCATCGATCAAAAGAACCGTCTGCTTTTCCTTCTCAAATGCCTCTCCCATCTTTCCGAGGCGGATATATCTGGCAATATCATCAACGCCATCCGCACCAAACTGGCTGTCGTAAAGACGCTGTACCGTATCGTACACGTAAAGACCGTCTTGTGCGCGGGTCGTCGATTTAATATTCCAGATCAAAAGTTCCATATCGAGGGATCTGGCAATCGCCTCCGCGAGCATCGTCTTTCCAGTGCCCGGTTCTCCCTTGATTAAGAGCGGCTTTTTGAGCGCCGCCGCAATGTTAACGCTGCGGATCAGTTCATCCGAAGCGATGTATTCGTCACTGCCGTGAAATTGCTGCATGGTAAATTCTCCTTTTAGAAAGTTCTCCTTTTACATAACTGTAAACACTAACAAGGGCAGCATAACGATTCAGGATCCATGCTGACTGCGATCGGTTCGGATCCATCGTTCCTCCCGATCGTCATACATAATCCTGCCCGTTTGCCGCCCTATTGATTTTCTATAAATATAGCAATATTCTAATAGTTTGTCAAATCGTATATATGTTAGGATTTCATTAGAAAAACACGATTGTTACTGCTCACTATTCTACTTTGCCACCCGGATATTCTTGCTGCCGCTAAATCCTTCCGGCGGCTCTGTCTCCGTGAGGATCGTCGCTTCTTCAAACACCCCGAACGTCACCGAACTTACCATGCCGAATTTCTGGCTGTCCGCCAGCACATAGCAGCGCTCTGTCTGGCGCATCGCCTCTTGCTTGACTAATGCCTCATTCGGATCCGGCGTCGTGAAACCGTGGCGCTTGCTGACGCCGTTGGTTCCAAAAAATCCCTTTGTAAAATGATAGCCCTGGATCGTCAGGATCGCCTGGCTTCCGATGACCGCCTCCGTCGTGCCCTTTAACTCACCACCAATCAGAATTACGCGGTTTCCGGCGGCTGCCAGCCGTTTGGCATGTGATACCGCATTCGTCACAAACGTGGCGCTGCGCGCCGGAAGATAGTCTAAGATATACCCGGTCGTCGTGCCCGCGTCCAGATAGACAAAATCATCCGGCTGGATAAGTCCCGCCGCAAACTGGGCGATTCTCCTTTTCTCCTCCTGCTGCAATTCCATCTTCTGTGCCACTGACGGCTCGGTTCCCGTAAATGTCCCGTCCGAGGACACCGCGCCGCCAAACACCTTGGTCAGGCGCCCCGCCTTGTCAAGCGCATTCAGATCCCGCCGGATCGTCGATTCTGAAACTCCCAGCACCTCTTTAATCTCAGGAACTGTCACACTCCTCTTTTTATCCAGAAGCTCCAAAATCAGTTCGTATCTTTTTTCTGTCAGCATGACTCTTTTCCTTTCATCTTCTGCTGTGGTTGAACTTTTTTTAGCTCAATTTTTCACTTCTCTCTGTCTTAATATTCTTATCAACTGCAGCTGCTTTCGACAATGACCTTCCGAATCGGCAGCACACGCCCCGGCGATACGGAAAGCTCATCCACACCCATTTTCAGGAATTCTTTTGTCAAACTCAGATCCGCGCCCAATTCGCCGCAAATACCTGCCCAGATGCCCTCGGCGTGCGCATTTTCGACAACCATGCGGATCATCGCCAGCACCGCCGGATGGTGCGGATCGTAAAATGCATCCAGCTCCGGATTCTGACGGTCAACTGCCAGCGTATACTGGGTCAGGTCGTTCGTTCCGATGCTGAAAAAGTCCACTTTTTTCGCCAGTTCCCGGCTTACCATGACTGCCGCCGGGGTTTCAATCATAATGCCCTGCTTCGGGTCGCCAAACTGGAGATTCTGTGCGGTCAGCTCCGTCTTGACCTCCTCGACAATCTTCGCAATCGCCTCGACCTCCCAGACACTTGTGATCATCGGATACATGATCTGGAGATTGCCATAGGCACTTGCCCGAAACAGCGCGCGAAGCTGTGTCTTGAAAATCTCCGGTCTTGTCAGGCAGATACGGATCGCCCGGCAGCCCATCGCCGGATTTTCCTCTTTTTTCAGTTCAAAATAATCGCACTGCTTGTCCGCGCCGATGTCCAGCGTGCGGATAATGACCGGTTTGCCCGCCATCGTTTCCGCTACCTGTTTATATACCTGGAACTGCTCCTCCTCCGTCGGAAATGTTTCTTTTTCCAGATACAAAAATTCGCTGCGGAACAGTCCGATGCCCGCCGCATCGTTCTGAATGACCGACGCCAGATCCTTGCTGTTGCCAATGTTCGCATACAGGCGGATCTTCTTGCCATCCATAGTGACTGTTTCGCGCCCTTTCAGTGTTTGCAGCAGTTCTTTCTTCTCCTGTTCCTCCCGCTGCCGGCGGCGCATTGTTTCCAATGTCTCCTCATCCGGTTCCACATACAGGACTCCGTTAGTACCATCCACAACCGCAAATTTCCCATCTACCGTCTCATCGAGCGCCACGTCCGTTCCGATCAGAGCCGGAATGCTCATCGTACGCGCCAAGATCGCCGTGTGGGAATTGACGGAACCGTGTACCGTCACAAAGGATAGCACCTTGTCCTTTTCAAGCTGTACCGTCTCTGACGGTGCTAAATCATCTGCCAGAATAATCACCGGCTCGTCCGTATGGATGCCCTGACCTGCGCCTCCGGACAGAACGCGCACAATCCGCTCCGAAATATCTTTGACATCCGCCGCGCGCCCGCGCATATATTCGTCCTCCATCGCCGCAAACATCTGGGCGAAATTGTCACCGGTCACCGCAACCGCATACTCGGCATTGACCTTCTGCGTATCGATGATATTCTGAACCGCGTCCAGATAGTCCTCGTCCTCCAGCATGATCTGGTGAATCTCAAAAATCGCCGCATTCGCCTCGCCAACTTCTTTTACCGCCTTTTCATACAACTCGCCGAGCTGGCGGATGGACTCCTGAACTGCCGCATTAAACCGTGCTTTTTCCTGCTCTGCATTCTCTATTTTCGTCCGTTTTACGGTCTGCTCGCCTTTCTGATACACACATATTTTTCCAACTGCGACACCACCAAATACACTTTTTCCATGATATGTCTGCATGACCATTCCCCTTTCCATTGATCCATTATCGAAAAATGCCGCCATGTAATAATCCCTTACATCGCGGCATCTTTGTTAAACTACATATTTTCCTTCATAAACTGGCTGACTGCCTCATAAGCTGCTTCTTCGTCCTCGCCCTCAAAGGTCAGGGTTACTTCCTGTCCGTTCTTTACCGCCAGTCCCATGATACCGAAAATCTTTTTGCAGTCGCCGCTCTTTCCATCTTTCGCCAGCTTGATCGTACTCGTAAACTGTTTTGCCGCCTTTACCAGTTCACCTGCCGGGCGTGCGTGGATTCCTTCCGGGTCTGTAATGGTATATTTAAACTCTTTCATGATGATGTTCTCCTTCTCATTATAACCTATTTTGATTGATTTGACCAAAAAATTTCTAATAAAGATTCACATTCCGTCAAAAAAAATTATTTATCTATTCTTCTACATTCTTCTTGAGAACTCCTAAGAGTACCGTCGAGATCGCCATGCCAACCACCAGTGCCAGCAGGTAGAACAGCGGATTTCCCATGACTGGGAATACGAAGATTCCGCCATGCGGCGCCATCAGTGTGCAGTTAAATAACATGCTCATCGCTCCCGCAACACCCGAACCGACGATGCAGGCTGGAAGCACGTGTACCGGATCGGACGCTGCAAATGGAATCGCGCCCTCCGTGATAAATGCCAGACCCATGATGAAGTTGGTCGGTCCTGCCTCGCGCTCTTCCTTTGTAAATTTCTTCTTAAACAGCATGGTTGCCAGCGCAATCGCACACGGCGGTGTCATACCGCCAATCATAACAGCTGCCATCACATCGTAGTTGCCGGAGGCGATTGCCGCCGTACCAAATACATATGCCGCCTTGTTGAATGGACCGCCCATGTCGATCGCCATCATCGCCGCCAGCACAAAACCAAGAATCAGCTTACTCGAACCACCCATGCTGCTCAGACCATTGTTTAACGCCATATTGATCGCGCCCATGACCGGCTCTACGACGAAGCTCATAACCAGTCCGATGAGCAGGACGCCCACAACCGGGTAAATCAGGACCGGAGCAATCTTTTCCAGTGCCTCTGGAAGATTCTCGCACGCTTTCCGAAGCGCCAGAATCAGATATCCGGCAATAAAACCTGCCGCCAGGGCACCAAGGAAACCTGATTTTCCCTGAGAAGCAATCATGCCGCCGACAAAACCGACTGCCAGCGCCGGGCGGTCTCCAATCGCCATCGCGATGAAACCAGCCAGAATCGGGAGCATAAAGCCAAATGCCACACCGCCGACATTTTTAAACCATGCCGCCAGCGGGGTAATCGTACCAAAGTTTACACGCTGGTCGAGCGGAAGTGCATTCATATCCACACTGAAACCATCAATCAGAAACGCAATCGCAATCAGGATGCCGCCGCCGACTACAAACGGAAGCATGTGGGAGACACCATTCATCAGCTGTGTGTAAATCTGGTGTCCGACACTGCCCGATTTGCCGCCAGAGGCTGCCTTTGCCGGGCTGCTGTTTCCAGATGATGCTGCGTGGTAAACCGGTACCTCCCCGGACGCCGCGCGCTCCAAAAGCTCCGGTGCCTTGCTGATACCGTCCGAAACCTGACATTCGATCACTCGTTTTCCGTCAAACCGATCCATCGGCACCTGTGCGTCCGCTGCCACGATGATGCAGTCCGCCGCCTCGATCTCCTGTGCCGTCAGCACATTTTTTGCTCCGGCTGAACCGCGCGTCTCAACTTTGATCTTCCAGCCCTTCGCGCGTGCCGCTTTTTCCAGGCCTTCGGCAGCCATGTAGGTGTGCGCGATACCGGTCGGACAGGAAGTAACCGCTAAGATCTTCGGTCCGGCTGTCTGTTCCGTCTCTGCACCCGCTTTTTGCGCCTGAATCTCCTGACCACCTGCTTGTGCGGCATTCTCTCCATTTGTATCTGCCGCTTCTTCGCCGGAATCAGCCGCCAGTCTCTCATCGATGCCTGCCTGTTCTGCATCTGCCTTATCAATAATGGAAAGAAAGTCTTCCACCGAAGAGGCATTTCGCAGGGAATCTGAGAAATGCTCGTCCATCATGAGAACGGAAAGCTTGCTCAACACATCCAGATGTACGTTATCTTTTGTATTTGGCGCTGCAATCAGAAACAGCAGAGTGACCGGTTCGCCGTCCAGGGAGTCGAAATCCACGCCATTTTTGATGACCATCGCCGCCAGCCCCGGCTTTTTGACCGCATCACATTTTCCATGAGGAATTGCAATCCCCTCGCCGATACCGGTCGTGCTCTCTTCTTCTCTCGCATAAACCTGCTTGCGGAATGCCTCGACATCCGACAGCTTTCCGCTCGCCGCCATCAGCTCTACCGCCTTGTCCAGTGTCTCCGATTTGCTGGTGGGTGCCGCATCCAGCGATATACTTCTCGGATCCAGTAAATCAGTAATCTTCATATCTGTTGCCTCCCTATTTATGCCCGAATGTCAGGTATGCATTGCATATCCGGCAGTACATTCTGCCAGCTTCAAAAATGTCTGCATACAACCTCATCCGATTTTTGTGATTTTACAGTTCTCATACACTTTCTTTATCTCATCCTTCGTCGCCAGCTGCTCCGAAAAGGCGCTCGCGCTTCCAGCTGCCAGTCCCAAGCGGAAGGCGTGTTCATAATCTCCGCTCTCCCCGTATCCGGCCAGGAAACCGGCTACCATCGAATCTCCGGCTCCGACACCATTTTTCAAGGTTCCCTTCGGTGCTTCCGCCGCATAGACGCTTCCATCCTCCGCCAGAAGAACCGCGCCCTTGCCTGCCATCGAAACCAGCACGTTGACCGCACCTTTTTCCTGCAGCTTCTTCGCATACGGAACAACTTCCTCCCGCTCCGAGAGCTTCACGCCGAAAATGTCTCCCAGTTCATGATTGTTCGGTTTGATTAAAAATGGATGGTGTCCCAGCACATTGAGCAGCAGATCCTTGGTCGCGTCCACAACAATCCGGACGTCTCTGCCATCCAGGCGCTCCATAATCTTCTGATAAATATCATCCGGCATCGACGCTGGAATACTTCCAGCCAGCACCAACGTATCATCCGCCCCCAGTCGGTCAAGCTGGGTCATCAGCGCATCCACCGCTTCCCGCGGAATCTTCGGTCCCCGACCGTTGATCTCAGTCCCGTCGATGGATTTCAGCTTCAGGTTGATGCGGGAGACTCCCTCATCCAGGGAAATAAACTCGGCTTTCACGCCCAGCTGCTCCACTTCCTTCCGAACCTCCTCGCCGACAAACCCGGCAGTAAAGCCAAACGCCGTATTGGCAATTCCAAGGTTTTGAAGGACCGTCGAAACATTGATTCCCTTTCCGCCCGGAAGCAAAATCTCCGAATCCGTCCGGTTGGTCAGTCCGAGCTTAAAATCGCTCACTGACACAATATATCTAACGATGGATTAAAGGTTACCGTATAAATCATAAGCCTTCATTCCTTTCTTATCTTGATTGATTCTGACTGTATTATAAAATCATTTTCATTCAAAATCAATCAAACTTATTCACAAACATGCTGCCTCTTTTTGGGTTATATTGCACAATTTTGATTTTTTATGATTGTTTTTGATTGATTGTTTCGTGTGAATTCCGGCGAAACGATTGCTGTCACTGATGGAATAGTGTTTCCAAAAACATCATTTTTACTCAGCTTCATCTCCTCTTCTAATCGTAAAATCCGCCTTTGTTGACAAGGATTTCCCCATTTGCTATAGTAAATGAAGAATTTTGTAATATCTTTGTAATATTTCCAAGATGTTTTTATATCAGAAAGGATATACGATATGAACGATTCCCCTTTGAAACCTGCTTCTTCCAGGCGCAAAAAAATGGATAAAACAATGATGGCGATCTATTTCCTGATCCTTTTTATTGTGGCCGGGGCGGCTCTGCTGGTATTTCTATGCCTCTCTAAACCTTCTGATAAGGAGAACAAAGCAGGCTCTGATCCTTCCATCGCTTCTTCCAGCACCTTAAAAAACAGTCATCAGACCGGCACCGATGCTAAAAGTACGGCGAAAGCCAAAATCAAAGAAGAAAAGCCGGTCGATCCGTATGAAAATCTCGCGGTCGCCAATGTGGATGATGCGCTGAACCTGAGAGAAAAACCAGATACAGATGCCAAGGTACTCGGCACCTGCTTCCGCGGAGGCGGCGGTACCATTTTAAAACGCAAAAATGGCTGGACAAAAATCCGCTCCGGTGGGCTGGAGGGATGGCTCAAGGACGATTATCTTGTATTTGGCGATGATATCAAGCCGCTCGCCAAAGAGCTCGGTCTCTATATCGCTACCGTCAGCACACAGACACTCCATGTACGTGAGGAAGCCAGCACGGATTCTGCCATCGTCGGTCTGGCTGCCGCGGAAGACTACTATCCTGTACTGAGTCAGGAAACTGGATGGGTCAAAATCCAGCTTTCCGTTGACACCTCCGGTTACGTTTCTTCTGATTATGTCACAATCAGCGTCAAGCCAGGACGCGCAATCAGCATTGAGGCTGAGATGGCAGCGCTGGAGGCGGCACGGCAGGCTGCTGAAGAAGCTGAGCAGGCATCCAGAGCCGCCGAGGAGGCCCAGATTGCAGCCGCAAAATCGCAGGCAGAAGCAAACGCGGCTAAAGGTTCCTCCCAGACTTCGGGAAAATCTGGAAATTCTGGAAGCTCTTCGAAAAAGAGCACGGCTGCACCAGCCGCTAAATCATCCTACGTGATCTCCGCCTCCGAGAGCGACGTTTATCTGCTCTCCGCCTGCCTCACGATGGAAGCCAACGGCGGATCCTATGAAAGCTATCTGGCAGTCGGAAGTCTGATCGTCAACCGCGTCAAATCTGGCAAATGGGGCAAATCCATCTCCAGCGTCATCTACGCGGACGGACAGTTCCCAGGCGCGACCTCCGGCCTGCTTGACAAATATCTCGATAGAGGACCGTCCTCTACTGCCACCAAGGCGGCAAAGGCAGCGCTCGCCGGGGAGAATCAGATAGGCGACTACCTTTATTTTACCTCGACCAAATCAGCAAACTACGACAGCTACTCCAGCTATCAGGTGGTTGGTGGGAATTGTTTCTATAAAAAATAAAAGGCTAAAAAAGGCGGATTTAAACGCATTACATTAAACCTCATATACATTCCCATCGCCTTATGATATGATAATCATATCAGCCAAACATACAGGCAGAGGACATCTACTGTCCATACCTTATTGATAGGTACTCTCGGAGTCTTTCCTGCAAATCATCTCACAACATTAAGCACAGAAAGCTTCCGGGAGTCCATTAATTGCAAATGGAGGAAATTATGAGAAAATCAATTTATACCTTGATGGTTTCCACTCTCATCGCAGCCGCCAGCATGACCGCCTGCTCCAGCCAGCCGTCTGAAACAACCACGGCTGAAACAACTGCCGCTGAATCCACACAGGAAAACGATACATCAGCAGAAAGCAGCGATGCCAGCGAAACAACTACTGCCGGAGAAAAAGAAACCGCCCAGACAACGGATGCAGATTATGCAGAAGACGAGACTCTGAGCGAAAAAGAAATCACAGAACTTTACCGTGGTTTTGCCAGATCCCTTCAAAGCATCATCGCCAATAAAAATATGAACGATTTAGCCGAGCTGCTTGTCTATCCGTCCTACATCGGCATCGATGACGGGATTGTCGTAAATAACAGAACTGAATTTATGGCTCTCGACGCAGACAAGGTATTTACCGACGCGCTGATTGAGGCAGTCAAGACAGCCGATGTTTCTTCCACCGAACTGACCAAGGCAGGTTTCATCGTAGGCAATCCATCCGGTAAACCGGCAGTTACCTTTGGTCTGGACAAAGAGGGATCTATCGGTATCACAGGTATTAACTACTAATCAGATATAAAATAGTGAAAAAGAGCGCCGCAACACTCACAAACCGGCTTTCCATTTCTGGTAAAACCGCTCCATGAGTGCCGCAGCGCTCTTTTCTACGTTACAGCCAGACAACTGCATCCATCAATCCGGCTGACTGCTTCTTCTACATTATCCTTCAATCGCAATATATTTTTTCTGCTCGACTTCCGGTTTTGCTTCTTTCTTCGGAACAAAAATCTTCAAAATACCATGCTTAAATTCCGCCTTGATATCTTCCTCTGTTATATCATCACCGACATAGAAGCTTCTCGCACAGGAACCTGCATAACGCTCTCTGCGGATGTAACGACCGGACTTTTTCTCCTTCTCGTCCTCATCCAGTCCCTTCGCAGCCTGAATCGTCAGATTACCATCTTCCAGGGAAATCGAAATCTCTTCTTTCTTAAATCCCGGCAGATCCATCTCCAGCTCATAGCCATCTTCCATTTCCTTGATATCGGTCTTCATCAGGTTCTGTCCATGGCGTCCATACAGCTTTTTCTCTATCTTCTGTCCGGCGTTATCATCATAAAACGGAAAATCATTAAAGAAATCATCAAACAAATTTTCTCCAAAAATACTCGGCATTAACATAAGTCATCTCTCCTTTTCTAACTTCATTTCATTATGTTTATTTACCAACATTTTCGGAACCGGGACGGTCTGGGAACTTTTCTTTTCTTCCTCTTCCTTCGTTCTGGCTATGTTATAGCACTTCTTATTAGCACTGTCAAGAGGCGAGTGCTAATTTTTTTGTGAAGAATTTGTGAACGCTACGAGCCATGCACATTTCCGTGAAAGAGCCATCTTTCAAGCTTGCTTGATAAAGATGGCTCTTTCATGGAAATGTATAGGCGACAGCCCTACAGCGAGGGAAGTCTTTCCCGAGCTGTGCATGGCGTATGCCACTACTTCACAGGGATTTTTCACTTACTTTCGCACTCAATTTTCTTGGTTTGACCACATTTTTACGACAAATTCTTGGAAAAATATATTCGTCTGATTTTCTTACCACATTTTACGACAACAACTTATGTTTTATACCACAGCAGGTACGGTTTCTGGCAGGTTCATTTTAGACATCTCATTCTCCACATGAGACTTATCTGAAATATGATTATAGACATTCATTGTGATCTGTGCATCTGAATGGCCCATCACATACTGCATAACTTTGGGATTGACATTGTTCTCACCCAATCTGGTACATCCCGTATGACGAAGGGTATGCGATGAAATAGGAGGCATCAACTCCGGCTCTCGCTTCTCTTCTTCTGCCAATTTGCTTTCTTTTTTATTATAGGCATTAACAATATTTTTCAGAAAGCTGTTCACTCCCGCTGGCATAATCGGACGTCCATGCTTTGTATTAAAGATAAATCCACTGCGTCCACCTATCTCAACATTACTCTGTAAACCAAACATTAGGTTCAGTTCTCTCTGCTTACGGAACGCATCATATACCATCTGTGTCATAGGAATATTTCTGATTCCTGCATCCGTTTTAGTTTCTGAATCATGGAAACAATATCCGTCATCACCTTCATAATACACAAGCTGTCCACCTACATGGATCTCCCGGTTCTTCATGTCCACATCTGACCAGGTTAAGCCGATGGTTTCACTCACTCTCAGGCAAGCCCCAAACATAACCTGCATCATTGGAAGATGAGGCTTATACACATTACTCTGTTCAACAAACTTCAAAAGTTTTTCCTGCTGTTCCAGTGTCAATGCTTCTTTCTCCTTTGCCGGAGCCCCATAATCTCCAAGTGTTCCTGTTACTGGATTCTTGCGGATAATCCCATCTTCCACTGCCAGTTCAAAACTGGGATTCAATAAGCCATAAAGACCTTTGATCGTACTGTGTGCCAGTCCTTCATCTGACAATGCAGAAAAGAACGTCCTTACGTGAGATGTCTTAAAATCCACAACACGTAGCAAAACTTAAATTCACTGCATTTTTCCTCTTTGGCAAAAGGAAAAGCACTGTAAAACCCATAATCCAACGGTTTTCAGTGCTTTTTTCATATTACATTATTGAATATCCCTCATTCTGCCTATATAAGTGAAACTTAGCGAAACTTAAATTAAATCTCTTTCAGACAATTCAATTTGGATATTCACCGACTGTGGATTATTTCTCAGTGCACCAGTTTCCAACTTACCGCCTGCTGCCTTGCATCCACAAATCTCTTATAAATACCTTCCTGTTTCATTAATTGCTCATGTGTTCCCTGCTGTGCAATTCTTCCTTTTTCAACAACCACAATCTGGTCTGCATGTCTGACTGTTTTTAATCTGTGGGCAATCATAATAATCGTTTTTTCCTTTGTAAGTGCATCTACTGCATCCATCAGATCCTTTTCATTCTCCGGATCAACATTTGCCGTTGCTTCATCCAATATGACGATTGGCGCATCCTTCATAATCGCTCTGGCTATCGAAATACGCTGCTTCTCACCACCGGAAAGTGTGGCTCCTCCTTCTCCGATCACTGTGTCATATCCATTCGGAAGTTTGCTGATGAAATCATGACAACATGCTTTCTTCGCCGCTTCCACCACTTCCTCATGACTTGCATCCTGGCGTCCGAATTTAATATTATTCTCAATGGTGTCTGCAAACAAATACACCGACTGAAACACAAATGAGAAATTACTCATCAGACTGTTCATGCTGTAGTCTTTTACATTCACACCTCCAAGTGTCACTTCCCCGGAATCCACATCCCAGAACCTGGCAATCAGATTGCAAAGTGTTGATTTTCCTCCACCAGATGGTCCAACGATTGCTGTCGTCGTTTTCTGCGGAATAGAGAGCGATATATCATCAATGATCTTCCGTTTGTCATAAGAAAACGAAACATTAGAAAGTCTGATATCGTAATTTTCCGGCTGTATTTCTTTACCGTCGATATCCATGGTATCCAGCTCCAATATTGCATTTGCTTTATCTACACATACGCTTACCACATGTAAAAGAGATGAATAATTTCCTGCACATTCCAGACTGGCATAAAGCATAAATGCTGAAATTGTCATACCGATCGCATAAACCGCACTCATAGTTCCATTAATATAAAAATATGCACTGCAAGCCACGATCACAGCACCTGTAATTTTGGTTATCACACTTTGCAGAAAATGATAGGGCACAAACACCATTTCCATCTTTGTATTGATCTTTTCACATGCTTCATTTGCATCATTTAATCTTTTCGCCTGTTTCCCAAGCAAGTTATATGATTTAACTTCTGATATTCCCTGCAGATACTCCATGATCTGATTTACAAGCTCCATATCGCATACCACTTTTTGCTCTGAATCTTTTTTACCCGCATTCTGCATCACAGAATTGACCCCAAAGAAAATAAGTACTCCTGCTGCAGCTATCAGTCCAATTCTCCAGTCAAAAATAAACAGCATAAGAATGATCATTGATGTTTCCAGAATTCCCTGCATTGTCAGCATAACCACTCTCGCAGCCACATCGCCAAGTATTTCCATTGTATTGGTTGTAATGGAAGAAATTTCCCCGATACTATTGGAATTGAAATACCCCATCGGCAGATATCGCAGATGTTCTGCAATCTTGATTCTCATAAAAGCACTTGCATTATATCCTCCCTCTGTCTGAAGCACTGTAGAGTATCTCTTGCAGATTACGTCGACTACAATTGCAAGAACCATAATCGCAACGGAGCCTCCAATATATTTTCCTGTCGGTTTCCCACTCAGCAGACCAATCAGTATGTACATAATAGCCGGAATCTTCATTGCTGAGGCAAGAGCCTCTATGAGTCCGATCACTATCGACAGTTTAAATTTATTGCCATTTTCCCTGCCTGAAAAACGAAAGAATTTTGCCAGAATCCCAAACATATCATTCTCCCTCCTTCACCGTATCTTTTACAGAAATATGGGCATTCCACATTTCCTTATAAAGCGGGCATGACACCAGAAGTTCCTCATGTGTGCCATGTGCTGTTACATTTCCATCATTTACAACAAAGATCTGGTCACTGTCCTTAACAGTAGAAAGTCTGTGTGCTATTACGATCAGGGTCTTCCCTGCTACCAGTTTTGCGATAGAATTCTGCAGAATTGCCTCATTTTCCGGATCTGTGTAGGCAGTTGCCTCATCAAGGATCACGATCGGAGCATCCTTTAACATTGCTCTTGCAATGGAGATACGCTGCCTCTCACCACCTGACAGATGTCCTCCTGCACCTCCTACAACCGTATCAAATCCATTCTCCAACTGCATGATAAATTCATAGCATCCACTTTTCTTTGTCACCTCGATGATCTGTTCATCTGTAGCATCCGGATTTCCCTGTCTGATATTTTCACGGACTGTTTCATTAAACAGATAATTGTCCTGTGCAACATATGCAATTTTCCGATTAAAATCTGCAAATGCCAGTTCTTTGACATCAACTCCACCGATTTTGATGCTTCCGGAATCCACATCCCACAGGGACGCAATCAGCTTTGCGATGGTCGACTTGCCGCTTCCGGAAGGTCCTACGATTGCATTTACCGTTCCTGCTTTCAGCTCCATAGTTACTCCGTGCAGGATTTCTTCGTCGTGATAACCAAATCTGACATCTTCAAGAGTAACGGAGTTATCTTTTGGAACACTTTTACTTTTCTCTGGACGTTCAAGCTCCGGCTGTTCCAGAATTCCTGCCACTTCACCAACAATCACTCCGATCTTGCCAAGATCATCTGTATAGGAACCCACTGTGATCAACGGTCCAACGACTCCAAGTGATAAAATAATGCAGATGACAAAATCTGAAATCGCAAGTGTTCCATTAGCTACATAATGTGCCCCAAACGGCAATACCGTAAGAAGCGTATAAGGTGTGACCACCATCATCAGTCCATGAAAGATCGAGCACCGTTTCATCCAGGAAATAAAGGAATCTGCATAAGCCATAGCCGCCTTTGTAAATTTTGCATAAGAACTTTCTGTCTTTCCAAATGCCTTGATCACTTCGATTCCGTCAATATATTCCACTGCCGCATCATTCAGATCTTTTGTTGTCTGAACCGTTCTCTCGAAGCTTGGTTTATAATCCAGCATCATTCCAAAATAGGAAAGAAATCCCACTATAACCGGCACCAATGACCAGAGTGCCAGTCTCCAGTCTGTCAGGAAGAAATAAATCAAAATCACAATCGGTGCCAGCAGATTGGACGTGAATTCCGGGACAATATGCGCCAGTGTTGTCTCGATACTGTCGATTCTTTCCACCATAATATTTTTAAATGTACCGGAAGGTGTGTCTTTCACATAGCCAAGAGGTACCCGCGCCAGCTTGTCACAGCAGGATTTTCTTATATTTGCAAGTACTGCAAACGTTGCTTTATGTGACAATGCTGTCGAAAGTGAATGAAGCAGTTCTGCAATGATAAACGATAATGCAATCAGAACCGCTTTTGCAAGATATATTTCAAACTCCTTTTCACCATTTAAAAACAGCTTTACTACATCTGCAATAATAAAATACGGCAAAATCTTAAAAATCACATTTCCTATTGCAAGTAACACACTCCACACATAGGCAATTCTTTTTTGTCCGGCCCACGTCAGGATCCAGCTGACTGCCGACTTCTTTTTTTCTTTCACATCTTTTCACTCCTTACGTTCGTTTTATTGTTTCGTTTTATTATTTTACCTTCTGTTAGTTCGCGCTAACCAACATATAATAAAATAGGTGGTCTACTGGCATCAACCACCTGATATTATTATCCTGTCTGAACTTTATTCAGAAATCCAGAACCTGCAACACACATAACCTATTCAGAATTCCTGCATCAGTTATACTGGAAATTCAATATTCCACAATCGTTCCCAGCCACCTGTATTAAATTCTTTCAGTTGATATACATTTTTCTTTGCAGTCTCCCTGTCTATATCATGCTCAATGATCTGAAATACTGATGAAAAAAATCCCGTATAGATCATATGCATAAGGCTTTCCTCTACAATCGGTATTTTTACACCGTTCTCTTTCATCTTTTCCATATAATTCAGGCTGGACTTCATTTCCCGCTCTACCATATTGTGTATGAATAATTCAAATTTTCCACTGTCTCCGCATTTCAACAATAATCTGAAATTATCATAATGATCATAGATATAATCAACCATCTGCTCCATCCCATCACTGGATGTATCCGACATATTCCTTGTCTGATCACTGGCAGAAAGCTTTTCAAACTCCTCAACGATCTGGTCATAAATCTGATAAATATGTTCCATATAAGGATCCGTCAGTGCATCAAAAAGTGCCTCTTTCGTCGGATAATATTTGTAAAATGCGCCAGTAGTAAGTCCTGCATCTTTTACAATATTTCTTAAAGATGCTCCTGTCAAACCATCTTTCAGAAAATGTTTTCTGGCTGTATCTAATATGTTTTTCTGTGTATCTTCTGCTTTCGTCGACATTCTTTTCGTATCCTCTAAACTTCTTTTCAAAATATAACAGTGTTATATAACACTGTTATATTTTAACTCATTACAGGAATTTGTCAAGTCTTGGTGTTTCAATTTTTTATTTTCCTCGTGTATTCAGTTTCCACTCCGCAGATGCTTTCTGCAGTTTTACAAGTCTGTTCTATTCAGACAGATTTTCTGTTCCTCAGATCGTCGTTGCTCTGCTGAAGCGATTGATTCAGCTTCTGCGTTTCGGACAATTCGGTTGTCAGACACTGAATTCCTACGGTTGATTTCCGAACTTCTTCTCGCAATCTCTGCCTGTCGGACAAGATCGTCTGTTTCTCTTCTTCCAGCATCTGTATCTGCTTTTTCTGTGTCCGCATGAACTCTTTCGCTCTCTCGAAACTCTGCATTAGAAGATCTTTTTCTACTTTGAGCTTGATCGGTGATTCCTCCGGCAGCTGCGATGGCTGTGTCAAGTTCTCTGTAATAATTTCTAAGTTCTTCGGCTGCTCTGCTTTCTCTGATTTCAATATCTCTGGATTTTTTCCTATTTCTATCAAATTCATTCTCTAGTCCCTCCTTGCTGATATCCAGATGAAATGTTTTTGACAAATTGCTGTCTCTCACCTTCTTCCCATCCTGGTTCTGAAAAGTAATGTGCTTCCGTTTCTCTGTCCAATTTACATTCCATCCAAACTGTTTCATTTTTTCCTTAAACTTTTCTTTGCTGATACAATTTTCCAGTGCTTTTAACACTGCCATTGCACAATCCGCTACTAAGCTGTCTTTCACCTGCTGATGGAACAGGTTATATTTATCTTTGCTCCATGCAATGACTTCCCCTTTTTCAATCTGGCTTCTTATTCTTGAAATGGTGATTACTCATTACCGTAAAATTCTTAGTTCTCTCTACACGAAAAATCTGTGCCATTCTATCTCACTTCCTTTCCAGACAGAAAAAGACGCAAGCCACATTTCTATGACTCACGCCTTTCTCTGCACTTCATTATTAAATTGAAAATTTCCATTCTTCTTCCCTTTGTTCTAACAATTCTCTCGCATTTGCAATAGCAAGGGATAGCTTCTGTTCTAAAAGTTCTTTTGGAGGCATTTTGGTCATATACTGTCCCACATGAATATTTCCATGATCCAATTGCATTAATTCTATAGTTTCCTGTGATTTTTCTGCACATAATATAAGTGCAACCGGACTTTCTTCACCTTCCACTCTTTCATTCTTTTCCAGCCATCGCAAATACAGCTCGACTTGTCCTTTATCCTGCGGTTCAAATTCCCCAAGCTTTAGTTCAACAAGAACCAACCTTCTCAAGCCTCTATGATAGAATAATAAATCCATATAGTAGTCCTTGCCATCCAGTACAAAATGTTTCTGTCTTGCTAAAAATGCAAAATCCGATCCCATTTCCAGAATAAATTTTTCTAATTCTGCAAGAATAGCATTTTCTAAATCTTTTTCACTATAAGTATCACGTAAACCGAGAAAATCAAGCATATATGGATCTCTGTAAAAAAGATCCAGACTCATTTTTCCATCATCTCGTAATTCCGCAATTTCATTTTTAATCGTTTCTTCTGGTTTCTTCGATATTGCAGTTCGTTCATAAAGCATGGATTTTTTTCTTTCACGCAGTG
The DNA here is from genome assembly GCF_003478795.1 of Clostridium sp. AF21-20LB. Lineage (NCBI taxonomy): Bacteria > Bacillati > Bacillota > Clostridia > Eubacteriales > Clostridiaceae > Clostridium > Clostridium sp. AF21-20LB. The sequence goes on along the minus strand of NZ_QUGD01000003.1, from coordinate 32,460 downwards.
TTCGCACTGACCAGTTTTCCTGCATACACATTGCAGCATAAAAATCTCTTTTTAACTCATCTTGTATTGGCAGAATCTCTACAAAATGCGACCAGGTCAATTGTTGCGACAATGTCGCAACTTTTTCGAAGTCAGGAAATTCCTGATAAAACTTAATCATTCTTGAAATTGATGTTTTATCAAATCCCGAACCATACTCCTGTTCCAGCCGTTTACTGACTTCTGCAACAACCTTTTTTCCATACTCAGGCTTATTATTTCCAGTTAACTCCACACTAAGTCTTTTTCCAATTCCCCAATTAAGAGAAATAATGGCATCATTCACAACTTTTTTTACATTAGTTTTCTTTTCCCTGATTAACGCATTTATTTCATCATAAATATTATCAATATTATCTGCTATTAATATCTCTTTTTTCATTATCGATCCCCTTCTATAACTTGAAATGCCAAATTGGCATTTCAAAACTGTCCCAACTGCTTACTGTTATATTACCCTATTTTTCTCATTCTGCCTACTGCTTTTTCATGGTCACATATAATAATGAGGTCGCATTCCACGACCTCATCACCTTCATTTAAACATAAATCAATTCCTTGAGAATAATTTCTTCCGCAATCGCTCTGTGCTGATTAACAGCTCTTACCCAGGTCATCTGATCTGCTTCTTTATCCGGCAGTGGTTCTTTTTCTTCTAACTGCTTCAGAATTACCTTTTCCCATTCTCTGGCTGCCTTGTCCACTTCCAGAAGATGCTCTCCAATGGTGTCCTGCAGAAGCATCACCTGATAAGTTGAATTTCGATGGTTTTTCAGATAATCTCTGCGAAGAAAACCATACTTGCCAAGTTGCTCCATCTGTTCACCGGATTTATAGGTGAGATTCGGGATTAGATATCCATTTACATTTGTATACGTTAATTTCATTTTATTAGCACTCTCCATTTCTCATCTTTTTTTGACCACAAATTTACGACATTTACGACAAATCTGACACTGCTTTACAATACCAGACAAAATGGCTGATGCCCCGGAAAGCCTGTAAAACAGGCACTTCTAGGATACACAAGACAGAACAAAAATCGACTTCCATTATCAATAGGTGAGTGCTAATTATTTGTGAATATTTTGTGAAATTATCAATCCTTTTTCTCTCTATTGATACTGCCACACTAAAGAGGATAGGAGAATTCTTGCAAAGTGTTGTTAAAAAAGTAAATCTCTAATATTATTCTTATACTATTTCATAATCAAAACCGTCGCCAGAATACAGACGAATCCAATCAACTCTGCCGGTGTAAAAACGGAATTCAGCCAGACCGCTGACAGGCACGCCGCCGTCAGCGGTTCCAGGCAGGCAAGCACCGAAGCGCGCACCGGTCCCGTCAAAGAAACTCCCTTTAAAAAAAGAGTATACGCAACCGCACTTCCCAGTATCACAAGCACACCCAGATAAAATGCGGCATGACCGTCCAGCTCCGCCGGAACTTTCCAGATGCGGACGGCTCCCGATATAAACACGCCGCCGATAAACATTCCCATCCCGGTTGCAGGAATACTTCCCCACTGATTCACCGGATTTTTTGAAAGCAGGAAATACGCAGCTGCGCCGACACCTCCCATGATTCCCCAGAAAAGTCCCTTCGCCGTCAGTTCCATGCCGTCCAGTCTTCCTCCCGTCGCGATCAGCCAGACTCCAAAGAATGCCAGACAGATACAGAAAAACGTCCGTTTCGTGGGCAATGTACGTTCTGCCGCGCATACAAAGACCGCCACGAAGATAATCGATAAATTCTGCAGCACCGTCGCCGTTCCCGAATTGGTCCATTTGATTGCATTTAAGTACGCATACTGGGACAGCACCAATCCCAGAAACGAAAACAGCACCATCTGAGCCATCTCTTTCTTATCCTGAACCAGTGCCCGCACCGGCAATTTTCCCTTCGCAGCGGCAGCAAGCAGAAGAATCGTCCCCGCCCCCAGCATTCTAAGCGCCGTCACCCACGCCGCATCGATCGGGTAGGATGAAAACAGTGCCTCCCCGCATGTTCCCGAAAATCCCCAGCTAGTCGCGCCGATCATGCAGCAGAGAGCGCCGAGGCGGGCAGACGAAGAAGGAACTTCTGTGGAATTTGATGCCTGTTTTTCTGTGGCATGATTCGACTCCTTGATGTTCATTTGATTCTTTCCATCTCTATTCCTTTTTAACATCTTTCATTTCTCCACTATTCTTTTATGAGTTTCGTTCTTTTTCATTGACTTTATCATTATATCGGTATTATCTTTATTTATATATAAAAATATCGGCTTGTTTTTTCATTATATTGAGGTTATTATGATTACAAACTATCTTTCCATAAATTCTGACCGGGAGGAAAACCTGATTCGTATTTTCCCGGATTTTCCGGTTTCGGTGTACCGAACCGACTTTTCCGATCCGTCTTATCAGCTTGTGAGCTGGCACTGGCATGAAGATTTCCAGTTCTGCCTGGTCGAGCGCGGCGAGGTCTGTTTTCAGACGCCTGGTTCCAGATTCCCGATTTCGTCCGGCTGCGGTATTTTTTTAAACCGACGGCTCGTCCACAGCGCTTTGCCATTGACTCCGGATTCCTCCTACTACTGCATCAATTTTTCCCCGGCGCTTCTGACTGCTGCCAGCGGGGCTGCTTTGTCGGATGCGATGGTTCTGCCCCTTTTGAATGAGGAAACCTTGTCTTTTTTCCAGTTTGACGCCCTCACACCCGACGGTTCTCTGCTGACGGACTCCATCTGCCGTATTTTACAGCTTTCAGAGAATCACACACCTGAAAGCTCGTTTCAGGTATATGGTATCCTGTTTTCCCTCTGGATCATCGCCTGGCGCTTTCTCCGTCAAGACGAATCCACGTTCAATAAACGCGGCGATACTTCTGCCGCCAACAGCCGCCTGAAAGAGATTTTCCACTACTTGCAGGCGCATTACTCGCAGAAAACCACCCTGCGCGAGATCTCTGACGCAGTCTGCCTCTGTCCGGAAGAATGTGAACGTTTTTTCAAACGGATGACTGGCATCACGATTTTCCAGTATCTCCTTGAATACCGGATCAAAAAAAGCCAGGAGCTTTTGAACAACTCCCGCCTATCTATCGCGGAAATTGCCCAAAGCTCCGGCTTTACAACACAAAGCTACTATTCTTCCTGTTTCAAACGCCTGACCGGATGTACACCGGGGGCGTATCGTAAGCGGAAAATTTCTCTTATAACTTTTCTTTAAGGAATTGCTTCTTCTTGAAACTTCCTTAACCGTGTTCTCATCCGATTCTTTCCATACACAGCACAAACGAGACACTTTGCATCCCTGTTTTATCAGGGATTGCAGTTCTTACATGGTTCATATCCCTCTGCAATCACTTCATCGCGCGTACCGGTAAATTCCTGCCGGTTTGCCGCCTTCATCTGGGTGACAGATGTGCAGCTTGGAAGATGAAATTTTTTCGAGTTGGTATTGAGAATGTAGGTCTGAACCGTCGCGCTGCTTCCAGAGGATCCAGCGCCGCCTCCCGACGAACCAGCTGCTCCCGATCCAGCCGATTGATTCTGGCTGCTGCCATTTCCAGCCGTTCCCTGTCCGGCTGTGCTTCCCGCACTTCCAGAACCGTCCGCCCAGCTTTCTCCTGTCGCATAATCGATCGCAATACCCGGCTGGACATTATAGACGTACACGCAGAACAGCACTCCCTCGCCCTGATCCTCGACGGATTCCGCCTCCATCAGGACGCCGGAGGCAACCAGATTATCGCCCTCAAAAACCGGTGTCACGCGGTACATGACATGGTTTCCGGTTTCTTTCACGTAATCGGCTGTCAGATTTTCAAATGGCAGCATTCCCTGTACGTTCAGATAGCGGGTTCCGGTAATCAGGTTTTTGACATTAGCATTCTCCGCCGTGAGCTGGTAGCCGATCAGATGACAACGGTTATAGAGATACTTTCCATCCACATTGTCATACTTCGCCGTATGCCAGCCCGTCGGCTTGACTTCCCCGATCGAGCCGCGCTTCTCCGTCGGCATCGTGTCCTGCGAAACCGAAGCATATGCCACGCCGCAGCGCCCCAGGCTGTCCAAATCACTGTAACTCTCAAATGATACATCCGTCAGGTCCGCATCGGTAAAATACGGCACATTTCCATTGACTGCCACATACGGCTGACCGGAATATGCCGGTACATCCGCCAGATTAAATGACGTTCCCGAAGCAGAAGATACACGGTTTCCACCATTTTCTGACGATGACACCGCCTGCGAATCTCCGTCCGCACTTTCCGCCTGATTTTCCTCCGCGCTGACACTTCCGTTTCCATTCAGACTTTCCTCTGGAATCTCCTGCGCGCACGCTGAAACAGACAGCATCGCCGCTGCAGCCAGCCCCAGAAGCCACATTTTCAATTTTCTCATATGAATTTCTGCCTTTCCGTTTAAGCCTATCCCTTTCAGAGCCATGTAGATTTGCGCGTTCTGGCGCCTGATTTTCAGGTGCAGAACCGGCTCTTTTTTATATTTGACTTGTTTTTTATGTTTTTCTTACTCTTTTATATTGTACTTACTTTTTATGTATATTTTTTACCTGCGCACATACCGCTCTTCTGTGATTTTCTCATGCGAGGAACCCGCATATTCCTGCGTTTCTGCCAGCTTCCAGCTGCCCAGATCCATCTTAAAATACATATCTGCCGGATAATCCCGGTTCCAATGACAAAGAATCACTTCTTCGATCCGGCTCTCATACGGAACAACATCCTTGTTCTCGACAAAACAGTACTCTCCCGGCCCCGCCTTTTCCAAAAACGCTTCATCTGCCTGAATCTGCCCAGATTGCCCCAGTTGCCCGGATTGTTCCTGTTCTTTCGGCATATTTCCATTCACCTGTAAAAACTGTTTCTGGCTGTATGCATTCATCCACAGTTTTTTCCCACCTGTCAGCTCCATAATACGCTTTCTAAGCACGCGGTCCTGGCTCTGCCGTCTGTGATTGAACATCATGCCGTTCTGATTATCCACACATACAATTATCTTCATCTCTCTTTTTCTCCCTTTTTCTATCTGCTGTACGTTTCATGTTTCCCAAGGAATCAAAGCAAGCGTCAGCTCCTCCATCCAAGTCCGCAGATTGGGACGCCTGACTGCCAGCGTGTTGACAATCACCGATCGTACACGCACCGGCATCGTTTCTCCTTCTTTCACCAGCCTGCTCACATCGTTTATGACATAAAAATTGCCATTCTCATATCCCAGATACATCATCACATGTCCCGGAAAATATAGAAGTGTGCCCGGTTCTAATGCTCTTAAAATCTGCTTTTTTTCTGAGCAGCGCCGCCCCGCCAGCTCTATTTTTCTAACTGGCATCTGCAGCTGACCGGTCGTATTGCGAGGCAGGATCCATCCAAAACAGCGGTACACTTCCCGGATATAGGAAGAACAATCCCGGCTCTCCAGCATTCCGCCCCAGCCGTAGCGGTCTCCCAGACACTTGAACGCCTGTTTAATAATCTCCTCATTTGTCAAGCTCAAATATCCCACCGATACGTCCCGGCTCATCGGAATCAATCCTTTTTGCCGGAAGAAACTGCCATCCGGAGCGCGGCATGGAAGCCAGACGATGTAATTATTCCAAGACAGTCTGTTCTGTACCCTCTGTTCTGCCTGTGCTTCTGTTGTCTCTATTAGCGCTCCTGTCCCTTTTATTCTGTTTGTTTCTATTGTTTCTTTTATCTCTGGGATTCCTTCTTCCACGCACAATTCCAACACCGTACCCATCCGAAGCCGGTATGCACTGGTTCCCGGATAGACCGCACTTGCTTCCAGCCAGACCATGTCCCCTGTCACTACTAACGGATGGATCGGAAATGCCGCCATCAGCCATTCCGCCCGGTTCCGGCAGACTGCCACCGACTCTGCCGATATCCAGCCCTCGCTGCATTCATTCCGGACATACAGATAACTCTCCTCCTGCACCGAACCCAAAATCAAAAGCGGTTCCCCGACCATACAGAGACAAAGTGCTGCCTCATCCCACTCCGGATCGGATGGATCCTCCTCATCGGCTAAAAAAGTCTCCATCGGAAACTGTTTGATCAACCCCTGTGAAGTCGCGATTCCATATTTGATATGAACATTTTTATTCACAGAATTTTGAGCATCACGCACAGTCCAATTTATACCCTGTATCCCAAATGATAAGAAATTTCCACACCATTTATCATAAACAACTCTCTCTTCTTTGGCAAAGGCTTCATTTTTCAAATCATGCATTTCCGTTCCAGATGTCCGTAAAATCCGTGCATTCAAATCTTCAATTTCTTCCGGCGTCATTTTTACTGATTCTGACACATTTTCTATATCGATCCAATGCTCTGCCTGGCATTGTTCCTTCGAAACATCTGGTGCGAATGATAAAAAAGACGATCTCATATGAACTGATCCAAAACAGCCTGCTTAATTTTCGTATCTTTTATATGATGCATCTTTCTTTTTTATACACAATAAGGAATCGGCAGCACCCTCAGCTGGCGTCTCGTCGTTTCCGAAAGTGCCCCCAGCTGACTGACCAGCAAATCCATCAGATCCTCGCCGTCCATGGCATATCCACTCTAACTCACATTACTTATACTCAATCACATACCAAATCCAGAACTACCTCTTGCGTCTCACATTCCCACAAAAGGCATCTGCTTCCACGATTGAGTCCCCAGATTTAGTAATTCTCCGCATGTACCTCGAAATAAGCCTGCGGATGCGCGCATACCGGACAAACTTCCGGTGCTTTCTCTCCTACTACGATATGACCGCAGTTGCGGCATTCCCATACCTTCACTTCGCTCTTCTTAAATACTTCCTGTGCTTCCACATTGTGAAGCAGGGCACGGTAGCGCTCTTCATGGTGCTTTTCAATCTCCGCTACCATACGGAATTTCGCTGCCAGTTCCGGGAATCCTTCTTCCTCAGCCGTCTTGGCAAATCCATCGTACATATCTGTCCACTCATAATTCTCTCCGTCTGCAGCAGATGCCAGATTCTCTGCGGTATTTCCCAGACCGTTTAATTCCTTAAACCACATCTTTGCGTGTTCTTTCTCATTGTCCGCGGTCTTTAAAAAAAGGGCGGAAATCTGCTCAAATCCCTCTTTTTTTGCCTTGGATGCAAAATAGGTATATTTATTTCTCGCCTGTGATTCGCCGGAAAAAGCCTCCCTCAGGTTCTTTTCCGTCTGGGTTCCTGCATATTTGTTAGCCATTGCGTTGTCCTCCTTTTAATTGCATGAAAACAGTTCATCTTTTCTTTCTATTATAGCACGCTTGAATGTTTTTAATATATTTTTCAAAAGCATTTTTTTCCAAAATCCAGACAATCATTATCATCGGCTAAGCCGGTGTTTTGTTTTTCGCCCTATAAGAGCTCTTTTCCTGTGCTGGAGCCTAAAGACTCATCGAAAGGTTCGTCAGCCACAACATCAATTACTTATTAAACGCTTCTGCTGTATTTGGCAGGCTTGTCACAAGAATCATACTTGCCACAAGCATCGCCGCTATTTTCTTTCTTCGTTTTATCATTGTCTGCCCCCGTTCTTTTTCCGGTGTTATCCTAATTATTATATGTTGTGTAAATCGTGTTTTTGGTGAAATTCATGCGTACCTTCCTTGGTCTCGTGAAAATCCGGTGTTTTTCTATCAGCACAAAAAAAGCAGCAGGATTCCTCCCGCTGCTTTAAAATCTATTTATTTTTTCGTGTGCTTATACGAATTTTCTGCATTCCCTACCGCGCAAACGCCGAAATCATTATGGCTTACAATGTTGGAGCCGATGCCACCCTGTTCTCTATCCATTCCAGTAACATGATTATAAATCAGTTTTCCGTATGGGAAACTACTCATGCGCCAACTATGGCCGATGCCGATTTCCCAATCGTTATATTTACTTAGATCCACATGATTTGGATCCGGCACATTTACGCTGCTTGCGGTATACAGGCATTCTTCGCAGTGCGTTACTTCACGGCCATCAATTTCGAGCACACCCCGCTTATTTACATAATATCCATCCGGTGTCACGGTATCTGCAAGAAGATAGCCTTCATCATTCAGCGCAATCGCTTCTACGTCCGTATTGTCGTAGCCTAAATAATACCATCCGCCATGTGTATGGCTCCAACGTGGAGCGCCAACAGCATCTATCATGTAAATGTTGGTGACGCCATTGTTCCACTCCGGTTTTGAAGTGTCAATTAATTTTCCAATCGCTTCATTCCTTATTTCTGCGTTTCTTCCACGATACAGATAATCAATGATCTCCTTTGACGATGGTCTATTGGTATTTGCTGTACCTGTAGCCTGTGCTGCCGCAGCGCCTATGGTCTGTACGACACCATTTATGGTCCACTGACCATCGGCATTTACATCATATCCATCCGGTGTCTTCCCATTTGTTACGATGTATCCGTTCGGAGTGAAATAGTAGCACTCTGAAATTCCATCCTTGTTTCCATCAATCCACTGCCAGCCATCGTGATACCAGGTTGTTCCGGTGGCATTCGTTCCGTACCACCATCCTGTTTCATTCTTCTGCCATCCGATCGGGTTATCTGCAAACACCGGAACAACCATGATGAGTGATAATGTAAGCGCAGATAACGCGATTAACTTCTTTCGTAACTTCATCGATTTCTCCTTTTTACTGCTTCTTTACATTCTCATAGCCATTCTCAGTCTCTACGACCATTACACCAGGCGCCGAGAAATAAATATATGAATTGCTACTGATGGCGGTTTTATTCGAACTTATGCACTCAAACACGGTGTAGCCCATCTCATTCACACCTGCATAATGGTACGTATCCGTGACTCCGCCAAATCCCGGAAGCCACTCGGTATCTGTCAGCGTCTTGGTTGCCGGATCATACACGATCTTCATTGAAAACGAGTAAGTGCCAATATTGTATGCATAGGTTCCGCTATAGACATCAGTTGCCGGAGCCTGTGAATTTGCAACCGTGCCGTTTGACGTATTTGTCGTTACGGGTTCTGTGCTTACATTCTTCGTCTTTACGGCTCCTCCTTCCGTCCATGCCCCATCACCGTTTACTACGTATCCATCCGGGGTTGTGGCATTTGAAAGCATATAGCCGCTGCCATCAAAGTAATAGCATTCTGCAATGCCATCTTTATTGCCATCGATCCACTGCCACTGTGACTTTGGGTAAGTGCCATTATCCTCCTGCCACCACCAGCCTTTTGAATTCTGCTGCCACTGACCGGCGAGTGCAGTCGTTGCTGTGCCCATCATCATGGCTACAATCATTGCAGATGCGATTAGCTTCTTTCTTATCTTCATATTCATCTCTCCTTTTTTTGAGTATTTTGTTTTTCTTATAATCTTATTATCTCACAAGCGGATAATGGTTTAAAGGGCAATTTGTTTTTCAGATACGTATTTTTGAGAAAATTACAAAGTGATCGCACGATCATCACAAGCCTCAATATCTCACAGTTTTTCACTGATTGCACAGCACCGTTTCTTACAGAAGGTAATACCATACAGCCGGATGTCCTTCCGATCATCATTCAGAAGATATTCCTGATAACGGCGATCCCTGATCTGATCAATAGCCTTTTGACAAGTCATCTTCATATCGTCAAAGTTTTTTGTATATTTTAGTTCTGCGACGATTCCCGCATCTGGATCGTCCGTTTCTACGATGATATCCGCAAATCCTTCTCCGGCTTCAACGTTTGACTTTACAAGCCAGTCTGCGTTTCCAGTAAGGATCCCGACGAGAAGGTTATGATAAGAGCTTTCTTTTTCTTCTTTCCTTGCCTTTGTATCAAATACGCTGATGGAATTACTGAGTACGCGGTTTAAATACTGCTCGACACCTTCGGTATCTCCTTCTTCAAAAGCCTTCCAGAATGCTGTTAGACGCTCCGTGTTACTGAAGATCGACTTTTTAAACCACTCGTTAATCTGAAGACGAAAGACTTCTCGTACTTCCCGGTTTGGAATAATCAGCCGATAAGCTCCGTCTTCATTTCTTCCACTCTGCGTCAAATACCCGGTCGTAAAAAGAACGCTCCAGAGATTTTCGATGCTCTGATCGACCTCTTCATACGTGAGATCCAGGCGAAGCTCCTTTTCGATGGCTTCACCGTTGATCAGGCGCTCAATTTCATTCTTCGTCGTTTTATTTGCTTTATCGATAAAACGCTTTACGAGGTCATTTCCGCTTGTGTTGATCCAGTACGCTTCCGGCTTTGCCTCTTTGTCATCCTTCGCGCGGTCCACAAAATTTATTACATCCCATGGACAGTATACATCTGCATTTCCGAATCTGTATCCATCGTACCACTCCTTCACTTCTTCGAAGCGATCCTCCAGATGATAATCTAAAAGCAGTTTCCGCACTTCCGTATCTGTAAAACCGAACTGTTCGTCAAAACGCGTATCCGTGATCGACAGGATCTTGAAATTGTTGAGGCCCGTAAAGATACTTTCTTTCGAAACACGAAGGCAGCCGGTCAGCACTGCGAATGAAAGCGAATCGTTTGTTTTTAATGCTTCACCTAACAGTCCGCGAATAAAGTGAACCATTTCTTTGTAATATCCATGCTGAAATGCTTTATCCAGCGGGACATCGTACTCATCGATGAGAATGACTGTTTTTTTACCATAATGCTTATATAAAAGAGCCGACAGCATCTTTATAGAAGAAGATACAATGTCGGAATCTTCTTCCTGGACTGTCATATCTAAAAGTCGGCAATAATTCTTTTTATCTATATCCAGAAGTCGTTCGCTGTTTTTCAGACCATAAAATCTTTCAGCTTCCCGTTTGATCAGTTGAATACATTTACGTTTTGCTTCTGAAAAACTCAACCCCTCCACGTCCTTTAAAGAAAGAAAGATAACCGGATATTGCCCTGATGCTGCTCGCACAGTTCCTTATTCTCAGAAACATACAGCCCATCAAACAGCGATGTATCCGTTCCGATTTCGAAAAAGCTCTTCAGCATACTCATGTTGAGGGTCTTTCCGAATCGGCGCGGGCGTGTGAAAAGATTCACTTCACCCCAGTTTAAAAATAACTGTTCGATTAATTTTGTTTTGTCGATATAGTAAAAACCATTTCGACGTATCTTTTCGAATCCATCAATTCCAACCGGAAGTTTTAATTTTTTTTCCATAAAATCCTCCCGCTTTTACTTTTTTAGAACTTCTGTTTTCTTTTATTGTCTCATATTTTTTATAAAAAAGAAAGAGGAAGAAAAAACATATGCAAAAACGCCGGATAAGAATCGTCGTCTTACCCGGCATTTTTCGTTATTTCTCTTCTTTGAATTTCTCGAAGCCCTTCTTGTCTTCCGATGTCACACCTCTCTTATAGAAGTATTGGCAGGTCTTACAGTTTTCCGCTCCGCGCCTCTTATATGGGCACTTTACTGTTTTCTCGTAAATGCAGCGGCTCCGTACCTTTCTCGTGATAAGGAAGGCAATGCGTCCCGCAAATACGACAAACGGAATACTCGTTGCAACTGGGCATTGATTGGAAAAACTATATCGCTTCCGCTTCCCCTACGCCTCATCAATCGCATGCCCGATATCATGGCGCATATATTTGTTAGCGAAATCGATCCACTCGGTCGCCTTGTATGCGTTGGCGCGCGCCTCTTTCAGGTCTTTGCCCTTTGCAGTAACGCCCAGCACTCGACCGCCGTTTGTCACGATGTCGCCGTCCTCATCAAACTTCGTGCCCGCGTGGAATACATAGTAACCGTCCGTGTCTTTGAATTTCTCCAGACCGTGAATCTTGAAACCTTTTTCATATTTCACCGGATAACCATCCGACGCCAGAACAACACAGACTGCCGCATTGTCCTCAAATTCCAGCTGGATCTGATCCAGGGTTCCGTCGATACATGCCTCAAAGACTTCCACGATATCGTTCTTCATGCGCGGCAGGACAACCTGTGTCTCCGGATCGCCGAAACGCGCATTGTATTCCAGCACCTTCGGACCATCTTCGGTCAGCATCAAACCAAAGAAAATGATGCCCTTGAAGGTACGTCCTTCCTTCTTCATCGCGTCAACCGACGGCTGATAGATGTACTTTTTGCAGAATTCGTCTACTTCTTTTGTGTAGAACGGGCTTGGCGAGAAGGTTCCCATACCGCCTGTATTTAAGCCCTGATCGCCGTCCAGCGCCCGCTTGTGGTCCTGGGAGGAGGTCATAATGCGGATCGTATCGCCATCGACGAAGGAAAGGACAGAAACCTCGCGTCCTGTCATGAACTCCTCGATGACCATCTGATTGCCGGCAGAACCAAACTTCTTGTCCTCCATGATCTCCTTGACGCCTGCCTCTGCTTCCTCTAAAGTATTGCAGATCAGAACACCTTTTCCAAGTGCCAGACCATCTGCTTTCAAAACGATCGGCATCTTAGCGGTCTGTAAGTATTCCAGCGCCTTGTGCGGATCGGTAAAAGTCTCATAGGCTGCGGTCGGAATGTTGTATTTCTTCATCAGATCCTTGGAAAATGCCTTCGATCCTTCCAGAATCGCCGCATTTTTTCTCGGTCCAAATACACGCAGTCCCTGTGCCTCGAACACATCCACGATACCGCCGACCAGCGGATCGTCCATGCCAATCACGGTCAGATCAACCTCATGCTCTTTCGCAAATGCCGCCAGCTTATCAAATTCCATTGCACTGATCGGCACACACTCTGCATACTCTGCGATTCCTGCATTGCCTGGTGCACAATAAATTTTATCTACCTTCGGACTCTGAGCCACTTTCCATGCGATCGCATGCTCACGTCCGCCGCTGCCAACGATTAAAACTTTCATGTTCTTCTCCTTATATTCTTCCGTTTGCAATCGCATCGATCGCCTGCGGAAGCAGTACCCACTCTGCCTGTTCCATCACGCGCTGCTGCAGCGTCTTCGGCGTATCATCCGGCTGCACCTCTACGGCTTTCTGGAAGAGGATCGGACCGGTATCGGTTCCCTCATCCACATAGTGAACCGTCGCGCCCGTCACCTTGACGCCACGCGCCAGTGCCGCCTCATGCACCTTCAGTCCATAATAGCCGACGCCACAGAAGGACGGAATCAGGGACGGGTGGATATTGATAATTTTATTTCTGTATGCCTCGATCATCGCCGCCGGAATCTTCACAAGAAATCCAGCCAGAACGATGAGATCCGGCTTACACGCCTTGACGGTCTCTAAAAGCGCCTCATCGAATGCATCTCGCGTCTCATACGCCTTCGGAGTCACAACAAACGCTGGGACACCGTGTTTTTTCGCGCGCTCAATCGCATAAACGCCCTCATTGTTGCTGATAACCGCTACAACCTCTGCGTTCGTGATCTTGCCATTATCAACCGCATCCAGGATTGCCTGCAGATTTGTACCGCCGCCAGATACCATTACAACGACTCTTAGCATAATGTTACTCCCTTTTCTCCCGCCTCAATGGAACCGATAATGTACGGTGTATCGCCAGCGGACTTCATTGCCTCCATCGCGCGCTCTGCATCAGCCGCATCGACTGCTACGACCATGCCGATACCCATGTTGTAGGTATTGTACATCATGTGCTCCTCGATATCGCCTTTCTTCGCCAGCATACCAAAGATCGGCGGAATCTGATAGCTGTCTTTCTTGATGACTGCGCGGACACCGTCTTTCAGCATACGCGGAACATTCTCATAGAAGCCGCCGCCAGTGATATGGCTGCACGCTTTCACAGTCACGCCTGCATTCTTCACTGCTTTCAGCGCCTTTACATAGATACGGGTCGGTGCCAGAAGTGCCTCGCCAAGCGTGGTTCCCAACTCCTCATAGTAAGTCTCCAGTCCCTCTTTGTTGAGTTCCTTCTCAAATACCTTGCGGACCAGGGAGAAACCATTACTGTGAACGCCGGTGGATGCCATACCGATCAGTACATCACCCGGTTTCAGGTTTTCGCCGGTAATCATGTCTTTTTTATCAACCACACCGACAGCAAAACCAGCCAGATCATAATCTTCCTCCGGCATCAGTCCCGGATGCTCGGCTGTCTCGCCGCCGATCAGAGCTGCCTCCGACTGTAAGCAGCCTTCTGCAACGCCTTTTACGATATCCGCGATCTTTTCCGGATAGTTCTTGCCGCAGGCAATATAGTCCAGGAAAAACAGCGGCTCGCCGCCTGCACATGCAATGTCGTTGACACACATCGCAACTGCATCGATACCGATCGTGTCATGCTTGTCCATGATGATCGCCAGCTTTACCTTGGTTCCGCAGCCGTCCGTACCAGATAAGAGAACCGGCTCTTCCATCTCTTTAATCTTTGCCAGGGAGAATGCACCGGCAAAGCCGCCCAGACCTCCCAGCACCTCCTCACGCATCGTTTTCTTTACATGCTCTTTCATCAGTTCTACCGACTTATAACCAGCCTCAATATCTACTCCGGAATTCTTGTAATCCATGGTTTTCCTCCGTATGTCCTTGTTTATATTTTTAATATTTATTTCTGTGCCAGATACTCTTTATGTCCCAGTTTCTGTAATTTTTCATCCTTACCGGCCACTTCGTTCTTCATCTCCTCAGAGTATGCTTTTAATTTTGCTAAAAGCTCCGGATCGGAAGTTGCCAGAATCTTGGCTGCCAGAATACCCGCATTCTTGCCGCCGTTGATCGCTACCGTCGCAACCGGAATACCGGACGGCATCTGTACGATCGAATACAGAGAATCAACTCCGCCTAAATCCGAGGTTTTCATCGGAATACCGATCACCGGCATCGGAAACAGTGCCGCGCACATACCCGGCAGATGCGCTGCCTTACCAGCACCTGCAATGATAACCTTAAAGCCTTTCTCCTCAGCGGATTTTGCATAGTTAAAAAAGATGTCTGGCTCACGGTGTGCAGAAATGATTGTCATTTCATAATCAATCCCCATCTTGTCCAGAAAATCTGCTGCCTGTGCCATGATCGGCATGTCCGAATCGCTTCCCATTACAATTCCTACTTTTGCCATCGTTCATTCTCCTTTTCTCTGCATTGTATTTATTAGTTCTACTTATAAGTAATTTGAATAAAAACAGCCTTACTTATTAGTAATGATACTAGGTTTTTGATCGCAAGTCAATAGGGTTTCGAGAATCCTTCAAAAAATACTATGAGATTGCAGCCTCCTTGCTTTTATGTTATCCTTATTGGCATCACAATGATTACAAAGAGGTTCCCTAAATGAAACGGACATTATCATACACCATTACAAATAAAAACAAAGCTGACACCATCGGCGCCTTCCTCCGCGATGCCGGATATTCCCGCCGCATCCTCATCGAACTCAAACAGAACCCTGAGCAGATCTGCCTGAATGGGACTCCATCCTGGCTGAACACACCGCTTCAGATCGGAGACACCCTGACACTCTTTCTCCCGGACGAACCCGTTTCCTCAGATATTCTTCCGGTCAATCTTCCGATCGATATAGTATATGAAGACGAAGATCTCATAATACTCAACAAAGCCGCCGGAATGCCTGTCCACCCGTCCCAGGGACACCATGAAAATACGCTGGCAAACGCCCTCGCGTACCGTTTTGCCTCGCGCGGCGAACATTTCGTATTCCGTGCCGTGAACCGCTTAGACCGAGACACCACCGGTCTTCTGCTGATCGCTAAACATAAAATAAGCGGCGCATTTCTCTCCGCCATGACTGCGAAAAAAGAAATACGCCGCGAATATCTCGCGATTGTCTCCGGGAAACCAGAAGAATACGGCACCATTGACCTGCCGATCGCCCGAAAAGATGGTTCTACCATCGAGCGCTGCATCGATATGGAACATGGGGAACACGCCGTCACCCATTACCGGTGTCTCGATTACCGGGACGATCTCGACTGCTCCCTCGTCCTGCTGCGTCTGGAAACGGGGCGCACCCACCAGATCCGGGTCCACATGAAAGCTATCGGACACCCGCTTTTAGGTGATTTTCTATACAACCCGGATTACCGCTTCATCGGACGGCAAGCGCTTCACTCCTATACGGTGGCATTCCGGCATCCGATCACTGGGGAAGCAATGGAGTTTACGGCTCCGATGCCGGAGGATTTTTCCTTCTTCTATTAATACTGCTTCCGCAGTCCCTTCGGATAATGGTTTTTCAGCGTCCCGCCGCTCTTCTTGCCCCATCCGAGAGAATATCCGTCCACGGTCACAAGGCACCAGCCTTTTCCGGCATCTTCCGCAGAAAGCCGGATCGTCTCGCCGCGCAGGTATGCCGCCGTCTCTGGCGCGTCGGCAGACAGGTTCACGTTCTGTTTTACCTCCGATGGATGCAGGGCAAGTGCCAGCGCGTGGGACGGCTCAAAACGATTTTTCTTAAATTCTCCCATCTGAAGCCCCGGGCGAAGCACCCGCAGCCCCTTAAAATCGACCATCTCCTCCGGCGTCCGGTAAAGCTGATCGCCAAACATCGTCATCGTACTGTCCGCTGTCCATTTCTTCGGCTCAATAAATATCTCTTTGCAGAAATCCTCATAGACTGCCAGAAGCTTCTTGTCCTTCATCGAAGCCGGATATTTACGCTTCACGCTCTCCGGCTCGCCCGTTTTTCGAAGAAGTGCCGCATAATGGCCTTCTCCCTCGGTCCGGTGCGGCCAGATACGGACCGTTTTCTCGATTCCATCCGTCACACCCGCCCCCCAGGCTGGAACGCCGTGCGAAAGTCCCGGATAGTCCGGCGTTTCCTCTAGCGCAAACTCTGGATGTGCCTCTAAGAAACGTCCGATCGCCTGCTCGTCCTCCTCCGGCGCAAAAGTACAGGTGGAGTACACCAGCCGTCCGCCCGGTTTCAGCATCATCGCCGCATTTTCAAGAATCTCCTGCTGCCGCCCAGCACAGCGACGCACATTCTCCGGGCTCCATTCCGTGACCGCCGTCTCATCCTTGCGGAACATTCCCTCGCCGGAACACGGTGCATCCACGATGATCCCATCAAAAAATGCCGGAAAATACTTCGTCAGCCGCCCGGAATCTTCATTTGTCACAACCGCATTCCGGATTCCCATGCGCTCGATATTCTGCGAGAGAATCTTTGCACGCGCCGGATGGATCTCATTGCTCACCAGAAGTCCTTCTCCGCTCAGTCTCGCCGCCGCCTGCGTCGATTTTCCGCCCGGTGCCGCACAGAGATCCAGAATCATTTCCCCCGGCTGCGGGTTTAAAAGCGAAGCCGCAATCATCGCGCTCGGCTCCTGAATATAGTAAACGCCCGCATCGTGGTACGGATGACGCCCCGGACGATCCTCCGCCCCATAAGCGAATCCCTCCGCCGCCCACGCAACCGGATTCAGAGAAAATGGAGCCGTCTTAGCAAATTCCGCCGGATCCGTTTTCAGTCCGTTCACGCGCAGTCCCTGTGAGCGCTCCTTGTCGTAACTGGCGATAAACGCATCGTACTCCCTGCCGAGCATCTGTTTCATTCGTTCAGTAAATGCTGCTGGTAAATTTATCATGGTTTTGTATTATCCTTCTTAATCAAACATATAATTCATCTTTCCTAAATAATAATACTATTACATAAACAGCAATTCCGTCAACTATTTCTGCCTCTTCTTTCCAGTATCTTTTCCGCCCCATTTTCCCACACTATCCTCATGATTCGATGGATATTTACGTTCGTTCTCCTCCCATTTTTTAGTTTCTCACTCACACGCGGATGCAATCTGTTTTCTTCCAATTTTTCCAGTATCAGCATCGCACTGCACCGACGCGGGGAATTTTTTCTCTGGTGCCTGCTCTGCGGCGGCTTTTTCTACTCCCAACTCTCCCTGTACCGCCCCCGCCAGGCAAAATACTGCCTGCTTCTCCTCACTGCCGCTGCCCTGCTGCCCTATACCCCGGAGCACCTCCCAGTCTGTGCTATCCTTCACACGCTTCTGGCACTGGCGGCTGCACTGTTATTTCTTTATAATCTGTTTTATTTAAGCTTGCAGCTCTATCTTTCGTCCCCAGCTCCTGCCCGTTATTCCCAAACAAACTCCCATACTGCCTTTTTCAGCAAATTGACTCACTCTTTGGATTCTCCTGCTGCCCGTGGGCGCCTCTGCCTCCTGCTTCTCTGGACTTCTTGTGTTTTCTGTCTGGACAGCTGGATTTTATCGGGAATCATCAACAGTGCCATGGAAATTTGCCTGACCTTAACCGCTGGCGTACTGTTCTGGCTGTTTTTTCCTTCACTACGCCTGGCATCGAATCATCCGCATTCCCTGTTGTAATTCTTGCAAAGCGTTTTTTAAACATCTCCCTATCAACAAAAAAAGCCAGTTCTATATCTCTCTTAATACACCAAAGATATAAAAACTGGCTTTTTACCATTCTTAGATTTTTATACCTGCTCCCTCATTTTAAGCAGATATGGTATGTAAACTTCCCGTCATACAGAGCCGGAAACTTCACCGAACGCCCACCTTAGTACACAATCTTGTACTCGCTGGAACCTTCTCCATTTACCACATAGTAAACGGCACGCTCTTCCGGTTTAACATACAGGGTCAGAGTCTCAATCTCGTCCTCTTTATGTCCCAGAGCTGCATATGCTTTCTTTGCTTCTGCCTCCAGCTTCTCGATAGAAATCTCAGCACCTGCGTACTGTACGTATGCAACTGTCTTTACTTCCTTTTTCTCAGCTGTCTTCTTTGCTGCAGTGGTTGTCTTTGTGGTTGTCTTTGTGGTTCTCTTTGCAGTTGTTTTCTTTACGGTCACGTCTGTCTCCTTTTTCTCTGCGGCTGCTGCCATCTCTTTCTTCTCTGCGAGGGCGGTCTCCTTCTTCTGTACCGGCGCTACGGCTGTCTCTTTCTTCTCTACGTGTGCCAGTGCAGTTTCCTTTTTCGGAACGGATGCTACTGCCGTCTCTTTTTTCTCCACCGCTGCAACAGCTGTTTCCTTCTTTGCCACTTCCGCTACCGCTGTCTCTTTCTTTGCGACTGCTGCCACTGCCGTTTCTTTCTTCGCCACTTCAGCTACGGCTGTCTCTTTTTTCTCCACAACAGACGGAACCTTTTTCTCTTCCGTTGAAACAGATTTCTTTGCCGCTGTCTTGGCTAATGTTTTCTTTCTCTGAACCATATATCTCATCCTCCTTCTCTGCTTTCTCCGCAACGTCTTCCGGCTTGTGATTCTGTGCTCACTCACACGGCGCAGCTTTTCCGCCTGCGGCAATGCCTCATATCCGATTCATTCCCGACAGTCGAAGTAGGGACACCGCCTAATCACATCCTTGTCATTCTGCGGTATCCCCATAATTTAATTGTCTTATATTCAAGTTTCCCCAAGTTGTCTGTCCATTCAGATTATCACACAAATGGTCTTTTTCCGCCCTTGATCCACCGTCAAGCACATCCTATCCCTATTTCCATGACCTTGTCTGAACTTTAACAAATTATACGGCAATTTCCTGTTTTTGTCAACAAAACCGCTCTTCCTACCGAATCGCCAAGTACAAATTATAAAATCCAGTTACACTGACGATTCCCACCATAATCGGCGTCAGGAATCGGATGCAGAACACCCAGAGTTTTCCCAGACGGAACTTCGTACCGTCCGCCTCGATCTCCGCAAGCAGATACTCCGGTTTCCATTTCCAGCCTACATAGTAGCACATCGTGAGTCCACCGAGCGGCATCAGAATATTATCCGTTACCAGTCCGGCGAAATCAAAGACCGACTGATTCAGGATTGTGACATCACTCAGAACGCCGAAGGACAGCGCACTCGGAATGCCAAGCAGCGTGATCGCCGTACCAATCACAAGCGCCGCATGCTTGCGTTCCCAGCCCAGCGAATCAATCGCAAAAGAGGCACAGACTTCCAGAAGTGCGATCGCACTCGTAACGGCTGCGAAAAAAACCAGCGCAAAAAACAGGATTGCAAAGAAAGTTCCCCCCGCAATATTCGCAAATACCATCGGCAGTGTGCCGAAAATCAGTCCCGGTCCCTGTCCCGGCTCCAGACCGAAGGCAAATACTGCCGGAAAGATCGCGATACCCGCGAGAACCGCAATCACGGTGTCCAGACCACCGACGATCATACAGCTTTTTGGAATATTTTCCTTTCCACTCAGATAGCTTCCGTAGGTGATCGTGATACCCATACAGAGACTCAGGGAATAAAACACCTGTCCCAGTGCCGCGCTGACAGAAGAAAGCGTGAACGCCGAAAAATCCGGCTGGAAGATAAATAACAGTCCTTTCGAAGCTCCCGGAAGCGTCACGCTTCTGAAAATGATGACAAATAACAGAACCAGAAGCATCGGCATCATCAATTTGCTCGCTTTCTCAATGCCATTGATGCCAAAATAGCAGACAGCTATAGTCGCTGCCATAAATACAATATGCCAGATCACCGGCTCGCTGCTGCCGATAAAGGCGTTAAAATCCGGCGCTGCCGCCGTCGTCACATAGCTGGCAATATACTTTAAAATCCAGCCGCCGATGACGCTGTAATAACTCAAAATAATAAACGCCGCCAGTACGCCGAATATACCGACAATCCGTGCGTGCGGATGAATGTCCGCATATGCCTGCACCGGATCATGCCGCGTCTTCCGTCCCAGGGACATTTCCGTGATCATAACCGGAAGTCCGAGAACGACGATAAAAAACAGATACGCAACCAGAAATGGAAATCCACCGTTCTTTCCCATCAGATATGGAAATTTCCACAGATTTCCCAATCCAATCGCCGCCCCAGCCGTCGCCATAATAAAGCCCAGCTTACTCGCCCATTGTTTGTTTTTACTCATGTGTAGCCCTCTTAGTATTCTTTCATTTCATATTTGATATAGCCTTGCGTTATAACGCAATACAGATTATTATATCGAATTTTAGGGACTATGTAAACCGTTTTTAAGTGGGAATCACGCAAAAAAGCCTGTCCCCCGACACCTTTCCCATGCCAGAAGACAGACTTTTCTCTATTTCTTAATTCAATTCATTTCCGGCAGCACACTCCCGGCATTCCAGAAAGCCGCGCCGAATTTCCACTTTTTCTCTTAGTCCCCGATCGTATCGATCAGACTGTCATCATCAAAGTAATTGATCCGCATTGAAGCCTTCACATCGCGAAGCGTCTCCGCAGCCTTCGCCTCTGCTGCCTTGCTTCCCTCTTTCAGAATGTCAAATACATCCGGGATTCTCTTCTCCCACTCCTGACGTCTTGCACGGAGCGGAGACAATTCAGCCTGCATAACATTATTTAAGAACTTCTTCACCTTCACATCGCCCAGACCGCCTCTCTGGTAATGTGCTTTCAGCTCGTCCAGGTTCTGGTAATCCGGCAGGAACTCTGCAAAATACTCCTGACGGCAGAATGCATCCAGATAGATGAAGACCGGATTGCCCTCGACTTTACCCGGATCCTCGACACGCAGGTGATTGGGATCTGTAAACATGGACATGATCTTCTTCTTCACATCTGCTTCCGAATCAGAGAGGTAGATGCAGTTTCCAAGCGATTTGCTCATCTTTGCCTTTCCATCGATACCCGGCAGACGCAGACACGCCTTGTTGGACGGAAGCAGAATCTCCGGTTCCGTCAGGGTCTCGCCGTACACGCTGTTGAATTTATGGACGATCTCCTTGCACTGCTCTAACATCGGCATCTGATCCTCTCCAACCGGAACGGTCGTCGCGCGGAATGCAGTGATATCCGCCGCCTGGCTAATCGGATAAGTAAAGAATCCAACCGGAATGCTTGCCTCAAAATTACGCATCTGAATCTCTGCTTTTACGGTAGGATTTCGCTGTACACGGGATACCGTAACCAGGTTCATATAGTAGAAAGTAAGCTCTGTCAGCTCCGGCACCATCGACTGGATAAAGATGGTGGATTTCTCCGGGTCAATTCCACAAGCCAGATAGTCCAGGGCAACCTGCAGAATATTTTTACGCACCTTTTCCGGGTGATCGGCATTGTCCGTCAGTGCCTGCGCATCGGCAATCATAATATAAATCTCATCGAACTTGCCGGAGTTCTGAAGTCTCACTCTCTCGCTCAGAGAGCCAACATAATGTCCGACATGTAAGCGTCCTGTAGGACGATCGCCGGTTAAAATAATTTTCTTCATCTATTTGTTTCCCCTTCCATTCTGGTGTTTTTTCTTTAATGGATTTTTGCGCGTGACTGTTAAGGTACTGAACAGTTACGAAAATATTATATATCCTGGCTGGCAGACTGTCAACATTCTGAGACTCCATCTTCCCCAGTAACTCTGTAACTCTGTTACCATTCTTGTCTTGCATATATATGTTAAACACCAGAATTTCCAGTTCCGGAAATTTACTTGCTCTGCGCAAACAGCCAGTCTCTGACTACTTCTGGCTCTTACTCCTGCAGGTTTACCATCACATCCGAAACATCCACTTTCTTATCGATCAGCCCGCTCTCGCTCATCCAGTCGATGTTTTCCTGCCAGCACTCTTCGGTCTGGGTCAAAAACGGAACCTCATCGCTCTCCATGAGCGGCAGAAGTGTCTCACAGGACTTCTCCTCCACGCTCTGGGTCAGAGGGAAGTTTTCCTCATTCTGATTATTCATCAGGATTGCCAGGCAGCCATTCGGATCGTTCTTAAAGTCTTCAAAGCCCTTCTTCGATGCGCGTAAGAATCCTTCCAGAACTTCCGGCTCCTGCTGGATCATTTCGTTGTTGGCAAGGAATACTTCCTCATAATAATTCGGGATTCCATATCCAGCTGCCATGAAGTAGTTGACATCAAAGCCCTCTTCCTCCATCTGCGGAACCTCATGGTTAACAAGGCATCCGATCGTCGCATCCACATTGCCGGTCGTCATAGAACTCATCAGTTCAAATCCGACATCGATCAGGTTTACATCCGATGCATCCGCTCCCACATATTCCATCATGCTCTTGACAACCGCCTCGCTGAGTGCTGTTCCGCCGTAACCAACGGTTTTTCCAACCAGATTTTCCGGTCCTGTGATATTCTTATCCTTTAAAGAAAGAACGACACTTAACGGGGACTGCACGATCGCACCGATGGATTTGATCTTCGTTCCCTGATTGGCAACCGCCTGGATCACATCCTGCTGATAGTACATGCCGATCTCCGCCTTTCCAGCCGCTACCAGTGATAACGCATCGTTCGCATTGGCCGGAAAACGCACTTTCACATCCAGTCCTTCTTCCGCATAATAACCGCGCTCGATCGCCGTATAAATAAAGGTATGGATCGCATTCGGATACCAGTCAAGAACCACATTGATCTCCTTAAGATCCTGACTTTTTCCATCTTCCGAGGTCTGTTTCGCATCCGTGCCCTCTGCCTGAACAGCTGTCTCACTCTTTTCGCTGGCCGTTCCACATCCGCCAAGTGTCATCATTCCCATCACTGCTGCCATCACTGCGGCAGCCATTTTCATTCGTTTTTTCATCTCATATCCTTTCATTTTTACAAATTTCCGTTTATATTTCCCTATCACTTACCTGTTTTCCAGTTCTTTTGGCATATGACTTGCTGGATTCACATACCAATCTCAAAGATCTGCACTTCTTCACGAGTAGCTTTTTTGTGAATACACTTTTTTCGGTCTGCAGCACACATTTCAAAAATACAGACTTTTCAATATCCGCACACATACTTCAAAATTTCATCCTATATCACAATTTCCTACTCATTCCTCCAGAAAATCATCCGCTTTTCAAGCAGCGAGACAACCCACGTTGCCGCCATCGCCACTACCGATAGGAGCAGAATCGGTGCAAATACACCGGCTCCATCTAACTGGGTCATCATTCTCCGGCTGAAATATCCGAGTCCGCTCTGAGCACCCAGCCATTCTCCAATCGCCGCTCCGATGATCGACAGCGGTACCGCCATCTTGATCGCTGAAAAAAAGTACGGAAGCGTCGCCGGAATCTTTAATTTCAAAAAGATCTGACGCTTATCCGCGCCAAATGTAAACAAAAGTTCTTCCATTTCCGTCTTCACCGACCGGAACCCGTCAAATACCGTGATCGTGATCGGGAAAAACGTAATCAGCACCGTTACCAGCACCTTGCTCCAGATCGTGTAGCCAAACCAGAGGACAAACAGCGGTGCCAGCGCCGTCGTCGGGATCGTCTGCGAGGCGATGATCAGCGGATACAGCGCCTTTCTTGCCGTCTCACTGGCATCCATCAGCACAGCCAGTCCCACGCCCAGCACGATCGAGATCAAAAGTCCAATCGCAACTACCGACATCGTCGCCGGCAGATGTGCCGTAAATAATGGACCCCGAAGTTCCCACAGCCGTACAACCACCTGAACCGGAGACGGGAGAATATAGGCTGCATCAATCCCCATAGCCGCTGCCTGCCATGTAAACAGAAGCACCGCCACCAGAATCAGGGCTGGAAGATTCGCATTCATCCGGCTTCCCATTTTATTTGTTTTTTTCTGTTCCATCACGCCTTCTCCTTCTTAAGCATTCCGATCAGTTCTTCCTTTAAGGACAGAATCTCCGGTCTGCGAAGCTCTTCCCGGGATCGCGGATATCCCGCCGGGACCTCGATGGAGCGCAGATGTGTGATCGGTGACTGTTCCACCACGAGAATCCGGCTGGACAGAAACACCGCTTCTTCCACATCATGCGTGATGAAAACAACCGTCTTTTTCTCCTTCTCCCACTGTTCCAGAAGCCACTCCCGCATAGACAGTCTTGTCAGATAATCCAGGGCTGAAAACGGCTCATCCAAAAGCAGAAGGTCTGAACCCGTCAGAACCGTTCTCGCAAAGGCGGCTCTCTGGCGCATACCGCCGGAAAGCTCTTTCGGCGTCTTATCTCCCCAGTCTGCAAGTCCAACCGATCGAAGCGCATCATCCGCTTTTTTCTGCATCTGTTCCTTCGAATATCCGCCCTGAATCTCCATCGGAAGCATCAGATTCTCCCGCACGGTGCGCCATGGAAACAGCAGATCCTGCTGCGGCATATATCCGCAGTAATTTTTCTTCGTTTCGATCGATTCCCCATCCACCCGGATCACACCGGAAGCCGGGGTAAGAAGCTTATTTACCAGCCGGAAGATCGTACTTTTTCCACAGCCGGAAGCGCCGATGATGGACACAAACTCCCCATCCTGGACTTCAAACGACAGATGGTCAATGATCGAAAAATCCTCTACCGCATATTGGAAACGCACGTTGTCAAATGTAAGCATATTTACCGCCTCATTTCCCACGCCATATCCCAGAATGCCGCTTCATAGCGGGAGCAGGCCACAAAAATATCCACCAGATGTTTCTTTTGTTTCTCAGACAGATCCTCTGCCAGACGGTTCATCCACTCTACAAGGACTTCATTTTCCTTGTGGTAAGACTCGGAAGCGTATCCCCGGATCCACTCCCCATAAAATGGATGTTTGTCGGCATCCGGTCTGTCTGCTGCGATTTTCTTCGCAATCCATTCATAACTGAGGGCGCAGGACAATATCGCTGCTGCCGCCTCCGGCGCGCCCCCCTCATAAGCGATGCGAAGCATATAAGAAGTATAAGAAAGGTTATCCAGAGCGACCGGCGTCTGTTCCGCCTCTTCTCTGGTTATCCCCAAACGTTCCATGTAAGCACGGTGAATATCCATCTCCCCATCCAGAATCGAGTGGGTATATCCGGCAAACAGGCGCATAAATGCGAGATCCGTTGATTTTGCCGCCCCGATGGAAAACACCTTTGTGTAATCAATCAGATACAGATAATCCTGTATCATATAATATTTGAATTTATCATGATCCAGACTGCCGTCCGCAATGCCTTTTACGAACGGTTTTTCATTGTAACCAGCCCAGATCTCCTTTGTGGCTTCCAAAAGCCTCTCTGTCATTGTCATACGCGTTCCTCCGCAAATCCTTTTCCCCGGAAATCAAATCCATGATCCATCGGACCGGATCCTTTGCCGAGATCCAGCATCGCTCCCAGTGCGCCGGAAATATATGCCTTGGCACGTTCCACCGCGGTGTCGAGATCATAGCCCTTCGCCAGATTGGATGAAATCGCGCTGGACAGGGTACAGCCCGTCCCATGGGTGTTGGAATTGTGGATGCGTTTTCCGTTAAACCAACGGTATCCGCCGTCCCGGTATAAAAGATCGTTGGCATCATTTAACTGATGTCCGCCCTTGCAGAGAACCGCACAATGGTACGTTTCACTGATCCATTTTGCTGCCGTAATCATATCGTCGGCAGACTTAATTTCCATTCCTGATAAGACCTCCGCCTCCGGAATGTTCGGTGTCAGAACCGCCGCTAATGGAAAAAGCGATTCTTTCAAGGTGTCGATGGCGTCGTCGCTGATTAACTTTGCTCCGCTCGTCGCCACCATAACCGGGTCCACAACAATGTTTTCTGCCTGGTACTCACAAAGCTTCTTCGCAATCGACTTGATCAGTCCGGTTGAAGAAACCATACCGATCTTTACCGCATCCGGACGAATATCCGTAAATACGCTGTCAATCTGCTGTTCCAGAAATTCCGGGGTTACCTCAAAAATCCCCTGGACGCCGGTTGTGTTCTGGGCCGTCAGCGCCGTGATCGCACTCATTCCATATACTCCATTGGCGATCATCGTCTTTAAATCGGCCTGGATACCGGCGCCTCCGCTGCAATCACTTCCAGCGATTGTTAATGCTGTCTTCATAATTAACTCCTTTCAGGCATCAATAACTTTTATAAGGCGACACAAGGTGGTGCCCCCAATGTGCCGCCATAAAAAACTTTTTGCAAAGTTTCTTACCATTTTTTAATGAAGCTTTTTTCACAAGCTTTTTCTCATAAACTTTTTCATGCCATTTTTTTGACAAAATGACAACGTTTTCATCTTTACAGAACCTTTTTTACAGCTTCCTTCAGTTCCTCTGCTGCCTTTTCAATATCATCGGCCGCAAACAAGGCGCTGACCACTGCAATGCCATCCACACCTGTTCCTTTTAACAGTTCCAGATGTTCTTTATTCAGTCCGCCGATCGCAACAACCGGAATATCGACTGCCTGACAGATCTTGGCAAGCATCCCCGGCGTCACGGCATCGGCGTCCTTTTTGGTTCCCGTCGGATAGATGGCTCCGACTCCCAGATAATCCGCCCCATGCTTTTTCGCAAGAAGCGCCTGTTCTACATTTTTGCAGGAAACGCCGATGATCTTATCTGGTCCCAGCTTTTCCCGGACCTTTCCCGCTTCCATATCGCTCTGTCCCACATGGACGCCGTCCGCATCCACCGCCAGGGCAATCTTCACGTTGTCATTGATCACAAACGGAACCTGATACTTTCTGCAAAGTATTTTAAGCTTCTTTGCCTCCTCCAGAAACTCCGCCTCGTCAAGCTCCTTTTCTCTCAGCTGGACAAACGTCGCCCCGCCCTTCAAAGCTTTCTCAACCTGACTCTCCAGAGTTTCCCCCTTCAGCCATGCGCGGTCTGTCACCGCGTAAAGCAGCATATCTTCCGGTCTGCAGTTCATCTGCATTTCCTCCTTCTCTCGGCTGTTCTTATAAAAACAGACACTAAAGTTCTATTATCTTACTTCAAATTTTGCTCCGGCCTCCAGCGCTTCTCCGTTCATGCGATAAATAGCATCAATGATATAATTCCGGTAGGTTGCATTGCCGTCCAGTTCACTTAAACGGGCGTATGCCGTCTCCCCGGCCAGTCCCATCGCGCAGACTGCCGCAGCAGCTGCCTCAAGCGGCTGTTCCTGGTTGGCTGTCACAAAGGCCGCCGTCAGAGCCGAGAGCTGACAGCCGGTTCCTGTGATGGAAGACATCTCCGGACGACCGTTGTAAATGCAGTATGCCTTCTCCGCATCCGCCACAATGTCGATCGCACCGGTGATCGCAACGACCGCATTCATCTTTCCGGCAAATGCCTTCGCAAAAGCTGCCGCCTCGTCCAGATTTTCCTTCGTCACCCGGTCTGCCAGATCGGCATCCACGCCCTTCGTCGTCCCATTTCCAAGTGCCAGTGTCTTGATCTCCGAAATGTTCCCGCGGATCACGGTAAACCTGACTTCCTTTAAAAGCTGATTGGCGGTCTCTGTTCTGAGTTTCGACGCACCGGCGCCTACCGGGTCTAAAACTACCGGATGACCCAGCTCATTTGCCCGCTTTCCGGCAAGCAGCATGGATTCGATGGTCCGGCTGTTTAATGTGCCGATATTGATATTCAGTCCGCCGCAGATGGTCTGGATATCCGAAACTTCGTCCTTATCATCCGCCATGATCGGGGACGCGCCGCATGCGAGTACCACGTTGGCACAGTCATTGACAGTCACGTAGTTCGTAATGTTGTGGATTAACGGACATTTTTCTCTTACATTATCAAATATTTCTTTAAACATGTGCTGGCTTCTCCTCTCTCAGTGCTTCCTGCATTCCTGCTAAAATATTGGCTTTCTTTAAACTTAAAATCAGAACCGCGCTTATGATCGCTCCTCCCGCGGTCGAGATCAAAAACGGAACCACATAGGCATAGACAGCCAGTCCCGCCGCGCTCTTTCCCATCAGGAAAACCGCCACCGGATATGCCGCAAACCCGCCCAGAATGGACGTTCCAAGCACCTCACCGATCAAAGTTGCGAACACACTCTGCGTTTTCTTGTAAACCAGTCCGCAGATCAGGGCGCCAAACATACTGCCCGGAAATGCCATCAGGCTTCCAAGTCCTAACAGATTTCGGATCAGCGCCGCTGCAAAGGCCGCTCCCAGTCCATAGCCCGGTCCCAGAAGAACGGCACACAGGATATTTACCATATGCTGTACCGGGGAACACTTGCTTCCGAACACCGGAACGGAAAATAAACTTCCTACGACGGCAACGGCACAGAATACAGCCGCAATCGCCAGTTTTTTCGTGTTTGTCTTATTCATTTTTCTTCTCCTTCTTTGAAAATTTGCAACTGTTCTGTTTCTTTGATATTCTTGAACAGTTACGAATAATTTACGTTTTCTGCATGAAATTCGGTCGATACTCTCTGGTATCCTCTCACGCCGGAACACGGCTTCCCATCGCTGCCTACAAAGCCCAGGGCGCTCCCCCTCAGCTCGCCGCACACATGCGGAATACGTTCCCCCTTTCAAAGAATTTAATTTTAAAAGAATGTGCCCTGGCACATTCCCGCGCCGAGCGCGGTCACTTGCGACATGATTCCCTTCTGCCGCAGTGCGATCCCGCCCGGTAAGACTTTTATATAACAGGAAATTTCAACGGAATTTCCTGTTATATGAAAAAACAGGAGATACCCCTGCGGATATCTCCTGTAAAAATTCATCTCATGACTTCCTACGACGGCATTATCCGCATCAGGTTAAAGGGTCGAAGTTCGATTACTTCCTCTCAGCCCGCTAACGAGCTCCCCTGTTTTTATCAAATTTGCAATGTTTCCATGCTGAACCATCGCCAGATTTATTATAGCGCATCTGGCGAAATTTTCAAGTGCGACTTTCTGGTGCACTTTTATCCCCTATCCTTTCACGATCAAGGTCAGCGTAAGCGCCCGCCAGATTCCGGTGAGTCCCATAATGCCACCCAAAAGAATCGCTAATGGGATCCTGAGACCGGTAAATGTAATGCTGAGCAGACTGCAAAGGCGCGTCTGCAATCAGCTGAGGCGTTCCATTCGTGTTATTACACAAATCCCCCAAAACCTCTACACAACTCACTACACACTTTTTTACACAATTCGCATAAGAAGATATAATAAATTGCAACAAGTTATATAAAAAAAGTATCAAAAAACAGTACATAAAAAAGTGCTGAAACCCTACATAAATACTGGGGTTCAGCACTTTCTAATAAGTTATATGAAGTTACAACAAGTAGTTCGCTTACTGTGCCATCTGCTTTGCAACTTCCTCTGCAAAGTTCTCTTCCTTCTTTTCGATACCTTCACCAGTCTCAAAACGAACGAACTTCTTAACAGTGATCTTCGCACCATTCTCTTTAGCAACCTGAGCTACATACTGAGCTACGCTCTGCTTGCCATCCTCAGCCTTAACATATACCTGATCCAGAAGGCAGATCTCTTTGAGCTCTTTCTTGATACGACCCATAACCATGCCGCTGATGATCTTGTCGTTTGCGTCCGGCTTCTCGTTCTTAGCTGCTACAGTCAGGATCTCTTTCTCTTTTGCGATGTAATCTGCATCTACTTCGCTGTCGTTGGTGTACAGCGGTTTCAGAGCTGCAGCTGCATAGCTACGTTCTTAGCCATCTCTTTGATTGCATCGTTTACAACGTCAGTCTCAACGTCTACCAGAACGCCGATCTTGCCGCCTGCATGGATGTAGGAAGCAACGAAACCGTTCTCCTCAGCTAACTGAGCAAAACGACGGATCTTCATGTTCTCGCCGATGATGGAGATCTGGGAAGACAGAGCCTCTGCAACTGTCAGGGACGGATCCTTTGCCCATTTTTCAGCCAAGAATGCGTCAATATCTGCTGCGCTTGTGTTCAGCGCCTGCTCAGCAACATCAGATACATAGTTCTGGAACTTCTCGTTCTTAGCTACGAAGTCTGTCTCTGCGTTTACTTCTACTACAACTGCCTTCTTTTCATCAGCGGTAACCTTAGTCATAACGATACCCTCTGCTGCAATACGGCCAGCTTTCTTAGTAGCGCCTGCAAGTCCTTTTTCTCTCAGGAACTCAACAGCTTTGTCCATGTCGCCATCTGTAGCTGCAAGAGCTTTCTTACAGTCCATCATACCAGCGCCTGTCATTTCACGTAACTCTTTTACCATTGCGGCTGTAACTGCCATCTTAAATCCCTCCGTGTATATAAATTCAGGTACACGTTCGTATACCCGCGCGGAGCACGCTTTTATGCGGAAAACCGCGGCGTGCTCCTGGTCTTTTGGTTTCAGTTTTTAATTTTGGGGTTAATTAAGCCTCTGTAGCCTCTGCTTCGCCCTCTGCTGCAGCTGCCTCAGCCTCGCCCTGCTTAGCTTCGATAACAGCGTCTGCCATTCTGGAAACGATCAGTTTTACGGCACGGATAGCATCATCGTTACCCGGGATTACATAATCCAGCTCTTCCGGATCACAGTTGGTATCGATGATACCGATCAGCGGAATACCCAGAGTATGAGCCTCCTGTACGCAGATTCTTTCCTTCTTCGGATCTACTACGAAGATAGCATCCGGGATCTTCTTCATATCTTTGATACCGCCCAGGTTCTTCTCCAGCTTCTCCCACTCTTTTTTCAGCTCGATAACTTCTTTCTTCGGCAGAACGTCGAAAGTTCCGTCCTCAGACATAGCCTCGATCTGTTTTAATCTAGCGATACGGCTCTGGATGGTCTTGAAGTTTGTCAGCATACCGCCTAACCATCTCTCGTTTACATAGAACATACCACATCTCTCAGCCTCGGTCTTGATAGCGTCCTGAGCCTGCTTCTTTGTACCAACGAACAGGATTGTGCCGCCGTCTGCTGCGATATCGGATACTGCCTTGTAAGCCTCATCTACTTTACCTACAGATTTCTGAAGGTCGATGATGTGGATACCATTTCTCTCGGTGTAGATGTACGGAGCCATTTTCGGGTTCCATCTTCTGGTCTGGTGTCCAAAATGTACACCTGCTTCGAGTAACTGCTTCATTGAAATAACGCTCATGTTTCTTTCCTCCAATTTTGGTTTTTCTTCCGCCGTCTTCTCATGCTTTCCGCGGGGACTCATAATGAGCACCGTCCTGCGCAAATCCGACCGGCGTGAATTTTCAGCCTTTATACTATATCACAGGCAAGGTATACATGCAAGTGGAAATTAAAAAAATCACGCATTTTCCTTCATTTTTCTTCGTTTCTTGAATTTCTTCCAGCAAGCATATACGGAATGATAATACAAAGCCTTCAGTAAAAACTTTTAGCAATTCTATGTAAATTAAAAGCGGGCTCCGAAAACCTCGGAACCCGCATAAATCCTAGAAATAAAAAAGAGCGCGAGACGGGACTCGAACCCGCGGCCTCGACCTTGGCAAGGTCGCGCTCCACCAACTGAGCCACTCGCGCATACTTGTAAGAATCGGGGTGACAGGATTCGAACCTGCGACCTCCTGGTCCCAAACCAGCGCTCTAGCCAAGCTGAGCCACACCCCGTCATCCACGTTATTACTCTATTGTGTTTGAAGATTTATATACCTTCAAAACTGCACACTGAATTTCTTCTACTTCTATCTTTCCATCCTTAAGGAAATAACTTCCTCTTTCCTATCCAATCCTTAACCATATCCTTTTGGTTAAGCCCTCGACCGATTAGTAACAGTCAGCTTCATGCATTACTGCACTTCCACCTCTGCCCTATCTACCTCGTCGTCTTCAAGGGGTCTTACTACTTGCGTATGGGATATCTCATCTTGAGGGGGGCTTCACGCTTAGATGCCTTCAGCGTTTAT
>NZ_QUGD01000029.1:0-35851 GCF_003478795.1 Clostridium sp. AF21-20LB | reverse complement strand
CTTCTGGATACTCATACAAAGTGGATACTCATACAAAGTATATTGTCGCTCAATATATAACATGTCTTGTATTATAACGTATCATCACATATACAATCAATAACCAAATTAAAGTTTGAATAATCGTATTACTCAATTGTAAGGGTGTTTCTATATCTCTATTTATACCTTTTAAAATGAGTTCAAACGCCATTTCCGGTCTTATTAAAAGTAGAAATGAAATCGCTTCTAATACGCAAAGAATAACAAAACTTTTATTTCTTCTTCCCTGTGATTCCTTGCTTAGACTGAATGTTTCCTTATAGTGGTCATACAGCACATCCAATGTATCCATATTACCACCCTCTTATTGCACGTACAATATCATCATGATTAAAACTATAAACTCTTTTGGCACCGCAATTTTTCAATTCTTCTGGATACTCATACAAAGAGTTTAATTGCACTGCAATTATATGTTTTCCCAGTTCTTTTGCCTTTGCAACTTCAAAATTCTGCCAATTACGATAACCTATAAGTCCCCTGTCCTTATGTAATTTATTAGCTTCTTTTCCTACTATGACCACAACATGCGTTGCTTCATTAATTTTTCTGGATAATACTGCTTTAACCGTTGGTATATTCCAGCTCTGAATTTCACTCGGTGATTTATCATTACAAGTAAATTCAAAATTTGAATTTGCATTCCACATATTTAAAGTATATTTATAACTTCTGTCATTTTCAAAATCAAACGATACAAATATTTTAGGTTTTGCCATATCCATTCTCCCTTCTACCTTGGTCCCATAAACCTATCGCCATTCAGATGTATCATATGCTCCGGCATTTCAGCAATCCAAACTTCTGTTTCCCATGCGAGTTCTTCAGCAAATTTCTTATACGTCTTGAAATCCAGAAATGCTGTTACAAATATTTTTCCTGCCGTAACATCTTTTGTCATCTCCGTGATTTCCAATATACGTTTCGGATCCATCGGCCCTACAGACGTTACCGACTCAATAAAATAAATCCAGTTTTTATCCTCACGATATAGCACTACATCAGGCATCTTATCATGTAACGTAATTTCAAATCCCAGTTCTTTTAATTTTTCTACATTCTTTACCAGATCTTTTTCTATTGTATCGCCAACGTACAAGCACTCAGAATTTGGTGCAAATCTTGGTGCAAATTCCTCGATAATGGCTTTTTGCAGCTCATTATGCTTACCCGTAGAAAATTTAAAACTTTCACCATTTATATTTACCGGCATCATTGTCATCTTCTTTTTAGAAGCATACAAATCAATTAACTTTTCATGGTAACAAAGAAACCGCTTTATAGATTCTTTCCACGCTGGTGTTTCCATCGTTCTCAGTATTTTAATTGTTTCTTCCGTCAATCTGTAGCGATAGTTCGGACTGTTGGTTGCTTTTCCATTATCCTCTATCAAAGCTGCAGTACGAAATCTATGCAAAGCCTGTTTTCTAAATGTTTCTCTACTATTTTCCGCATAACTCATGCCATAAAATGTATTAACAACCTGAATAATATCATGAATACGAATCCATTCATTTGTTGCTTCACTCCATGACATATCCGGCTTTATCCCTGCCATAGCCAGTATCACATAGCAACATATATCCGCTTGCTGTGCTTTTGGCATACCAATTGTTTGCAGAAATTCTCTTGCTTCTTCTATTTTCTTATCCACAGTATCCCTCCAATATCAAATCACAATTTGTTTCTGAATAGTCCTTGCTCTTAAGCACTTTTCTGCCCATTTCCTGAATGTCCTCTAAATCCGGCACAGGCATTGCATTAATCTCTGTGGAATTAACCTGTGTAGATCCATTTAAAATACGATAATATTCATCATAAAGTGTAGAATTAAATAATACATATAACCCATACACCAGGCATTCTGACATTTCCGTTAATACACCGTCCACAAAATTAATTTTATTCTGTGTACTTATCTTTTGGTACTGCGGAAATCTTTTGGCTAAATATACTCCACACTGTAATCTTCGAGGTTCTTCCTTTGCTGTAAAGCGCTTTACAAATAGATAGTTTTTGTTATCCTGCATCAATCCCCTTTGTTCTGTCACTACATATTCATGTTCTTTCTGTATTGGAAATTCTACTTTTCCCTGTTTTATATGCTGCGAATAAAATAAAGGTATTGCTCCTTCTTCTTCCTCATCTCGAAGTATTTCCCGATTACGGAAATCTACGGTCAATCCAGTTTTCATTTTTACACCTATTGCTGGAAGCGTCTTATCAAACTTATGCAACTTCTTTAATACTTCCACTTCATTTTCATCTGTTACAAGATAGACATAATAGTCTGATCCTGCTACAACCAGATCATACGGAACCGTCAATGATGTCAACTCTCCAAAATCACTATTGGATTTCGATGATGTAATCGTAACTGTTTCTGGCTTTTCACTTGTCTTTTTTACTTTAATAATAATTGTTTCCTGTAACACACTTTCTTTGTCGAAAACCTTATTTCTGCTGACAAAAAGGTGAATATGTTCCAATTTCCCTTCTGTCAGAAAATATTCCCGGAAACGTTTAAAATACGCCCCTGATGTCCATGACCTCGGAATGATGTAAATCAGCTCTCCACTTTCACATAAATTAAATAATCCCATAGACGCAAAAATGAAATATAAGTTCGGTGCACCATAACATACCTCTGGCATCGCTGTTGCTTCTGGCGCATCTTTCGGAATTTTCATATACGGCGGATTTCCAATCACAAAATCATATTTCTTAGGCTCTGCATTTCCTCCCAACATATGATTAAAATCCAAATACTGGCTCAAAATATAATTATCTTCAACGATATTAACTGTAAGTTTTTTTCTTGTCTCTTCTTTACAATATTCCAGATTACGTTTCAACAATGGCAATACATTTTCATCGTTCTCATAGCAGGTAAGCTCAATCTCCTGAATAGAATCTATTGTTTCCATTCGCTCAATAAGAGCACATGATAATATACCTGAACCAGCCCCTGCATCAAGCACACTTACTCTGCCTGTTTTCTCATCCAACTTATATAATCCCGCCATAAAACGGGCAGTTTCCATACTGGTAAAGAACTGTCCGTATTTTTTACGTTCTTTTTTCGGCATATTCTCTATATATTCGTTTGTAAGTTCTATAATTTTTTCTAGCATATTCCACCTACCTACAAGCCTTCTATTTCTTGTTATTATACAATAACTTACTACCTTTTTCAACGCTCTTCAGGAAACATATGTTCTGTTTTTCTGTAAATTAAATCCATAAAGGGCAGCTAAAAAAGCCGCCCTACACTCTACGCATAAACAATCTTTTTTAACACAATCTCCTCCGCACAAGCCCGGATATTGTTCATTCTCCCCACCCATGCCATCTGATTCTGGTCTTAAATCCCCTCTTAACTTTCCGGCAATTCTTACCAGTCCAGTCATAATAGTGAAGGGACACATACCATGTTCCCCGCTGTTCGTCTTTGTACGCCGCCATAATCTCACTCCTTTCCTAATTCGCCTGTGCCATGCCATAAAATTTTTCTTCATAGTATTTTCTGCTCACTCGTCCGGCGATTGTGATAAAACCTTTTGCTTCCAGTTCTTCGTTCATCTGCCGCACCAGCTTATAAGCAAATGGTTTGGAAATGCCTAAGTCCTGCGCCACTTCTCCGGCTGTTACAAATAAATCATTTTTCAAATACACGTCCTCCTTTTGGATTTTTAACTTTTTTGTTAAGTCCTGTATTTTCAGTATACTTAACATTTCTGCTATTATCAATAGCTTTTTTGTTAAGTTTATCTTTTTTATTAAATTTAGCATTTCTGATAAGTTTTTGTTGCCGTATTATTTTAGGTATGCTACAATGTAGGAAACGGGATAACTATTTTCACAGGAGGGCTTTATGGAATACACGATACGAGAAATGACGGTAATGGAATATCCTCTATTGAATGAATTTCTATACGAAGCTATTTTTATTCCAGACGTTATAAAGCCGCCACCGAAAAATATTATCGCTTCTCCCGAATTACAAATTTATATTGACCGCTTCGGGGCATCAAAAGCTGATTTCGCATTAGTCGCAGAAGTTGAACAAAAAATCGTTGGTGCTGTCTGGGTACGCATTATACACGATTACGGACATATTGATGATGAAACGCCCTCTCTTGCCATCTCTCTATACAAAGAATACCGTGGACAGGGGATAGGAACCGATATGATGAAAGAAATGCTATCTTTGTTGAAAACACATGGTTATAAACGTGTTTCACTTTCTGTTCAAAAGGCTAATTATGCGGCTGAAATGTATCGAAAAATCGGTTTTGATATTGTACGGGAAAACGAAGAAGAATGGATTATGGTGTGTAATTTGTAATGTTTAAGGAAAGGACACAAAATTATGATACTGGGAGAGCGAATTAAGAGAATCCGCACATTTCGGGGATTAACACAACGAGAACTAGGATTGAAGCTGGGATATGAGGAGCGCAACGCTGATGTTCGTGTGGCACAATATGAATCCGGCTATCGTGTTCCCAAAAAAGATACTCTCATGGAAATTGCCAGGATTTTGAATGTCAACTATATCAATTTTATTATAGAAGCCCCCGGCTGCGCTGAGGACATTATGCAGACTTTTTTCTGGCTTGACGAGGACAACCGCAATACCTTTCATCTGTTTCAGCTTGTCCGCAATCCCGGCAAGTGCAACGTTTCTGATGATAAGTCTGTTCGCTATAATGATAGTGACGAATGGCCTGCTCATGCTCCTGTCGGTATGTGGATTGATTACGGCCTGGTAAATGAATTTCTACGTGAATGGTATCTGCGGAAAGAACAGCTAAAAGGCGGAGAAATTTCAGAAAACGAATATTTTGAATGGAAAATCAACTGGCCTGCCTCCAGTAGTAGTGTTGACTATGATAATATTGATAAATGCAACAATACTTATAAATGGAAAAACCATTAGAAAGGAGCTTTATGCCAAACGAATTAATTACTGCGAGTAGTCGCGAATTAGCCACCGAATTAACAGCCTATGATGAAAAAATGTTGAGTGTATTCGAATATTTAGGCTTACCCACAAACAATATTTTAGTAAAAGTGGATGAACGTCGTAGGGTTTTTAAAAATATAGAAGATGTATTAGAACCACTTTCATCTGAAACTCTGGAAACTTCCACCTATATCTCAAAGTTTTTATCTGCGGTAAGTGCTGGATTATTTGATGCTGCATTAAACTACCTATGGGATGAAACTGTAAGTCAGTTACGTTTTCGTGTCTCTCAATATGATATTCAGTATTTTTTTTGATTTAGCAGTAACATCAGATAAAAGAACTAAGCTATCTACAGAAGATGATTTAGTAAAAATTGATGATAGTGAACTTATTCAAGGTGCTAAAGAAATCGGTTTGATTTCTGATATTGGTTATCGTCTACTTGATAATATAAAATTCATGCGAAATTGGGCTAGCGCTGCTCATCCCAATCAGGTTGAATTAACGGGCTTACAACTAATTGATTGGCTAGAAACTTGTATTAAAGAAGTAATATCTCTCCCATTATCCAATTTAACTATCCAAATCGGAAAATTATTACGTAATATCAAGGCAAACACTTTAGATGAAGCAGAAGCTGAAACTATTAGCAATTTCTTTTGTGAATTAACTTCTGAAAAAGCCAATTCTCTTTGTAATGGCTTCTTTGGTATTTATTGTCGGATAGATACAACAAGCGATACCAAGAGGAATATTAAACTTTTATTGCCTAAACTATGGTATTTAGTAGATGAAGATGTAAAATGGAATTGTGGAATTAAATATAGCAAATTCCAAATTAATAATGATCAGACTGAAGCAAAACTAGCTAGAGAATTTTTACAAATAGTTAATGCAGAGTCATACCTGCCTGAGTCTATACGAAGTGCCGAATTAAAAATTGAATTGGAACATTTATATAATGCTCATAACGCTACTATAAACAACTTTTACTTAGAACCTCCATATGCAAAACAAGTACAACGACTAGTGGGGTCGCACGGAGTTCCAATCCAAATTAACGCTTATTATACTATGGTAATAATTGACGCATACTTAACAAACGGAAATGGTAAATGCTGGG
This sequence comes from Clostridium sp. AF21-20LB, assembly GCF_003478795.1. Taxonomy (NCBI): domain Bacteria; kingdom Bacillati; phylum Bacillota; class Clostridia; order Eubacteriales; family Clostridiaceae; genus Clostridium; species Clostridium sp. AF21-20LB. Next base: position 29,714 of record NZ_QUGD01000029.1, on the reverse strand, counting down.
GAGCAGAAGACATATATAACGAATTAATTGATAATTTTACTCAAGTTCAATTCATGCTCGCAATAACTTCATTCACACACGATAAAATTTCCAGCAAATTACAGTTCCCTTTATGTTTAAATCAGTACAAATCTCTACTTACTAAAGCTGAAAGCAATGTCACTGCACCCAAACTATTAGATTTTATTAGCACTGTTAGAAACTTTTCACAGCCTTTATACCGGTTAAAAGAGGATGCAAATATAATGCAACAAGTTGAACATCTCAAAAAAATAATCAAATAACATTTAGGTATCAAAAAGGTATCACGCCACACACTAAGAGCCGGAAAGTCCGCTATTTATGCGGCTTCCCGGCTCCCTGTTTACTATTCAAACTCAATCGTAGCCGGCGGTTTCCCCGTACAATCATACAGTACGCGGTTTACACCTTTTACCTCATTGACAATTCGGCTTGTGACTTTTCCAAGTACTTCCCACGGAAGTTCTGCGGATTCTGCGGTCATGAAGTCGGATGTGAGGACGGCACGAAGTGCGATGGCATAGTCATAGGTTCTGACATCGCCCATGCAGCCTACGGAACGCATATTGGTCAGGGCTGCGAAGTACTGACCGAGTGTGCGGTCGATACCTGCTTTTGCGATCTCCTCGCGGTAGATAGCGTCTGCATCCTGTACGATGCGTACCTTCTCTGCGGTTACCTCACCGATGATACGAACGCCAAGTCCCGGACCCGGGAACGGCTGACGGTATACCAGATTTTCCGGAATACCAAGCTCCAGACCGGCGCGGCGGACCTCATCTTTAAACAGCATACGCAGCGGCTCGATGATCTCCTTGAAATCTACGTGTTCCGGAAGTCCGCCTACGTTGTGGTGGGACTTGATAACAGCGGATTTTCCAAGACCGGACTCAATCACATCCGGGTAAATCGTACCCTGTACGAAGTAATCTACTTTGCCAATCTTCTTTGCTTCTTCCTCAAATACGCGGATGAACTCTTCGCCGATGATCTTACGCTTGCGCTCCGGATCGGTTACACCTGCCAGCTTGTCGTAGAAACGCTGCTGTGCATTGACACGGATGAAGTTCAGCTTGTACGGACCGTTCGGACCAAATACTGCCTCTACCTCGTCACCCTCGTTTTTACGAAGCAGACCGTGATCGACGAATACGCAGGTCAGCTGGTCGCCGATCGCTTTCGCCATCAGGACACCTGCTACGGAAGAGTCTACACCGCCGGACAGAGCCAGAAGGGCACGACCATTTCCTACTTTTTTACGGATTTCTTCGATGGATTTCTCTACGAACGCATCCATCTTCCAGTCACCTGCACAATGGCAGACACTGTATACGAAGTTATGCAGCATCTTGGAGCCTTCCTGTGTATGAAGTACCTCCGGATGTGCCTGGATGCCGTACCAGCCTTTTTCTTCATTTTCCATACCTGCAATCGGGCAGACCGGAGTATGGGCTGTCACACGGAAACCTTCCGGCATCTTGGAAATATAGTCGGTATGGCTCATCCAGCATATGGTCTTCGGGGATACACCCTCATACAGCTTAGATGTTGTGTCTACCTCTACCTCAGTCTTTCCGTATTCGCTGACCGGTGCTGTGGCAACCTCGCCACCTAACAGGTAGGACATCAGCTGTGCGCCATAGCAGATACCCAGTACCGGGATTCCCAGATCAAAGATTTCCTTTGAACATCTCGGAGATTCCTCCTTGTATACACTGTTCGGTCCGCCGGTGAAAATGATACCCTTCGGGTTCATCTCTTTGATTTTTTCCAGCGGCAGGGTGTAAGGATGAACCTCACAATATACGTTACACTCTCTTACTCTTCTGGCAATCAACTGATTGTACTGTCCGCCAAAGTCCAGTACAATGATCATCTCTTTCTCCACGAGTATTCCTCCTATAATTTTATGCTGCGATCCGTACTTCATCAACTTGTAGCTTCGAATCAACTTCCAGGATTTATGGTCACACGCTTGCACAACATGTGAACTGTAACAGTCATACTGCTGCCGCAGGTAATCACTCCGTTCCAGCCCCATCGCCGCCAATCGAAAAATAACCGGTCGCAATCTGTTCAGCAGCTATACCACGTTCTCTTCCTGTCAATTCCTGTAACTTTTATTATAAAATACCCGGCAATTAAAGACAAGCCATTTTTACGGTATTTTCAGGCACTTTTTCCAGAAAAATACTTTTCGATTCAATTCAAGTCGAACATCCGTGAGACTTGGCGCGTGATTCTGGTCAGCGAAGCATCGGCAAAATCCGCTACCAGTATGATATCGTACGGAATTTTCAGTGCAGAAAATTCCTATCCGCAAGTAAAAATGCATATTCTATGCAGAATCACTGCGCATCCTCGCGGAGCGTTTATCTCAATCGGAGACCTAACTCCCACTGAGACAAATTTGTTATTACTCGCACCTAAAGAGGTGGGGGCTTCTCAACTGAGAGCAAAGGACGAGAATTATTATACTATTTGCATTGTGCAGATATGCACACCCTGCGCTTTCATCTCGGTAATTGAATTGCCGAGGATTCCCGCTTATTGTCCTAAACATTTAAATATTTCTTCACATACTTCCCCGTATACGATCCCGGCGTCGCTGCCACTTCTTCCGGTGTTCCTTTCGCAATCACGGTTCCGCCGCCCTCTCCGCCTTCCGGTCCGATGTCGATCAGGTAGTCAGCAGTTTTGATGACATCCAGGTTATGCTCAATGACAACCACGGTATTTCCACCATCCGACAAACGTCTTAATATCTCAATCAGACGGTGTACATCGGCAAAATGAAGACCCGTAGTCGGTTCGTCCAGAATATAGATCGTCTTGCCGGTTCCACGCTTGCTCAACTCCGTCGCCAGCTTGATTCGCTGTGCCTCTCCACCGGACAGCTCGGTGGATGGCTGTCCCAGACGGATATAGGAAAGTCCTACATCGTAGAGTGTCGCAATCTTCCGGTGTATGGACGGCACATTTTCGAAGAATTTCATCGCCTCCTCGACCGTCATATTGAGGACATCATAGATGCTTTTCCCTTTATATTTGACCTCCAGCGTTTCCCGGTTATAGCGCTTGCCGCCGCAGACCTCACACGGCACATAGATATCCGGCAGGAAATGCATCTCGATCTTGATGATGCCGTCGCCGGAGCACGCCTCACAGCGCCCGCCTTTTTTATTGAAGCTGAAACGTCCTTTATTGTAGCCTTTTGCCTTGGCATCCGTAGATGCCGCAAACAGATCCCGGATCAGCTCAAATGCCCCCGTATAGGTTGCCGGATTGGAACGCGGCGTCCGCCCGATCGGAGACTGGTCGATCGCGATAATCTTATCGAGCTGCTCGACGCCCTCGATGGATTTATGTTTTCCCGGAATCGTGTGTGCTCGGTTCAGCTTCTTTGCCAGCGCTTTATAAAGAATCTCATTGACAAGTGAGCTCTTTCCCGAACCGGAAACGCCGGTGACGCAGGTCATCACGCCCAGCGGGAATTTGACGTCGATATTCTTAAGATTATTTTCCGCTGCGCCTTTTACCGTCAGCCAGCCAGCCGGTTTTCTCCGCTCGGACGGCACCGGAATCTGAATGCGCCCGCTCAAATATGCGCCGGTGATCGATTTTTCATTTTTCATAATCTCTTCCGCTGTGCCGATCGCCACGACCTCGCCGCCGTGTTCGCCTGCGCCCGGACCGATGTCCACGATACAGTCTGCCGCGCGCATCGTATCCTCGTCATGCTCAACCACCAGAACTGAATTTCCCAGATCCCGCAGGTGTTTCAGGGTATCCAGAAGCTTGTCGTTGTCCCGCTGGTGAAGTCCGATACTCGGCTCGTCCAGAATATATGCCACACCGACCAGACCGGAGCCGATCTGGGTTGCCAGGCGGATTCGCTGCGCCTCGCCGCCGGACAGCGTGCCAGTCGCACGCGACAGGGAAAGGTATTCCAGACCGACATTGATAAGGAAGCTGATCCTCGCCCGAATCTCTTTCAAAATCGGCGCACCAATCGCCTGCTGCATCGGCGTCAGCTCCAGCGCATCGATAAATTCGCGGAATTTGACGATCGACATATCGGTCGCCTCGAAAATATTTTTCCCACCAACCGTGACTGCCAGAGATTCCTTCTTTAATCGTTGCCCCTTGCAGGCTGGACACGGCGTGATCCGCATAAATGTCTCATATTCCGCCTTCATTGAATCAGAGAACGTCTCACGGTATTTGCGGTTCATGCTCTGAATCAGTCCCTCAAAGGCAATATCATAAATTCCCTCTCCACGCTGTCCACGGTAATACACCTTCACAACCTTGCCGCCGGTTCCGTAAATTAAAATATCATGGATCTCCTTCGGATAATCTTCAAACGGGGTATCCAGACTGAAATCGTATTCTTTTGCCAATGCATTTAAGATCGCGCCGGAAAAGCTCGTTTTGTCCGTGCAGGACTGCCATCCCATCGCCGTGATCGCACCTTGATTGATGCTCAGGCTCTTGTCTGGAATCATCAGATCCTCGTCAAACTCCATCTTATATCCCAGACCGAAGCAGTCCGGGCACGCACCAAATGGGTTGTTGAAAGAGAAGCTGCGCGGCTCGACCTCATCCACGCTGATACCGCAGTCCGGGCAAGAAAAATTCTGGCTGAACGTCAGGGTATCGTGCTTTTCTTCGCCGTTTTCATCCCGCACCGCCGTATCGGTCAGCATCAGACCATTGGAGAGACCCATGACCGTTTCAATCGAATCCGAGAGGCGTTTCTCAATCCCCGGCTTGACCACCAGGCGATCGACCACAATCTCAATATTGTGCTTGATATTTTTATCCAGCGTGATCTCCTCGGAAAGCTCGTATAAGCTGCCGTCTACCCGCACACGGACATAGCCGCTCTTCTTTGCCTGCTCCAGCACTTTCTCGTGGCGTCCTTTCCGCCCGCGCACGACCGGGGCAAGAAGCTGGATCTTTGTGCGCTCTGGCAGCGCCATGATCTGGTCAACCATCTGATCGACCGTCTGACGGCGGATCTCACGACCGCACTTCGGGCAATGCGGAATACCGATCCGTGCGTACAAAAGACGCATATAATCATAGATCTCCGTCACTGTACCGACCGTCGAACGCGGATTCCGGTTCGTCGATTTCTGGTCGATAGAGATCGCCGGGGACAAACCCTCGATGCTCTCGACATCCGGCTTTTCCATCTGACCTAAGAACTGACGCGCATAGGACGACAGGGACTCCATATACCGCCGCTGCCCTTCGGCATAGATCGTGTCAAATGCCAGAGATGATTTACCCGAACCAGAAAGTCCGGTCAGGACGACCAGCTCATTTCTCGGAATATCAATGGAAATGTTTTTCAGATTGTGCTCATTGGCACCTCGTATCTTTATATATTGCTTCGCCATATCTGTACCTCAATTATCATTGACTCTGCTCTGTTTTATCATGTCGCTGCTGACTTATTTTATAGTCATTATAGTCACAGTCTTCCCTGTAATTATGCTTAGTATAACACATTCCAAAAGTCTTTGCAAACATTTGTTCTGTTTGATAAAATTGAATCAGCTAAACATAGATATTCCTTGGGAGTAGAAGTCAAACTTTTCATCAATTCTAATACAAAAAGGGCACCTCCGCCCGACTCCAAACCTAGCATGGAGACCAGACAAAAATACCCTTTCGCCCTATTTCATTTTTTCACGCATTCATTTTATTTCACGATTTTTCGTTCCCCGAAGATACACCAGCCAGTACCCGCCTCCAATCACCAGCATCCCGCCGATCATATTTCCGATCGTAGCCGGAATCAGATTATTGAGAATAAAGGTTCCGATCGTCAGCCCTTCCGCTGCCAGACCGTACTCGCCCATGATCATCAGCCCCGCCGGGATGTAAAACATATTGGCGATGCAATGCTCGAAGCCGCAGAGAATGAAAATCGCCACCGGCGGATAAAGCGCCAGAATTTTGCCCGATACCTGCTCGGAGCTCATCGCCGCCCAGACTGCAATACAAACCAGCACATTACAGAGGACCGCACGGCACAGCACCTCCGGCAGAGTCAGGGTCACCTTGGAAACGGCTGTATTCAGAAGAACCTGCGCCAGATCGCCACCGTACAGGCTTGGAATATGCCCGTAGACAAATAAAACCGCCACAAAGATCGCGCCAATCAGATTTCCCAGATAGACAAACAGAAGATTTTTAAACAGCCAGCCCACGGAAATCCGTTTCTGCAGCGCCGAGATCGTCATCAGGCAGTTCCCAGTGAAAAGTTCCGCCCCGGTGCAGACCACCAGCGCCAATCCTGCCGGGAATACAAGTGCCGAAGCAATCCGCGATGCCGAGGCATTTGTCATTGCTGCCGAGGCAACCGAAGCCCCCGCGCCTGCCAGCGCGATAAACATTCCGGCGAAAAAGCGAGTATCAGCATATGAGACACCGGAAGTTCCGCCTTTTTTCTGCCCGTCTCCACATAATTTTCTGCAATCTGTTTCGATGCAATCATAGATTTTCCTCCCATCAGCCTTTCTATGTCCGAAATTCATTTTTCAAATTCTTCCTTTTATCTTCTGAATTTCCGAACCTGCCACATCGTTTTATAACCTTTCCTTCCATTTCAAACAGAAAAAGACGGTTTTCGTCCGATCTTTCTGTTCTATCCCTTTAAAATCTTTGACAAACAACCGTCTTTTCTATTATTTCTATATCATTTCTGATGTCGTCTTATCATCTCAAGCCGCCATCTGACATCACCTATCAAGGGCTTCCCTTATTATTTCATGTGACTACTTTTTGCAGCCCTCCCACAAATCCTATAAGTTCCCCTTCATTTTCCTACCGTTCCTCCCGGAAATAATTCTCGCCCAGATGCGCCGGGATATGTGCCCCTTTATTCTTACGCATCGACGCGATCACCAGCACCAATGCGGTGATAATGAACGGAAGGGCATCGAAAAATGCCGTTGGAATCGCATACGTGTTTTTCGGCACATAGTATTTCAGCACGCGCAGCGCCCCGAAAATAAAGGAACCGTAAATAACATTGATCGGCTTCCACGCCGCGAAGATAACGAGGGCAACGGAAATCCAGCCAAGACCACCGACGCTGTCGCGCAGCCACACGCCGCCGTTGATGATCATCGAACAATACGCGCCGCCGATACCGCAGATCGCACCGGATAGCAGGATATTAATGTATCTCCACTTTGTAACTTCGATACCTGCCGCATCTGCTGCGCCCGGATTTTCTCCGATCGCCTGCACATTTAAACCAACCTGTGTTTTATATAAGTAGAAACTCGCCACAATCGCGATGATGATTCCAAGATAAACGAACGGGTTATAGGAAAATAATAATTCTCCGACCACTGGCAGATCACTGAGTCCCGGGATGTGGATGTTACGCATCTGTGCCGTCACCGCATCCGGAAGTTTCAGGGTGCCGTTCTCTGATTTTTCCAGCATAAAGACACCGATAAAATTGGCTAATCCGACGCCGAAAATCGTCAGGGTCAATCCCGTTACGTTCTGATTTGCCATAAATGTGACAGTCAAAACACCGTAAATCAATGCCGACAGCATTCCAGCCACCGCCGCAGCTAACAGCGCCGCAACAAAGTTATCCGTCTGATAGCCGACCATGAATCCGGCGCACGCGCCAATCGACATCATGCCCTCGACGCCCAGATTCAGGTGTCCGACCTTCTCACTCAAAATTTCGCCAACCGTGCCAAACAGGAAAGGCGTACCCGCCAATACAGCCGCCACCAGAAATTTAATTACGATCTCGCTGCTCATGCGCGTGTACCTCCTTTTCCGCGAAATACAAATTGATACCGTATAAACAGTTCACATCCCAGAATGAAGAACAGGATGATTCCCTGCAGCACATCCGCGCAGTCCGAGGACAATCCGAATGAAGACTGAACTACGCTGCTTCCTTTTTCCAGCACGCTGAACAAAAAGGTAACCAGCAGAATCACCGGCGGATTCAACTGTGCCAGCCATGCCACGATGATCGCCGTAAATCCGACACCTCCGGCAACTGCCGTCGTCAGCGTGACATCCGAACCGGTCGCCTGCACCATGCCGCCGATGCCGCAGACAGCGCCGGACAGAAACATCGTCCGCAGAACCACTTTTTTTACATTCATGCCGGCATAGCGGGCTGTCTCCTGGCTCTCTCCCACGACGCTGATCTCATATCCCTGCTTGGAACGATTTAAGTAAACCGCTATCACTACCACAAGAATCAGCGCAATCACCCAGCCGAACTGGATGCCGAACACCTTATCGAGCGCCGCATTCTTATTGAAACGGGCAATCTTCGCATATCCCTGGGAACCTGGGTCGCGCCATGCGCCCTCTCTCAAAAATACGATGACATTCAGCGCGATATAGTTTAACATCAGCGTAAACAGCGTCTCGTTCGTATCATACCGGGTCTTAAACCACGCCGGAATGAGTCCCCACAGACCTCCGCCGATCGCGCCTGCCAGAAACATCACGATCACCAGCAGCCAGTGATTCCAGTTCGCATGGAACAGTGCAAAATACGAGGCAAAAATACCGCCCATAATGATCTGTCCCTCGGCTCCGATGTTCCAGAATTTCATTTTAAATGCCAGCGTCACGCCCAGCGACGCAATTAAAAGTGGAATCATGATTTTGACCGTTGCCTGTATCGCCATCTCGCTTCGCAGCGCTCCGGTTACAATCGTCTGATAAATGACAAATGGATTCTGCCCAATCAGCAGGATAAAGAATCCGCCTGCCACCAGAGCCAGCACGATCGCCTCCAGACGGAGGATCAATGTTTCTCTTTTTCCAAGTTCCGCCTTTTTTACAACGCGGATCCACGGTTCTTTCATGCCTGTTCCTCCTTCTTTTCGGATGCCATACTCTTATCCAGCCCCAGCTCGCCCGCCTCGGTACCGGTCATCATCAGTCCCAGCTGTTCTTTCGTGAGCTTCTTCGCATCCACGATACCCGTGATCTTTCCATGGCAGAGTACCATGATCCGGTCTGAAAGCTCCAGAAGCACATCCAGATCCTCGCCGATATAGACAACCGCCACGCCCTTTTTCTTCTGCTGGTTCAGGAGGTCGTAAATCAGATAGGAAGAATTAATATCAAGCCCTCGCACCGGGTAAGCCGTGATCAGCACCTGCGGGCTCGACTCAATCTCACGTCCCAAAAGTACCTTCTGGACATTGCCCCCCGACATCATACGCACCGGCGTATCAACGCCCGGCGTCACGATTCCCAGTTCTCCGATCAGGCGTTCTGCCATCTCCCTCGCCGGTTTCCGGTCTACAAACAATCCTTTCCCTTCCGAATAGGACTTGAGCAGCATATTATCAACCATACCCATTGAAGCAACCAGTCCCATGCCGAGACGATCCTCCGGCACGAAACTCATGCTGATTCCGAGGCGGATGATCTCCGCCGGAGTCTTACCAATGATATTTTCCTTACGGTACAAAATAGCGCCCTTTTTCGCGTCCATCAACCCGGTCAGCGTCTCGCAGAGTTCTTTCTGGCCGCTTCCGGCAACACCGGCAACGCCCAGAATCTCGCCTGTTTTAATCTCAAAAGAAATATCATCCAGCGCCACGCCGCCGTCACTCTTATCGACGGTCAGATCGACAATCTTCAAAATAGTCTCTCTCTTCTCCATCTCCGGGCGCTCGATATTCAGGCTGATTGGTCGTCCAACCATAAGCTCCGTAAGTTTCTTCTCATCACATCCGGCAGTTTCCACCGTCTCGATGCTCTTTCCTTTTCGCAGAATCGTGACACGGTCACTGATAGAAAGGACCTCATTTAATTTATGGGTAATAATAATAATCGCACAGCCCTGTTCCCGCATCCGGCGCAGGATTTTAAACAGCCGCTCCGTCTCCTGCGGCGTCAGGACTGCCGTCGGCTCGTCCAGAATCAGGATCTGGGCGCCTCTATATAATACCTTCAGGATCTCGACCGTCTGCTTCTCGCTGACCGACATGTCGTAGACCTTTTTCTCCGGTTCAATTTCAAGTCCAAATGACTGTCCAAGCGCTTCAATTTTTTCCCGCAACGCCTTTCTTCCCAGCCGTTTTCCCTTGGTTCCCAGCACGATATTATCCATCGCACTGAACACATCCACCAGTTTGAAATGCTGATGAATCATACCTATTCCTAAATTTCTCGAATCTACCGGCGAATTTATGGAGACTTCTTTTCCTCCAACCAGAATCGAACCGGCATCTGGGTGGTAGATACCGGAAAGCATGTTCATGAGCGTTGTCTTACCGGAACCATTTTCTCCCAAAAGTGCCATAATCTCGCCGTACCGGACGGTCAGATCAATCTTATCGTTCGCCACGACGCTTCCGAATGCTTTCGTGATCTGCCTACACTCAATGGCATACTGTTCTGTCATATCGTCACCTCAAATGAATATTTAACCAATTTTTTAATCAATTTTCTAAAAAAGAAAAAAGAGGTGCCGCAAATGAAAGTGGATCCATTTGAAGCTGCCTCCTTTTATCTGTTATATACTCTTGGAATCTGCAACACCCGGAAGCGTTTCCGAACCTGTTTCAGCATCGCTTCCAAGTATATAATTCCGTGATTATTTCTCTACGATGTTCTTGAAGTACCAGTGGATATTGCCTGTGATATCTGCATCAGACATATGCTCGCCCTCGGTGCCAACGGTGGTTCCGTCGTTGCACTCGATCACGCCGTCAAATACATCCCAGTCGCCAGACTCGATCTTCGCACGTGCCTCGTCGATCTTCTCCTGCGTACCATCTACGCACAGGTCAGATAACGGGGAAATGTCTACCAGACCTTCCTCCAGACCGCCGAAGTAGTTCTCGCCTGTCCATGTACCATCAATCAGATCCTGTACAGCTTTGGTATAGTAAGCGCCCCAGTTCCAAACGGTGGAGGTCAGAACTGCCTTCGGAGCATCCTTGCTCATATCAGAGTTGTAACCAACACCAAATACGCCAGCTTCCTCAGCTGCCAGCTGCGGGTTCGGTGTATCGCAGTGCTGTCCAATGACATCACAGCCCTCGTTGATCAGGGCTACGGCTGCCTGTTTCTCACCTTCCGGATCGTACCAGCTGTTGGTGGTCTTGATGTAAACGGTTGCATCCGGGTTTACAGAATATACACCCATTGCAAATGCGTCACATCCGCCGGTAACCTCGGCATTGTCCTTGCCCCAGGCGCCGACATAACCGATCTTATTGCTCTCTGTCTTTAAACCAGCCGCGATACCAGTGAGGTAACGGGACTGATAAATCCGTCCAAAATAATTGTTAAAGTTCACACCGTTGGATTTGTAGCCAGTTGCATGGGAGAAGATAACGTCCGGATATTCTTCTGCCAGTGCCTCGCATGCATCCATGTAGCCCCAGCTTGTCGCGAAGATAATCTGGCATCCTTCCTCGACACACTCGCGCATTGCTGTCTCGATGGCAGTCTGATCATCGTCCGCTACGTTGTTCTTGCGGATAATCTGATCATCCTCCAGACCAACGGCTTTCTGCATCGCTACGATACCCTGATCATGCGTATAGCTGTAACCGGAACCATCCGCCGGATTTCCAATATGAATCACTCCGACCTTCAGATCCTCTTTAGCAACTGCCGGCATCACGCCCTCTGCTGCCTCGCCTGCTTCTGTGTCTGCCGCGTCAGCTCCCTTTTCCTCCGCTGCCTTCGTATCTGCTGTATCAGAAGACGAAGAAGAACAGCCTGCACACAGGGACAGCGCCATGGCAGCGCTCAGTAACACGCTTACTACTTTTCTCATAACATTTCCTCCTAAGAATGCCTGCGAATGCGGTTCTCTCCCTTTCTCATCGTTTGTCAGAATTCCCTCGCGGAACTTGAAATCCGAAAATAAAACCGCATTCCCGAAAATTTGGATCGATACAGGAAATATTATTGCATATTTACAGACGATTTTCAAGGAATTTGCCTGATTTTTACTGTGATATTTATTAATCTCTTTTCATAAGTTTTACTTATTTCTTTTTCTCTCCTGTAATCCCCCGATATGCAGGAAGGGAACACCGGAGGAATCAGCTGCCAGCATCTTTTTTCGACGCAGACAACACAAAAACAGGCACCAGACATTTCCTTTCAAAATGCCTGATACCTGCTCTGCTCACTGTAACTGATTTCTCTTATAACTTCGGCAAACACGTAACCGTCCACCTTGATAATACACGGCTCCGTTTTAGCCTCTGCCTCGCCAGTTTCTTTCTTCTCTTCCAGAATCTTCATAAACTCCTCACCGGTGATCGTCTCCTTATCCAGAAGATAGTCTGCCAGCTCATGAAGCTTATCCTCATGCCCGGAAAGAATAGCTTTCGCTTTCTCATACGCGCTCTTTACCAGCGCAATCACTTCCTCATCGACCCTCGCCGCCGTCTCTGCCGAACAAGCCAGGGAAGTATCGCCACCTAAATAGGCGTTGTTGACCGTCTCGAGCGCTACCATGCCGAAATGGTCACTCATGCCGTAACGCGTCACCATCGCACGGGCGATCTTGGTTGCCTGTTCGATATCATTCGAAGCCCCAGTCGTGATAGAATGGAAGATCAGCTCCTCCGCCGCACGGCCGCCGGTCAGTGTCACGATCTTGTTGAACGCCTCTTCCCTGCTCATCAGGAAGCGCTGATCTGCCTCCACCTGCATCGTATATCCGAGTGCCCCGGAGGTTCGCGGCACAATCGTAATCTTGTGGACCGGAGCCGAGTGCGTCTGCAGCGCCGCTACCAGCGCATGACCGATCTCATGGTAGGAGACAATCTTCTTCTCATCCCCGGAAACACCGGCATCCTTCTTCTGATATCCGGCAATAACCGTCTCGACACTCTCTTCCAGATCCTGCTGGGACACGGTCTTTCGTCCCATCCGGACTGCCCGCAGCGCCGCCTCATTGACAATGTTTGCCAGCTCCGCGCCGCTCGCACCGTTGGTGGCACGGGCGATCTCATTGTAATCCACACTCTCATCCACTTTAACCTTTTTGCCATGGACTTTCAGAATTGCCTCACGGCCTTTCAGATCCGGCAGCTCTACCGGAATCCGGCGGTCAAAACGTCCCGGACGAAGCAGCGCCGGATCGAGGGATTCCGGACGGTTGGTCGCCGCCAGAATGACAACACCCTTCTTGCCGTCAAAACCATCCATCTCAGTCAGAAGCTGGTTCAGCGTCTGCTCGCGCTCGTCATTGCCGCCCATGCCGGCGCCGTCACGCTTCTTACCAATCGTATCGATCTCGTCGATAAATACGATACACGGCGCTTTTTCATTGGCCTGTTTAAATAAATCACGCACCTTCGCCGCACCCATGCCGACAAACATCTCAACAAATTCCGAACCGGAGATCGAGAAGAACGGAACGTGTGCTTCCCCGGCAACGGCCTTCGCCAGCATCGTTTTACCGGTTCCTGGAGGTCCGACTAACAGGGCGCCCTTCGGCAGCACCGCACCGATCTCCGAGTATTTTTCCGGCTTATGCAGGAAATCGACAATCTCTTTTAATGCATCCTTCGCCTCTTCCTCGCCAGCCACATCTGCAAATGTGATACCCGTCTCGGATTCTGCATAAATCTTCGCATTCGACTTGCCAAACGTCATTGCGTTGCCAGGTCCGCCACCCATTCGTTTCATCAGCGAGCGTCCCATGAACTGTCCGATTCCCACAAAGAGAATCAGCGGCAGGATCCAGGTCAGCAGGAAATTCAGCAGCGGTGACGCCTGTGTGTTGATCTCCGCACTGTATTTCACATCCTTACCATCCAGCAGATCATACAGGTTGACACCCGGAATCTCGCCGGTTTTGTAGGTGACATTCCACGCTGTGTTTTTATTGTCATTTTTCAGCGTATAAACGATCTCATTGTTCGTCGTCACATACACTTCATCGACATTATCTTCCTTCAACTGATCGCTGAACTGGTCAAACCGCACCTGCTGCGTCCGATCCATCATAGATGGAAAGAGGAAAATATTTAACAGCATGACAATCAGCATAACCAATCCATAATAATATAAAAATGATTTTCTGGGCGGCTGCTTTCCACCGCCGTTCGTGTTCTCTACCATAGATTGTTCTCCTTATTGTGAGTCTGTGACAGATGGTTTCTGTGTTTCTGTCACATCGTTTCGTGATACATTAACATATACAGCATTCTTTGTTATTTGTCAATCCACAATAGTAAATATTTATTTACTTTTTATATTTGTTGACCTTTTTGTCTGGATATGCTAGAGTACAAGTAAATTGATGTTTCCTTGTTTGCAATTTATGTTTGTGAAATGGACCGCATTTTATTACTTTGATATTTAAATTTGGAGGTTTTCCTATGAATCCAGGCAAAAAAAATTCAAATCTTTTAAAAAACACCGGTATCCACTTCCTGGAGTTTGCACTCGGCTTTCTCTCCCTGGCGAAATGCCACTACCAGCCAAGCCATGATATGAAAGTCAACTCGCTCCCTTTTTTCGCCCTGATCGCGCTCGACAGCTGGGCAGATCAGGACTATACCATGTCTGAGCTGGCGGACAAGCTGAGTATCACAAAGCAGCAGCTCTCCCATATGATCAAGGTTCTTGAGGAACGCGGTCTGGTCGAGCGGATCCATGATACAGCCAACCGCCGCCGCGTCTACATCCGCATCTGCGATTCCGGCCGTGAGATGATGAACCAGATGAAGCAGGAAATGCTGTCTTCCACCCTGTTTGGGCTGCGCGCTTACACCCCGGAAGAACTGGCATCGATGGACGAGTGCCTGTGCCGCCTGATGGAATTAATGAAGAAATTCAACTGTGAAACCGATGAACCTGCGAAGAATGTATCCGTATGATAAAGACACCGGAGACACTTTTTTCTCCGCTTTCTTTTAAATCCTGTATAATTGACTTTTGTAACGTCCAGCAGCATTCCGGATTGATTTCTCTGCCATTTCATCCTTTCATCCGTTCCGGTGTGTTCCACGCCTCGGCAGAGTTTTCTTTCTGTGCCAATGGACGTTTCTCAATGATACAGAAAGAAGGTTCCTACATATTATGCCACAAATGATAGAAAATCATATTTTTCCACACGCTACTCATAGCAAGCACACTCTCCCCCTCTCATCCAGGCAAACTTCTGCTGCCATTCCACGCCTTTCCGGTCAAACGCGTGCTGCCACACCTGCAAGAGCCCAAAAGGCTGCGGACGAATTTGCCCGCTACCTGCTCACGCGCAACCTTGCCGATGAGACACTCCGCGCTTACACTTATGCGGTACGGCAGTATTTTACCTATTACCGTGACATTACTTACCCCAATTTAAAGCTATACAAAATCTTTCTGCTCGAGCACTACAAGCCGCAGACCATCAACCAGCGGATCCGGGCTTTGAATGCCTACCTGGATTTTAAAAAGCTCTATCCCGGGCATCTTCCCATGGTAAAAATCCAGCAGAAAACCTATCTGGATCACATGATCAGCGAGGCGGATTATGAATACCTGAAACGCTGCCTGCTTCGGGATGAACGGTACACTTACTATTTTCTCATCCGTTTCATGGCGGCAACCGGCGTCCGGGTCAGCGAGGTGATTCAGTTCCAGGCAGAAGATATTTTCTCCGGCTATAAGGACATCTATTCCAAAGGAAATAAAGTCCGGCGCATCTACATCCCACAGTCACTCCGAACCGATACCCTCAAATGGCTTTCCTTTCTCCACAAATCCCACGGTCCCATCTTCCTCAACCGCTTCGGTTCCCCCATCTCTCCAGGCGGCATCCGCAGCCAGCTCAAAACCATCGCCCTCTCCTACCACATGACACCGGAAATGGTACATCCGCATGCATTCCGCCACCGGTTTGCCAAGAGTTTTATCGAAAAATGCGGCGATATTTCCCTGCTCTCCGATCTGCTTGGACACAAAAATCTCGAAACAACCCGGATTTACCTGCGTCGTTCCAGCAGCGAGCAGTATGAGATTGTCAACCGGGTAGTCACCTGGTAGAGAGGAGTAAATGAAGCACATATGAATTTTGAAACACTTATTTCCGACTTTGGCGTTTACCTTGAACAACAGGGGCACGCCGCCAGCACCATCCGGGTCTACAGCTGTTCCATCCGGCTGTTTTTTTCGCATTATAACAGCCTTTCGGTCGAGTACCTGCAGTCGTACCGGCGCTGGCTGCTGGAATGTTATAAGCCATCAACAGTGAATACGCGGATTCTGGGGATGAACCGTTTTCTCGATTTTATGCAAAACAGTGGATTGTTGGATAATGAAAAGGCGAATTTTCAATCACCCATATCCGCCCCCACAGATTCACTCCGCATCACTCCCACGGGTCACTACCGCCTGCGCCCCATACGGGAGCAGAAGCACACCTACCTTGATACAGTGATCTCCCAAAAAGATTACGACCGGCTCAAACGGCGGCTAAAAAAGGATGAAAATTACTTCTGGTATTTCATCGTGCGTTTTCTCGCCTCCACCGGCGCGCGCGTCAGTGAACTGCGCCAGATCAAAATGGAGGATCTGCAGCTTGGCTATCTCGATCTCTACTCCAAAGGCGGCAAGATACGGCGGTTGTTCTTCCCCCGCTCCCTATGCGGGGAAGCAATCCCCTACTTTGCCTCCCGCGGCATCGACAGCGGCTTTCTCTTCCTGACCCGCCGCCGCACCTGCATCTCCGCACGCGCCATCGAGATGCAGTTAAAAAAATCGCAAAGCGCTACCGCATCAATCCGGCAACAATGTACCCGCATTCTTTCCGGCACCGCTACGCCATCAATTTTTTGAAACGGTTCAATGACATTTCCCTGCTGGCGGATCTTTTAGGGCACGATAGCATCGAAACAACCCGGATTTACCTGATGAAATCGAGTCAGGAACAGCAGACGGTGATTGACCGGGTGGTGACGTGGTAGGCACAGGCGTGTGAAAACCATAAAAGGGGAAAGAACTGCCATTTTCCACAATTCTTTCCCCTTTATTATAGATTTATTTTTTCTCTGCCTCCACAATCACGAGCTCATATGGCAGTGCTTCCTCAGCGCTATCGGTTCTAATGTTTTCACCCGACCGTTCTACCGCATTCTTTTTTTTCTTCTGCTTCCCACTGTCCAGCTTTGTCTCAACATTCTGTTCCGCCTTCTTTTCAGAATCTTCCTCCTTTTCTGCTGTTCTACTAATAAGACGATGGGAAATTTCATTTGGTTTTACATATTTGCAATTTTTTTTAACAACTTTTCTTTCCAAATAAACATTTTTCAAAACGGAAGTTAGAAGAACCAGATGGATAATAGAAAACACATAAAGATATTACAGGCATAAAAAAAGCCCGGCAGAAAGAAAATGTTCTATGACATTCTCTCCCTACCGGACTTTTCCTAATATTAAATTTCCTTACAGCACCTTACTCAAAAATGCCTTCAATCTTTCGCTCTTTGGATGCTCAAAGAACTCCTTCGGTTCGTTTTCTTCGATGAAGTTGCCGCCCTCCATGAACATGACGCGGGTTGCCACCTCGCGGGCGAAGCCCATCTCATGGGTAACCACGACCATCGTCATGTGTTCCTCGGCAAGCTGACGCATTACGTTTAATACCTCGCCTACCATCTCCGGGTCAAGCGCAGAGGTTGGCTCGTCAAAGAGCATCACATCCGGATGCATTGCCAGTGCGCGTACGATCGCCACACGCTGTTTCTGACCGCCGGAGAGCTGTCCCGGATAGGCGGATGCCTTTTCCTTTAATCCGACACGCTCCAGAAGTTTCAATGCCTCCGTCTCCGCCTCGTCCTTCGGGCGTCCGAGCAGTTTCATCGGTGCCAGCGTCATATTATCAAGAATCGTCATATGCGGGAACAGGTTGAACTGCTGGAATACCATTCCCATTTTCTGACGGAGTTTGTCAATGTTTGTCTTCGGATCCGTGATATCCGTTCCCTCAAAATAGATGTGTCCGCCGGTCGGTGTTTCCAGCAGGTTCATGCAGCGCAGAAATGTGGATTTACCGGAACCGGATGGTCCGATCACGCAGACAACATCCCCCTTGCGTATCTGGGTGGAAATATTCGTCAGGACCTTTAAATCACCGAACGCCTTGGAAAGGTCATTAATGTCAATTATCACTTCTCCGTTTTGTACGTTATCGTTCATTCTTTCTCAGGCTCCTTTCCAGATTCTGTGCAAAGTGGTTGAAGATCATCGTCAGCGCCAGATAAACAGCAGCCACGATCAGAAGCGGTGTCCACGCGTCATACGTTCTGGAACGGATGATATCACCGCCCTTCGTCAGATCCTGCACCGCCACGTAACCGGCTACCGAAGTCTCTTTCAGAAGAACAACAAACTCATTGCAGAGCGCCGGAAGTACGTTTTTAAACGCCTGCGGCATAATAATATAACGCATCGTCTGGACATAGTTAAAACCAAGGCTTCGACCTGCCTCCATCTGTCCCTCGTCGATCGACATGATACCGGAACGGAAGATCTCCGCTACATATGCCGCCGAGTTAAGACCAAACGCGATCACACCGACAAAGACGCCGGCAAATACACGCGATACAAAAATACAGTAATAGAAAATCATCAACTGGATGACAACCGGCGTTCCCCGGATGACCGTCAGATATACCTGGCAGACACCATTTAAAAATTTCATTTTACCGGTTTTGTCGTGAGTCGCACGGACAATCGCAATCAGCAGACCAAGGGCAATGCCGATCAGGGTTGCAAATAACGTGATGATCAGGGTATTTTTCAGGCCCCCTGTCAAATACTGCCACCTGTCATCCTTGATCAGGTTTAAATATAAGGCCTGCTTGAGTTTCTCCAATCCGTTTTCCTCCTTGTAAGATGATATAGACCCGAAAAAGGGCTGCTGCCGAATTTCATCTTTTTCATTCTGCAGCAACCTTTTTCTTAATCAAACAGATGTAGCTTTTTCTGTCAAATTATTCAGCGGTAATGTATTTTGCAACGATCTCGTCCAGTTTTCCAGACTCTTTCAGGTTTGCGATGGATGCGTTGATAGCGTCCAGAAGCTCTGTATTGCCCTTCTTAACTGCGATTGCGTACTCTTCTTCTGCGTACGGTGTTTCCAGAAGCTTTAAGCCGTCATTCTCGTCTACAAATACCTGTGCCGGTTTGTTGTCAATGATAACTGCATCGATCTTGCCAGTGGACAGTGCCTGTACTGCATCTGCGCCCTTGGAAAATCTCTGTACACTCTCCTCGCCGAAATCATCGGTGGAGTAAAGGTCACCGGTGGTACCCTGCTGAACACCGATCTGTTTGCCCTTTAAATCATCCAGGGATTTGATGTCGCTGTCCTCGGTTACGATAACAGACTGAACGCCGGTTGCGTAAGTGTCAGAGAAATCCACCTGGGTCTGACGATCCTCGGTAACAGTCATGCCTGCTGCTGCGAAATCAGCTTTGCCAGACTGAACCTCCGGGATGATAGAATCGAATGCTACGTCGGTGATTTCCAGAGATGCTCCCATATCCTCGCAGATAGCGTTTGCAATATCTACGTCGATACCTACGATATCATTTCCATCGTGGTACTCATACGGTGCGAACTCAGCGTTGGTGGACATAACCAGAGTCTTTCCTGCAAATGCGCTGTCGCCAGCCTCTGCTGCCTCGCTGCCCTCTGCTGCCTCTGCGGTTGTCTCCTCATTCTCCTCTGCGGCTGCGGTTGTCTCTGCCGGTTTGGAAGAGCATGCTGCTAACGATGCTGCCATAGCAGTTGCCATAGCGATTGCTGCTAATTTCTTTTTCATAATAAATTCCTCCTCATTTCTATTCGCTGCTTTTGTATTTTTATGCAGTAAATACGAATATTCTTACTTTTATTACTGTATCTAGGAATACATTATACCGCATTTTTATAAATAATCAAGCCTGAATTCCTGTTTTTTACAGGGTTTGTATGATTATGCATTCTTTTCCAATTTGTACGGTTCCAGTTACGGACAGATCTTGTTGTTAATTCTTGGCACGGGAGTTTAATAGTTGCATAATCAGGTTAGTGAAATTTTGAAAGTAAATGAAAGCAGATGACAGCTCGAAGAATGTTTCCGGTTTCCGAACGGATTATCAATCATAACGAACAGTAAAATGAGAACAATTCCAAAAATGGACAAGGAAGAAAAAAATACTATAGTCTGCAACAGCAACAAAAATCGCTGCACCCCAGCAAATACAAGGGTTACAGCGATTTTATTTTCACTCAACTGCCAAAGACTGGATATATATTTTTTTCAATAATCCAAATTTTTGTTTTTTCTGTGTTTCCTGTTTTCAAACTTCACGTTCTCTCCACAGGCAATATCATTTACTTAGAGAATTTCTTTGAAAAAAATTTTCTTTTTTCTACCAATAACTCAACAAGCACTTGACAACACCTTGATAGTTCAGCGCCTCAGCTAAAAAAAACGCATAAAAGCAATCCATTCGTTATAATAGCGTTGACTAGAAACTATAAAACAAGCCCGGCAACCAGTTGATACGACAGGAACAAACGATACCAGCAGCAAAATAGGTAATGCACCAAAAAGCAAAAATGGAAGAATAGGTTTAATAAGTTTATGAATCGGAACATCACAAACTCTGGAACATGCCATCAGACAAGTAGCCATTGGCGGTGTAATTGAGCCAATACCGATCGAAACAAAAACGATTACTGCTAACTGAATTGTATCAATCCCACATGCAGTAGCAATCGGTGTAAGAAGCGGCACCAGCGTCAAAATAATAACATTTCCATCCAAGAAAAAACCTATAAAAAACAGCAGAAGATCTATTAACAGGATAAGACCAATACGATTATTGGTAATTCCCAACATTAACTCTGCCACCAACTCAGGAATATGGTTAAGTGTCATCAAGCGACTGAAAATCAAAGTCATTGGAAACATTATAACCAATGCCGAAACATCCTTGACTCCCTTAGAAAAAACGCCCATCAATTGAACCAGAGAAAGCTTTTTATAAACTACCACTCCCATGATCGCTCCATATAAACAGGTAATTGCACCTGCTTCTGTCGCTGTAAAAATGCCGCCATAGATACCTCCTAACACAATTACCGGCATTAAAACTGCTACAACAAGCTCTAAAAAAAATCTATTCCGGCTTATAGTCTCACGCGCATTTTTTTCTGATTCTTCTTTAGGCTCATTATCTTCAGTACATGCAGAAACGGATGCAACTGTTTTACCCGCATATTCTGGATGATAATATTTTATATAAATAATCCGATTAATGATCAAATAGAGCCCTGCCCATATTAATCCCGGCACAATCGTAGCCATAAATAAAGCACCAACCGATGCCGAGGACACGGATGCAAAAATAATAGCATTTACATTTGGTGGAATCATAAAGCCAAAAGGACTGGAAGCTGCAATTAATGCCGCTAAATATGCTTTATCATATCCTTTCTTTTCCAATTCTGGCACCATAGCTGTTGACAGTGTATTAGCCGTTGCCAATGCCGAACCGCAAAGGGCTCCAAAAAAGCAGGAAACTACTGGAATTGTGGCCGTCAATCCTCCCTTTACATTATGTAGCATCTTATCCGCTACCCGAATCAGCACATTTGCAATTCCGCTTCGCTCAATCAAAGAACCTCCTACTATAAAAAGCGGAATCGCCAACATAGAAATAGAGTTCAAAATGTAAAACGCATTCGTTGCAAACGTTCCTGTACTTCCAAGCCCCATATATGCCACAAAAAAGGAGCCGCCCAAAAATGCTAACGGAACTGCAACGCCGGAAAAAATCATGAGTAAAATTAATACTGCAGCTATTCCAAATATCATAATGTGCGTAACCTCCTTATAGATTTACAAACATTCACCACATAATAAACCATCATCCCCAAAGCTCCTAAAAATACAGAAGCATATACCCACCACATGCTAAATCCAACAGCTGGAGACACCGTATTACGTTCAATATGTGTCATCATTAAATTAAATGTTAATGGCATAAATAATCCACATATTATAGTAGAAATAATCAAACTAAACAAATGAAGTGCTTCTTTTGACTTTTCCGTCTTACACAGATTCAAGAAGAAATCGACTTTTAGCATATTGTCATCACGCACAACCAGTATTACTCCAAGCCATACAAATACAATAAATAGAATTGTTGGCAATTCCTCATAGCCGTGCATATTAATATTAAATACCCAACGACTGAAGATTGTCAGATTAACCATAATCATCATCACAATCAACAAAATACCCGCTAAATTTCCAACCACAAATTCAACTATATGATCTAATTTTTTTAAAAATTTCACCACGTTCCTCCTCTCTTTAACGGTAAATAAAAAAGCAGGGGATACTACAAACATAGATATCAATCCACTTGCAGCATCCCCCATACCATTAATAATTAAACAGCTCAGATACCTGATTGTATAATTCTTCTCCAATCAGTTCTCTCCACTTATCCGACAGAGAAGCCGCATACTCTTTCCATTGATTCAATTCCTCATCTGTTGGCTGATAATATGTAATTCCTTTTTCATCAAAGAATTTTTCTGCGTCTGCTTTCATATCTTTATAAGATTCATATTCAGCCTCTGAACACGCCCAGGCAGCATCCACAAATATCTTTTGATCCTCTTCGCTATACTGATTAAACTTATCTAAATTCATCATCAAACTATACGAAGTCCACTGAGCTCCAACATATGAATAAAATGGTGCTACTTCATAATAATTTTCAATAATATATGAAGGTATCTGCTGATCCGTAGCCGTAATCAAACCATTCTGCAGCGATGTATATAACTCTCCGTATGGCATAATTGCGATATTTCCCAAACCGCCATAAAATTCGTTAACAATAGCATCTTCATATGTTCGAAACGTTTCATTCGCCAGATCCTTCGGCACTTTAATCAATTTATCTGTCGAAAAGATGTGGCGCTGTAAGCCACTGTTTTGTGCCAAAAGTTTAATTCCATTTTCTTCATAAAGCTTTGTATTAATAGCAAATCCTTCTGCATTCGGATTAGCAAGCTTTTCCCTCACTGTGTCTAAATCAGGTAATAAAAATGGAATTCTTTGCCATGCAAATCTCTTATCTACATTAGACATTCCGGCACCAAAGTTAAAATCCGTCTCCCCATCCTGAATCATCTGAAAGGATTCCGCATCGCTGGCATAACTGGAATACCAATAAATATCTACTACATAACGGCCATTACTATTTTTCTCCACCTCTTCTTTAAATTTCAGTAGTCCATCAGCAGGATTATAATCCGGGGCAACCTCTGGATCTAACGCTGATGTTGTCAAAACAAGATGAGTTGCATCTGAATCTGCTTTCGTAGTTTCTTCCGCTTTATCGCTCTGCAGTGCAACTGTATTATTACCTCCACATCCAACTATAGTTAATGCCATCATTGCTGCCATTGTCGTTGCAATTAATTTTTTCATTGTACTCCTCCTTTTTCAACATCCACCATATTCTTTTTCTGCTCGTTCCTGGCTGATCAAGCCATCTTTCACATCACACTTTAATGCTTTTTTATCTCTCTCAAGCGGATTACCCCAACCTCCGCCGCCACTTGTCTGAATATAGAGTCTATCTTTCTTATAAAAACGCACCCTTGCTTTCGAGGCAAATGTTCTTCCGTTCCATCAGCTCTATTTACTGTAAAACGAGCTCCTAATGCTGCTTTTCCACCATTCAATCCCCACGGTGCCGTATTAACACGATCAGAGGCAATAAAGCAGTCCACCTCATCTGTCTGGAATTCCAGGACTCGCTCAATTCCAAATCCACCCCTGTGCTTACCAGGTCCTTCAGAATTTGGAGCTAAACCATATCGTATTACCTTAACCGGCATGATTCTTTCAAGAACTTCTACTGGTGTATTTCTGGTATTAGTCATATGCGTATTAACTCCACTGGTTCCATCTTGATCGCACATTCCACCATATCCTCCTCCAACAGTTTCACCATTAGCAAAGAACGAATGTGTTTCTGGATTATAACCACCCAGCTGAATTCCATTCATAGATCCACAAGCAGCCGCACATACTTTTTCTGGAACCACTTGAGCCAGTGCACCAAGCAGTACATCTACCAAACGCTGACACGTAATAGAATTTCCAGAACCGGTAGCTGCTGGATATACCGCATTTACCAAGGAACCTTCCGGTGTTATAACCTCAAAGCGGCGATATGTTCCAGAATTCGGTGGAATCGTGGGATCCGTCACTGCTCGAACAACATAATAAATGCAAGCCAACGCCATCGGACGAACACAATTCAAAGGTCCTCTTACCTGAGGGCATGTTCCCGTAAAATCAATTTTAATATGTGGACCTCCTGTAGTAATTGTTACCTTGATTTTTAATGGCTCTGTTGTAGTAATTCCATCTCCCTCTAAGAAATCCTCAAATTCAAATGTCCCTTTCGGAAGTTTTTCTAACTCTGCTCCCATTCGCCGGTCACAGTAGTTCTCTAACTCTGCAATTGCCTCAAGAACTACTTCTACGCCCATCTCATCACATAATTCCTCAAACCGCTTTTCTCCTACATTATTTGCTGCAATCTGAGCCATCAAATCTCCACTACTTTCGTATTTTGTTCGGATATTAGAGCGAAACATAGCAAAAATCTCAGGATCTACTTTTCCTTCTTTTTTTATCTTTACTGGTGGGAAGCAAATCCCTTCATGGAAAATTTCCGTTGCATCTGGTGTTAACGAACCCGGAACCTTTCCTCCCACATCTACATGATGCGCCAGATTTCCTACAAAAGCTACTAGCTCTCCTTTAAAAAAGATCGGAGAAAAGATAATAATATCTGGCAAATGAGTTCCACCAATGAATGGATCATTGTGCATGATAGCATCTCCAGGTTTCAGTTCTTTTTTGTTAATATGCTTTAAAGCTCCCTTTACTCCCCAAGGCAACACTCCTGAATGAACAGGTATATGCTCTGCCTGTGCAATCGTCTCTCCATTTACATCAAATAACGCACACGAACAATCTCTTCTATCTTTAATATTTGTGGAATAGGCTGTCCGAATTAATGCTGCTCCCATCTCTTCTGTAATTGCAAAAAAGCGATTCCGCATAACTTCCAATGTGATTGCATCCATCTTTTCATTCCTCCTTTTAGTTCTCTTCTAATGCTTCCATCTTCCCAGTCTCATGATTTGCAATCTTCACAACCAAATTCATTCTCTCATCTACTGTCACCTTATCGCCAGGCCCTACTACGGACGTAGCTCCTGTTTCCTCTATGATTGCCGGACCGATAAAGCTGTTACCTGCTTTTAAAGCATCTCGCTTATATACGGCTGTATCCAGCCACTCTCCCATAAAATAAGCTTTTCGAATTTCTTCTGGTTTTGGAAGTTCCTTGCTAATTTCTCCTTTTGAATACAAGTTACTTTTGTCCATTTCCCCAACTACAGAAAGACGCAAACTAACCAACTCCATGGGATCATTCTTCTTAAATCCATAAGAACGCTCATGTGCATCACTGAAATCATTCACAAGCTTATCCCAAACCAGCTGATTCACCGGGCTATTGGGTACCGAAATCGTTAATTCGTAGGCCTGACCAAAATAACGGATATCTATTTTTCTCTCAAAACTTACGCTACTCTCTGATACGCCATCTCGAGCCATTTCTTTTCTTGCTTCAGCCTCTAATTTTTCAAATTTTTCTTCCATATGGTCGAAAGAAACATCTTTTTCATGTTTATGATACGTGCATACTTCATCATATCTAATTGGTGCAACTAATAATCCAAAAGCAGAAAAGTTTCCAGGTGCGATAGGAATAACAACTGTTCCTATATCCAGAGTTCTTGCCAGTTCAACCGCATGAAGTGCTCCCGCTCCTCCATATGGCAGAAGCACAAACTTTCTCGGATCGATTCCTCTTTCTACCGTCATAACTCTAATTGCTCTGACCATGTTGGAATTCGCTACACGAAGAATTCCCTCTGCTACTTCCTCCACTGTCATATTTAATTTTACGGCCAATTTTTCTTCTATCGCTTTCCGTGCAGCCGCCACATCCAGGTGCATTTTTCCACCTAGCAATTTTTCACCCACACGACCTAACACAGCATGAGCATCTGTTACTGTTGGTTCTGTTCCTCCTTTGCTATAACAAACCGGTCCCGGTACTGCTCCTGCACTGCGAGGACCAACCCGAAGCGCTCCGCCAGCATCCAGCCATGCTATAGAGCCTCCTCCTGCTCCAATCGTAGTAATATCTATATGTGGGAATTTTACCGGAAATCCCTCAATCACTCCTTCACCTGTGATACCAATAGAACCATTCTGCACAATTCCTACATCAAATGACGTTCCTCCAAGATCTCCAGTAATAATATTATGATAATCCGTAATCTTGGAAAGAAATTCGGCAGCCAAAACACCTCCAGCCGGACCAGATAATAACGTATTCACACTCTTCTGAGCTGCAATCTGATCGGTCATCATACCTCCAGAAGATTGCATAATAGTCAATGGAGAATTAATCCCATTTTCATCTAATCGTCTACGCAACTGGGATACATATTTCTGCATTCTTGGCTGAACATATGCATTCATAACGGTTGTATTCATTCGTTCAAATTCACGAAACTCCGGCAAAATTTCACTAGATACAGACACTGGAAAATCTGGTGCGATTTCACGAATAACTTCCAACGCTTTTTTCTCATTTTCATCATTCGCATAAGAATGAAGAAAACAGATTGCAATGGATTCCGCTCCCTCTTCCATTAATTCATGAATCGTTTTCTTTAATTCCTCCATATCCAACTGCACCAATACAGTTCCCGTATAATCCATTCTTTCGTCTGCCTCCCGACGAAGATATCGGGGAATTAATGAAGCTGGTTTTCTAGCATGTAAATCATAAAGTTCTGGTCTGCTCTGGCGACCAATATCTAAAACATCTCTAAATCCTTTTGTTGTTATTAATGCTGTTACAGCGCCGTTTCGTTCCAAAAGTGTATTTGTAGCCACTGTCGTTCCATGTGCAACACCCGTCACACAATCTGGTGCTACTCCCAACTCTTCTAAAAGTGCTCTAATTCCGTTCAGAACACCTATACTTTGATCTTCAGGTGTAGAAGGCGTTTTTGCAAAATACACCTTACCATCTTCATTTATTCCGACTACATCGGTAAACGTTCCTCCTACATCTACACCTAATTTCAATTTAGCCATTTTTCATCCTCCTTTATCTCTATCCCTGGTAATAATTTACTTTCGGCATATATTTACTTCCTAGCATCTTATGAAATTCTGGGTATCTTGATTGTTCCGGGTGACGTCCTTTCTTTTCTGTTACATCATTAGCCAGCCATTGTAATGGAATAATGTAAAATAATGGAGTTAAAATTTCATCCATTCCTCCTGGAAGCGAGATAAAACGACCTTTTATTTCAATCTCTTTTTCAAAGCCCTCGTAACCAATAACTGTCACGTGATCCGAATGCTCCTGAGCAAATTGAATCATTCTCTTTATTCGCTCTACTCCAGGTCCCTCGTTTACCAAAAAAATCAAATATGACCACTTTTCAAGACAATGATACGGACCATGCATGTACTCTTCCACATCATATACCTCTACCGGGATTCGCACTCCTTCTAATACCTTAAGAGCCCCTTCTTTAGCTGCAGCTGTTAAAGTACCACCTCCGATAATTGTCACAGATGGAGCAGATTTATACTCCTCCGCAAAATCTTCAATTTCTTCAGATGTACATCTCAAACTTTGCTCCATCCATTTTGGAACTAACGAAATGTCTAATTCCTTACCGGCTAATCCCGCAGCATATAAATACAACATTGCTATAGTCGAAGTAAATCCCTTCGTTTTGGCCCCTACCAGTTCTTCTCCTGTACATGTATCCAAAATCGCCTCAGCACTTTTTCCGCCAGGATTATCAGGCTCGGCTGTTACCATAACGGTTCTAGCCCCATACTCTCTTCCTTTTTCCAAACAATGTATCGTCCCAATACTACGTGCCGTCTGTGAAATTCCTAAAATCAGCGTTTTCTCATCTAGTCGATAATGTGGATAGTAATACAAAAAATCAAATGGGGTAAACACCTGAACCTCTGCATTGAACCATTTTGTAAATGCATATTTAGCCGCAATTGCTGTATGAAGTGAGGTTCCAGAACCAATTAAATAGATTTTATCAAATGGACCTTTTCCCACTATAGAATACACACTATCACACACTTTTTCTGCATTTTGGCAAACTCTTCTAATTGTGTCTGGCTGTTCCAATATACAGCTCTTCATGGTTTGCTTCATTCTATGTATGCCTCCCAACTCTTGTATTTTTCTCTATTTTATTTTTTTACCTGTATATCCTGCTCTTCGATTTTTTTTGAAGCAAAATTAATTGCTCCTAGAGCTCCTGCTTTTCCTCCCAAGTTTGCCAAACAAATATCCGCCTGAATTGGCGTAAGCCTGCCAACCTCCTCTCGAATCCGCTGAATCACAGATCCCATAGAATCAGAAACTCCACCGCCTATTACAACCTTCTCTGGATTTAAAAGACTAATCGTATTGGCTATCGCAACTGAAAAATCACGAACAAATTTGTCTATTACCGGTATTACTGAGGCATCTCCTCGGCTATATGCTGTAAATAATGCTTCTGCCGAACCAACAATTTGATCCAGTGCCGAGCCAGAACATTTTTTTTCTAAAATTCCCTGTTGTCCTAATTTATTAATTTCCCCTTTTTCCACATCAGAACTTTCTAAATAATATCCTAATTCTCCTGCTCTTCCTTGAGCCCCCAATACCAACTGTCCACCACATACTAATGCTCCGCCAATACCTGTTCCCAATGCAATAAACAACATATCATCCGTCTGTTCACCTGAACCTATCCAACGTTCACCTAATGCTGCCAGATTCACATCATTTCCGACATACACTGGAAATGAAAAATATTCATTCATTAAACTTTGCAAAGGAAATTGATTCCACGATAATGCTTTGGCACGCACCACTGTTCCATCTGAATCCACCGTTCCCGGGACTCCAATTCCCATGCCAAATATCATTTCTCGTTTAATTCCTGCTGCTTCTAATGACTCCTCTACAATCTGGACTAATTCCTCAAACTGATTTTTGGTTGGTATTTTTTTTTCGTACACAATATTACCCACCAAATCTGTTATCAAAAACAAAAGTTTTGTTCCGCCAATATCCATGCCAATACAATACGCAGATTTTGGATTAAATCCCAACATAGTAGATGGGCGTCCAACCCCTGATGGAGACATACAGTCTCCATACTCAACTAGGAGCTTTTTCTTAATTAATTCATCTACAATCGCACTAACTGTTGTTTTACTTAAATTTAATGCCTTTGATATCTGTGCACGGCTAATCGGCTGTTTCTCCTTGACCATATTCAGAATCAATGTCCGATTAATTTTTCGTATTAATTCTAAATGCCCTAAATTTCCATTCTTCTCCATATTACACCCCTTACTCACTTAATTAGTTCAGTGCACTTACTAATTCTTTTAAAAATTACCTCTCGTATTAAGCAAGAGGATTTATATATAAAATACACTTTTATTATTCTGTTTTCAATAGGATTTTTCAACAAATATCTTTATATT
>NZ_QUGD01000028.1:0-36062 GCF_003478795.1 Clostridium sp. AF21-20LB | reverse complement strand
TACTAAAAAACATGATCATGGTTTTAAAAACCGAATTTATCCAATAAATAAAAAAGATAAAAATCGGTATCGATGGAATCCATCATCATACAATCTCTAAAAGAGTTTACATAGATACATGTAATCAAAGGAGGAGATTCATATGAAAGGAAGAGGTCCATAGCACATTTAAAACAAAATATAAAAGAAAGAGAGGTTATATAGTGAAACTTCGGGATATTTCATAAAAGAGCTGTCTGATGACGAGAAAGTCGGACAGCTCTTTTTTTGTGCAATAGGAAATTCCTTGGAATTCCCCATTACACAAAAAGGCACATTCTTTGTTTTGTTTACAGAAAATCGAAGCAAGCGCGGCAGAAAGGTTGACGAATGAAGTCAAAAAGGATATTCTGGAAAATGAAAATTATGTACATTATAAAATGTAGGGAATTGTTGGAGGTATCTATCTAAAATGAATGAAAACGACATGGTCATTAAAGACGCCAGAACACTGGGACTGCCGAAGATGCTGCTTTTAGGTTTGCAGCATATGTTCGCGATGTTCGGCGCGACGATCTTGGTGCCGATTCTGGTCAATACCTATTTTGAGGGAGAGGGACTTTCAATTCAGGTAACGCTGATGTGCGCGGGTCTGGGAACACTGTTTTTCCATGCCTGCTCTAAGTTAAAAGTCCCGGCGTTCCTCGGTTCCTCATTCGCATTCCTCGGTGGATTTGCGACGGTGGCAAACTTGGACAGCGGTATTTTTGCAGATATGACGATGGGCGAGAAATTGCCATATGCCTGCGGCGGTATCGTGGTAGCGGGTGCACTGTACCTGATTCTGGCGCTGATCATCAAGCTGGCAGGCGTGGAGCGCGTCATGCACTATCTGCCGCCGGTTGTGACAGGTCCGATCATTATCTGTATCGGTCTTTCACTGGCGCCGTCCGCGATCGCCAACGCATCGACAAACTGGCTGATTGCGTTGATCGCGCTGGGAACCATCATCGTTTTTAATATCTGGGGCAAGGGAATGTTCAAGATCATTCCGATTCTGATGGGCGTTGTGATCTCCTATGCAGCGGCAGCAGTCTTCCAGATGATGGGAATGACAAACCCGGACGGAAGTGCGATCCTGAATTTCTCAGAGGTAGCGACGGCTTCCTGGGTCGGACTTCCTCCGTTCCAGCTGTGCAAATTTGACCCGACGGCGGTCATGGTAATGGCGCCGATTGCGCTTGCGACGATGATGGAACATATCGGCGATATGTCGGCGATCTCCGCGACGGTCGGAGAAAATTTCCTTGCGGATCCGGGACTGCACCGGACGCTGGTCGGCGATGGTATCGCAACATCTCTGTCGGCACTCGTTGGCGGTCCTGCCAATACGACTTACGGCGAAAATACGGGCGTCCTGGAATTAAGCCGTGTCCATGACCCGCGTGTCATCCGGATTGCAGCTGTCTTTGCTGTGATTCTGAGCTTTATTCCGAAGATGGCAGAAGTCATCGGTTCGATGCCGTCTGCAATCATCGGCGGCGTTAGTTTCATGCTATACGGTATGATCTCCGCGATCGGTGTCCGCAACGTGGTCGAAAACCAGGTGGATTTAACCAAATCCCGGAACCTGGTAATCGCTGCGGTGATTCTGGTCTGCGGGCTGGGATTCTCCGACGGCCTGACCTTTGAGGCGGCAGGAACTTCGGTTACTCTGACAGGTCTTGCGATCGCAGCGATTGCGGGCGTTCTGCTCAACGTGATTCTTCCGGGTAATGATTACCAGTTCGGCAAGAATTTACAGGGCGACATCAACCGCGGTGTGGCGATCAATCCGAATCCGAAGAAACGGCAGGAATAAAAAACATAAAAATTTTCAGTTCTAAAATTAGGACGAACCATTTCAGATGTATAATCCGCCTGCATTTCCACATACTACCCATAAGACACACGATATGGAAAACGTGGTATGCAGGAGGAAGAATCATGAAAGCTACAGGAATTGTGAGAAGAATCGATGATCTGGGGCGCGTTGTCATCCCGAAAGAGATACGCCGGACGCTGCGCCTCGGGAAGGGACGCCGCTTGAGATATTCACGGACCGCGAAGGCGAGATTATATTGAAAAAATATTCACCGATGGTGGAGCTGGCGGCATTTGCCGTGCAGTACGCGGAGGCGATGGCGCAGTCCACGGGGCTGATGGTCTGCATCGCGGACCGGGATCAGATCATCGCGGTATCCGGGGGACCAAAGAAGGAATATTACCAGAAGACGATCAGCCGGGCGCTGGAGCTGGCAGTCTCTGAACGTCAGAATATCTGTGCGGCGCGGGGAGAAAAAGCATTTATCCCGATTACCTCAGATGAGATGGAGGAGAGCAGCGCCGAGGTGATTGTGCCGATTTTGAGCGAGGGCGATGCGATCGGGGCGGTGATTCTCCTCAGCCGGGAGGCAAAGCAGGCGCTTGGAGGGGCGGAGATGAAGTTGGCGGCGACGGCAGCCGGATTTCTGGGACGTCAGATGGAAGGATAAAAAAGATAAATGAGATAAATCTGCCTGGAAACAGGCGGTGAGAGAAAAAAGAAGACGGGATCGATGGAAAACGTAAAGAGAGATAAAACTCCTGGGCGGTTGTCCATCGATCCTGTTTTTGATAGTCCTGTATTTGATAAAAACTGGTATTTGATATAACAGATATATCGAAAAACAGACGAAAGCGCAAGGGAGTTCACAGATACTCCATGATTTTTCACAGAAAAAGCACAGCAAGGCGCACGACAAACGCATGAGTAAATAAATTGTGAACACGCCCCTTTTTTTGTTAAAATTAAGAAAGAGAGGTTATATAGTGAAATTTTGAGATATTTCATAAAAGAGCTGTCTGATGACGAGAAAGTCGGACAGCTCTTCTTTATGCCTCAATGCGTTTATGTGTGCAGTGGAAAGGGTTCCGCTGTTA
Organism: Clostridium sp. AF21-20LB; assembly: GCF_003478795.1. Taxonomy (NCBI): domain Bacteria; kingdom Bacillati; phylum Bacillota; class Clostridia; order Eubacteriales; family Clostridiaceae; genus Clostridium; species Clostridium sp. AF21-20LB. The sequence continues at coordinate 33,122 of NZ_QUGD01000028.1, read as the reverse complement.
TTTTTTTGCTTTGACACGGTCTCCGCGCTCTGGAAGCAGAAAGATACAGATTAAAGAACTGATAAACAGCATGCTTGGGTAGAACAGAAGCGGCATGACCTCAAAGGCAGACAGTTCATAGCCCAGCTCATGAACCGCCGATAATGCTACCAGCATCTGAGCACCGTAAGGCAGGATTCCCTGGGAGATACAGGAAAAGGTATCCAGAAGGGAGGCTGTCTTTCTGGCACTGATGCCATAATCTTCAGAAATTTCCTTTGCAATAGGGTTGGCCATAACGATAGCTACTGTGTTATTGGCAGTTGCGATATCCAGCAGGGTAACTAAAAGGCCGACACCAAACTGACCGCCGCGTTTTCCACGGAAGATGCGATGAATAACGTTAAGAAGAACGTCGAAGCCACCGTTTTCACGGATCAGTGCACACATAGCTGCAACTAAGATGGCAACCATACTGGTCTCAAACATGCCGGAAGTGCCGGAACCCATGTTGGTAAGCATTTCCCAGGGAGTAGTCTGGCCGGAGCCCAGCATAATGATGGCACCGGATACGATTCCGACTAACAGAACGACAAATACCTGAATACCGGCAATGCCGCCTGCTAATACCAGAAGATAGGGGATCAGCTGAATCAGGTTGTATGGTTTTATGATGGCAGCTCCCGGATCCTGATGGAAGGAAACGACCAGGATAAGTGCCAGGGAAGCGATGGCAGCCGGAAGTGCGATGCCGAAGTTCTCACGGAATTTATCCTTCATAGCACATCCCTGACCGTTGCAGGCTGCGATGGTTGTATCGGAGATGAAAGAGAGATTATCTCCAAACATGGCACCGCCGATGACAGATGCGACGCAAAGGGCCAGAGAGAAACCAGAGGTCTCAGATACGGCAGTGGCAATCGGAACAATCAGGGTGATGGTTCCAACGGAGGTTCCCATGGAAGTAGAGACAAAGCACGCTACCACAAAGAGAACAGCAACGGAAAAACGGGCCGGGATAAGAGACAGCATCAGATAAGCAACGCTTTCAGCACTGCTTCGTCCTACGACACCGACAAAGGTTCCGGCTGTCAGGAAGATGAGAAGCATGGTGATGATGTTCTTATCTCCGATGCCTTGCCCCATCAGCTCCAGTTTCCGGTCAAAGGAAAGAGAATGGTTCTGGAAACAGGCCGTCAGGATCGCAAGCATAAATGCGACAACAATCGGAATGTTGTAAAAGCCCATCGGGATCTTCATGATATATTCTGACCAGATTCCTAGCCCCAGATAAAAGATCAGAAATACAGCGATAGGCAGAAGGGAAGATAGTTTTTGCTTTTTCATAATAATTTTCAGCCTTTCTATATGTTTGCCGTAATAGGCCGGATATTTGCAGCTGGCTGCAGGAAATGCAGACAGCAGCGTGGTTTTGGCACTATAAGGCGTTGAAGTACATTATTTGATCTTACCATAAGAATGGGGTTCAGGCAAGTAAAGAAGACAGTGTAACTGTAACGAAAAGGTTGACGAAAGCCTGTAAAAACGATATTCTGAAAGATGGAGAAAAGCATGCAAAAAAGATAGAAAACATGATCGGAAATGTGATAAAAGCACAAGGGATTTCACAGATACTACACGGGTTTTCACCAAAAAATCACAGTGTGAAGTGCTTGCGTGTGCTTCACACTATGATTTTGGCGATGCTTCGCATTTAAAATCGGAAAAATCTGCTGCCTAAACGGCATCGTACGGAATTTTCAGTTTAGAAAATTCCTATTTGCGAGTCGTAACGATTGTCGGTTCGGAATGTGAGGAAAAGTGCAAAAAACCTTGACAAAGCAAGGAGAAATGTATATAAATGTAAAGTAAGATTTGCGGGCATGTACGAAGAAAACTAAGAGGATTCATGTGCAAAGATATAAGCTAGGAGGAATATACGATGAACAAGACAGAATTAATCGCAGTTGTAGCTGAGAAAGCAGAGCTTTCCAAGAAAGATGCAGAGAAGGCAATCAAGGCTTTCACAGATGCAGTATCCGAGGAACTGGTTAAGGGCGGAAAGATTCAGCTGGTTGGCTTTGGTACTTTTGAGGTAGCTGAGAGAGCAGCTAGAGAGGGAAGAAACCCGAAGACCGGCGAGACCATGCCGATCGCAGCTTCCAAGACTCCGAAGTTCAAAGCTGGTAAAGCATTAAAGGATATGGTAAACGCATAATTATCTCAGTCAGATATGTGTGACGGACAGCCCTTCGTGATGATACATCATGGAGGGCTTTTGATATTATGGGGATTGAGGGAAATCCGCTATGATGAAAATGCCCTGCAAGGGTTATGGAAAGGGAAGATATGAGATTAGACAAGTATTTGAAGGTATCCCGCATCATCAAGAGAAGAACCGTGGCGAATGAAGCCTGTGACAGCGGACGAGTGATGCTGAATGATAAAGTGGCAAGAGCCAGTGCAGAGGTTAAGGTTGGGGATGTGATTGAAATTGCTTTCGGCAATAAATCGGTGAAGGTCCGCGTTACAAGCGTACAGGAGACCATCCGCAAGGAAGATGCCAAAGAAATGTTTGAATACCTGTAAAAATCCAAGAGACGTCAGTAAAAGGCGCGGAGGACGAAATGCCAAGAAATATAGAGCGGGATGAAAAAGAGGCGATGCGCCGGAAAGAACAGCTGATGGAAGCTGGATTCAGGCTGTTTTCGCAATATGGGATCGAGAATGTCAGTTTACAGAGGGTGGCGGACGCTGCGGAAGTGGGCGTTGCGACCCTATATAACTATTATCAGACGAAGGTCAAGCTTGTGATAGCGATCAGCGGAAAAATCTGGGGCGATCTCTGGAAGGAGATTCTGGAAGAAAAGGGACCGGAGATATTTGAATCATTTACGGCGTATCAGTACATTGAGTTTTATACGGACCAGATCATCCGGATTTACCGGGAACGACCGGAAATGCTCCGGTTCAGTAATAACTATAAAAACTTTATCTCCCGGGAGAAAGTCAAGGGGGAAGCGCTGGCTGAACATCTGGATGTTTTGAAGCCGGCAGGAGCGCTGTATCATAAGTTCTATGAGCAGGCGAGGAGCGATAAAAGCATCCGGACCGATATCCCGGAGCAGCAGTTATTTACAAGCGTTGCGATTGCGATGCTGGCGGTGGCTGAGCGCTATGCACAGGGAATTGTGTGGGCGGACGATCACAAGGAAGACCACACGCAGGAACTGGAATTTTTAAAAGGAATGCTCCTGACATGGTGCAGAACCCCGGAGAACCTGGGAAAACAATGATATAAAGAAGGGAAATAAAAAAAGAAGTCAAGAGAATGAGATGCCCCCTCAAAGTTAGACTTTTACGAGACGACTTCGGTCGTCTCGTTTTTCTTTATGCGCTTAAAAGAACAGATTCTGTCTTGAATTTGTGAGAGTTGATTATTATAATATAAATATAGTGACGACTCATTTGTGTATACACACTTTATGACGGATAATCAACATTTCGAGAATGAGAGGAAAAAGCGTATGAGAAGGAGAAAAAGAAGAATCCTGGCAGCAGGAATGGTGGTAGTGATAACGTGCAGTTCATATGGCTCTGTGCCTAGAGTTTATGCGAACACGAATTTTTATCAGATCAGGGAGATCGAGAGTTTATCGGAACAGGTTCTGTATCAGAAAGTTCCCTATGGCACCCGGTATCAGGATCTGGAGATGCCGGACAGCATAGACGTTTTTGTCAGCGGGGGGGGGGCAAACCGAAGATGTGCCTGACGCAGGGAGCGATGAGAATGTAGCAGCGTTTGCCAACCGCACAAATGATGATGCCGTGCTGGAAAAGACGGACAGTGAAGAGAATGGAGAAAAAGAAGATACCGAAGGAAAAGATACCGAAGGAAAAGATGCCGGAGAGAATAGCAAAGACAAAAGCGAAGGTGGAGAGGGCTTAGAGAAAGCGGAATCCGGTTCAGGTGAACAGGGAGATTCTGGGAAAGATGGAAATTCGGCGGAAAATGGGGACTCTCAGGATGAAAATGCAAATCCGGGGAACGGTGAATCCGATGAGAAAGACGATTCCGGTAAGACAGATTCCGGTTCTTCGGGTGGAAATGCAGATTTGAATGAAGATGCCGATTCTTCGAATGGAAAAACGGATGAATCGAAGGAAGATGTCAAGACGGATGAGAAAACCGAGGAAGAGATTGACGAAAAGGAAGGTTTCTGGCGAAAAGTAAGGGTGCGCTGGGTTCTGGATGAAGAAGAGAGCCAGGCATCCCGTTATGATGGGGAAAATCCGGGCATCTACCTGTTCCGTGCAGAGCTGAAAAGCAGCAATTATGAGGTAGATGAGGACGAACTTCCGGTGATCCAGATCACGGTCCTGGAAGAAGAGCAGGTGAAAACAACGCTGGAATTTGTACCGTTGGAAGAATCGATCACCGATCAGATTCTCCCGCTTGGAAGCAAAGAATCCGATATCCAGTTCCCGGAGACTCTTACCGTGCGTGAGACGATGGGAGAAGAAACCACCGAGCGGACTTTGTCGGGTATCACGTGGAAACTGGATGCAGAAAACAGCGACTATTCTGAATTTCGGGGCGGACTGGCACCGGAGGACTATTTTGACCGCTTCGATGAGGACGGTGAACCAGAAGAAACTGAAGAAAAGACCTGGGAGGCTACGATAAAGCCAATGAAGAATACAATGGGGCGATCTATACCTATATTCCGGTGATTCCGGAAAGCGAAGAGATACCGGAAGACACTGCTTTGCCGGAGATCCATGTGCAGGTGGGAGACGCGGGGATTGCGTTGTATGCAGATGAAGGAATCACGGGAAAAGGTACGAAAGAGTATCCCTATGTGATTTGTAATGTAAAACAGTGGTTTACTGTTATGGGTGAAAACCAAAAGAATCAATATAATGGAAATCAATCCTCTGGTGTAAGTAAATATATTAGATTGGGGGCTGATATCGATCTAAGCGGTGAGTCGTGGGAGTCAAGAACACTAACGGCTGGTTTAGATGGTAATGGATATGAGCTGAGTGGAATTTCGCAGCCGTTGTTTAATGTTTTGGCGGGAACTGTTAAAAATTTGATTTTGTCCAATGTGACCATTACGGGAGATGGAAAGCATGTAGGAGCGATTGCGAGAACTGTAGGTGCTGATTCGCAGATTGAAAATTGTTATATCAGTGGCAGTCTTGCTACTACAGGAAATTGTGCCGCAGGTGGATTAATTGGACAGGTTCAGTCGGGGACGCTGGAAATTCAAAATTGTATTGTTAATGCAGAGATTGAAAACAAAGATAATAATAATAGGGAGTCTTTAGCTGGAGGCTTGGTTGGTTCGGTTAAAGTGAAAAATGGCACGCAGTTGAATATTATGAACTGTATTGCAATGGGAAGTGTTTCGACAAATTCAGGTCGCGGTGCAGGTGGATTAGTTGGTGGACAAGGAAAAACAGTTACAATTAATAAGAGCGCAGCATTGCAAGAAGAGATTTCCACAAACAGTTCGCAATACTATGTAGATAGAATTTTTGGCTATTTCGGTGATTATCAAGTTCATGTAGTTGGTGGACGAAATTTCGCCTATCAGGGTATGAGGGTTAAATGTGGTGAAACCCTTCTTGATAAAGAGAATGATAAAGATAGAAAATGGCCAGAGTTGCATCGTGGCGAGAGTGTTTTCAAACCAGACCTTTTAACAACCAATTTCTGGAAAAACACGATTGGCTGGGGAAGTGATGCGGAAAACTGGGAATTTGCCGCTAATCAGCTTCCGACGCTAAAGATGCAAAGAGATAATAAAGAAGTAATTATATTCTCCGGCGCAGACATACCAGAGTATCTTGAGGCAACCGAGACAAAAACAGGCTCAGTAAAGTCTGGAGAAACCGGAATCGCAGGCGCAGAGATTACTTTTAAGAAGGGCAGCAGCGAGAAAAAGGCGACAACAGGTTCAGATGGAACCTTTAGCATAGATCTTGCCAATGGAGACTATGACGTAACGATCAAAAAGACCGGATATATTACGGTTAGGACAACAGTTACGATTTCGGATGCCGATTTAGAAGCTCTTAATTTCACCATGGAAACAAACCCGGTTTCCATGCTTTCGGGACAAACTGTGACAGGAACTTTCCAGACAACCGATGCGGACACTGTCACGGCAGATGGAAAAATTGCGCTTACGTATACCGGAAATGAAGATTTACAGGCGGGGGATTTTAAACTTTCATCCGAGGAAGATGGAACGGAGTATGACGGAGTTACAATTCTTGGAGTGGACAATACAGAAAATGAAAGCGGTATAAAGATTCAATTTGCTAAATCGCTGAATCTTGGCAATACGAATAAAATAACCTTATATGTCCATTACAAGGGAAGTTCGATTGGTTCAATTGTGCTGAAAAAAAAGGTGAATCTTGTTCAGCTTGCGGCGCCTGCGGATGTCAAATGGGATGAGACAGTAAAAGGAAAGGCCGTCTGGAGTTCGGTTGCGTATGCATCGGGCTATAAAGTACAGCTCTATAAGGATGGTTCAGCACTGGGGGTTCCGGTTACACTTGGGGCGGGTGAAACCGGTTACGATTTTACCGCCCAGATTGCAGAGAGCGGAATCTATACGTTTGGAGTCCGGGCAACGGGAGATGGTTCAACCTATGGTGACAGCGAGGAGGCGACGAGTGGAACCTATGTATTTTCCGAGCAGACCTTAGAGAATGTCAAAACAGCGGCACAGGCAGCGCTGCAGGCGATGACGGTGACAAATGGGACAACAGCGGAAGAAATTTTGCAGGTTGTACAGAACGTTATCACAAATCAAAAAATTCATGCGGACTGGTCCGCTGAAGAAGGGTTCCATCTAACACCAGCAACGGATGGCAAAGAACCGGGACAAAACGGAAGTATCACGGGAATGATTGTTTTGAGCGATACCTCTGAGGGCGCGTCAACAGAAACAATCGAAATAAATCTTCCAATCGCGGCGAAGTATGCAATTACCTTTGCATCCGGACGCCAGGATTCACAGGGAGATGCGCCGACCCTGGGAAATGCCGCAGCCGGAACTGTGATTACGCTTCCGGAGAATACCTTTAAGGTATATGGCATGAATTTTAAAGGCTGGAGTGACGGAAGTACTACATATGCCAGCGGTGCAGATTATACAATGCCAAATAGAAATGTAGCATTTAAGGCGGTATGGGTGCAGGATCAGTGGGATGGAATAACGGCTGTGGAACCGACCAAAGACGAACATGGTTATTATCAAATTAGTACAGGGGCAGAGCTTGCGTATTTTAGAGATACGAAGATTTCAAACTGGAAAGCGAAACTGATGTGCGATATTGATATGGGCGGTCACGAGTTTACTTCGATTCCTAATGCCGGAGCTGAATTTGATGGATGCGGACATATGATTCGAGGCTTGAATGCGGTCGGCGAAGTTTATGTGGGATTGTTTCGAGCAATTTCTTCGAATTGTGAAATTAAGAATCTGACCATAGAAAATGCGGTGGTTAAAGCTTCCCGCGATGGGGCGAGAGTCGGCATCCTGGTTGGTGATGTATATGGTTCTCTGACGGTAGAAAATTGTTACGTCAGTGGAACAATCGAAACTGCAGATGGAACGAATAAGATTGAATCGGCAGGTGGTTTGATTGGAAATGTAAGGGGGAAGTATAATTATTCGGTAAATATTAAGTCCTGCTATGCAGATGCTGAAATCAAGGGAACCGCCAGCAGTGGCTTTGCAGGTGGTTTGGTCGGTTGGACCGGTGGAAGTACAACAATTGACAACAGCTATGCAGTTGTGGATATGGACGTTGAAGCGGGAAATTCTATTGGCGGACTGGTAGGATGCGGAAATGACAGTAAAGTAAAGATCTCCCACAGCTACGCGGCAGGCGAAGCCCTGACAAAAAATCCCATTGGCGCATCCGTGGCAGGCATTTCCGCCAACGGTTCGATTTCCTCTTGTGTCAGCATTTTCCCGGAGATGCGATCGCTCAACCGGATTGGCGGAACAACGGGAAGCTGCCGGGATAACTACGGCTTTGCCGGCACAGTTGCGAGAAAATCAGATGGAACGATTTTGACCCCGGATCCAGATACGATGGGGGCAGACAAGCTATATGGAGCGGACGCAACGGCGGAAGACCTGAAAGATCCGGAATTTTATAAAAAGCTGGGCTGGAATTTTGATTCTACCTGGACGATGGATTCAACCGGCGAGTATGCTTTCCCGATTCTGAAAAACCAGACTTTACGTCCGGATCTGACGCTGGATCTGACACCTTCGGTTACCGGAATTACGCTGGATAAGACCAATGAGACGATTTACCCGAGAGGAAGCGTCCAGCTCACTGCGACCGTCGATGTGGCAAACGGAGCGTCCAGAGATGTGGAATGGAAAAGCAGTGATCCGGCAGTCAAGGTAGAGGACGGACGGGTAACTGCTGCGGATGTGGCAAAAGCGGGAACCTATACGATCACAGCCACCAGCGTGGCGGATCCTTCCAAGGAGGCAGTATGCAATCTGACAGTTGATACGGCGGAACACACCGTTACAGTAGAACGGGAGAATACGATAAACTCCCCGAATGCAGTCGTGAAAGCGTATGCATCCATGGATGATGCAAAAAAGGGAACAAATCCAATTTCTACGACAGGTAGTGAAACTAGTACATTTACATTTTCACAGAAAGCCGGAGAAAAAGTTTACCTTGCATTTACGGGTCTGGATCGGGATGATATCGTAAGCAAAGTAACAATTACCGATGCAAATGGTTCAAAGGTGGATGCGACTCTGTGCAATTTTGAAGATCCAACGGTATATTATTTTACAATGCCGTGCTCAAATGCTTCGGTGGAGGTTTCTTATGCAGTAAACTTAAATGCAACCCAGTATACCTGGTTCGTAGGACAGGAATGGGGTACCTGGGGAACGACGGCAGCCTTTGAAACCAAAGAGTGGAGTGGAGGGGATCATATTGGCTCTCTGGAAGTAACAAAGATTATCAATGGCAAGCTGTTTAAAGAATTTAATATAAAATCAATGTCGCTGTATAAGAAAGGTTCAGTTACACCGAAAAAGGTAAATAGTAGAGCAGAACTTAAAAAGAACGGCGATTATTACATCGAAAAAGATAATACAACCGGTCTCCCGACTCTCTATGTATACTTAGAGAAACCGGGTATGGTAGTTGTGGATATCGAGGTTAAGGATGATCCAAATGCAGTATTTTCAATTACGAAGAAGCCGGAAAGCAATTCTTATTATAAGCTGGACAAGATTACAGCAAACGCCGGGGAGCAGGTAACGGCGACCTTGACAGATGAAGGTGTCAGACGGATGAAGGAGAATCCGAACAAGAATGCCTGCCTTACATACAGCGGTGGTTTACTTGTAGTTATTTACCCGCCGAAATTTACCGAATCCGGCGGCAAATGGACAGCATCCTTTCAGATGCCGGCGCAGAATATTGAGACACATGTGTATTTTGGGGACAAAGATAAGGTTACACTGAATGGTACGGATAAAGAGGTTGATTACGATGGTACGCCGAAGTCTGTTGGGGATGAAATTCAGGCAACGATAGGTGGACAGGATCTTTCGGAACAGTTTCAGGGCCAGTATGAGGTGTACTATAAAGGTGTGAACGGAACCGTTTATTCCAGCACGACACCGCCGACCAATGCGGGAACGTATTCCTGTAAGATTAAGATCCCGGACAGCAACGTAAGTTATATGAGTGATCCGATTACAGTGCGCCTGACGATCAAAAAAATAGCAACAAAGACCCCGAAAGCACCGCAGGCAGCAGCGTGGACAGACACCAGCGTGACCCTGGAAGCACCGTCTGCATTTGTGGATGGAACCGCGATTCCAGCGGGATACGAACTGGAATACTGCGTGGATCAGGGAGAATGGCAGGATTCACCGGTATTTACCGGGCTGACACCGGAAACGACTTACAATTTCTATGTGAGACTCAAAGAAGGCGTCAATACAACGGCATCTGCAGCCAGCGAGGCGGTCGCGGTCCAGACAAAGAAAGCATCGTCTGACCCGTCCAATCCGACGAAACCCAACCCGTCGAACCCGAATCCATCGACCCCAGGCAATCCGCAGGGAACGACCACTTCCAGCCGCGACAGAAGTACCAGCACATGGGTAAAAGAGAGTGCCGGATGGCGCTACCGCCTGTCAAATGGCACGTATCTGTCCGGAAGCCTGGTTCTGGATCCGGCGACTGGCAGGCAGGTTGAACAGGTTGTGTGGAAACAGCTCCGGGGCGCATGGTGGGCGTTTGGAGCCGACGGATATATCCGGACGGGCTGGGTCTATGATTACAGCGCGGGCGAATGGTACTATGTGGATGAAAACACAGGCATGCGGACGGGCTGGTATCTGGATCCGCAGGACGGCAGATGGTATTATCTGGATCCGGCAACAGGAGAGATGCTGACGGAGTGGCAGCTGATTCCGGATTTAGGATATGTATACTTAAATCCGTATGCACCGCAGCCGACCTGGGCGTATGATGAAACATTAAAAACCTGGGTTTACATGGAGGGCGCAGGGCGTCCATACGGCTCCCTTTATATGGCTGAGTGGACACCGGACGGCTATTATGTAAATGCAGACGGTGTCTGGGAACCGGCCAGATAATCATTCATAAACCTGAAAACCTCCCAATATATTTAACAATAGGCAGCTATAGGCTATAAGTTAGATAAATTGGGAGGTTTTTTGCATGGAAGAAAAATTGGATGCCAGACCTCACAAGCTGGAGCTTCTGAACCGGGAAAAGGGGAGTGTGACGGGGATCCAGGATGTGGTGTCATTTGATGAGAACCAGATGATTCTCGATACAAACATGGGGCTTCTGACGGTGCGTGGGAAGGCGCTGCATGTGAGCCGTCTGACGTTGGAAAAGGGCGAAGTGGATATTGAGGGCGAGTTTGAAAGCTTTTCGTATTCCTGCAACGAGTCCCACCGGAAATCGCAGGAGTCGTTCTTTGGACGGCTGTTCCGTTAGGCGGTGGCGGATGAGCGGGACGGTGAGAGGGGAAATATGGCTGCTTGGCGGCAGTGTGTGTACGGGGATCGCGCTGATGATGATGTATGACGGGCTTAGGATCTTCCGGTGGCTGGTACGGCACAGCTCATTTTGGACAGGCATGGAGGATGCGGCGTATTGGCTCTTTGCCAGCTTTGCGACGTTCCGGCTTTTGTTCGGGCAGAATGACGGAGTTCTGCGTGGCTATGCGGTGGCGGGCGTGCTCGGCGGCATGGTGTTTTATGACCGGACGGGCAGCCGTCTTTTGTTTGCGGTATTGAAAAAATGCAGCGGATGGATTAAAATGAAAAGAAGAGGCAAAAAAAGCCAGAAGACCGGAAAGAAACGTACAACAAGGGGACAGGCAGAAAACATGGAAAGGAAGTGAGATGAGAATGCGTAGACAGATGTCGGAAGGCAGACCGGGGGGAAATGTGCGGAAAAAGAAAAAGGATAATTTAAACAACCGGATGGCGCTTGTGGGCGTTACGATGGTAGTGCTGAGTCTGGCGGTTGCCGTGCACATCAAGGGCATCGATCTCAAGGAAAAGGATAGGAGTTATTCAATTCGTGAGGAAAATCTGGAGGCACAGGTTGCGAAAGAAGAAGAACGTGCCAAACAGCTTGAGGAATACCGCGTATACGTGCAGACCAAGCAGTATATCGAGAAGGTAGCGAAGGAGAAGCTGGGACTTGTAAACCGCAATGAGATCCTGCTTAAGCCGTCGAATCCGAATTAGGCTTGCAGCACATCCTAGAATGCCTGGAGTATGGCACACGGGGGAGCAGTGTTCATAGATAGGTCGGAAAATGTCGAAGTTTTCCCTGGTTTTGCTCTGTCCGTTTGACAAATATTTCTCTCCAGCCTGTATATAATGGCGTTATACAGGTTAGGAGGGATTTTTTGTGCTTAAACGGAGAACTTTACATAGAGATATGGCGGATGTCAACGTCTACACGGCAAGACGTTTAAAGAGCATGGCACTGTCGCTGGGCGGTCTGGCGCAGGCGTTTGCGGATGAGATCGGCGGGCAGGGGCATCTGACGAAGGAGGACGGGCTGGCGGCAATGCAGACGGCGGCGTCGGCGGTATGCGGCGATTGTACACGGTGCAACCTGTATTATGGCAGCCGCCGGGACGACAGTTATTATCTCTATTATCTGCTTCGGACGTTCGAGCAGAAAGGGAAAATCGACCTGGAGGACATGCCTCGCCTGTTTCATGAGATCTGTTCCCAGAGAGAGGCATATTTGCGGGAATTGAACCGGAGTCTCGGGCGGGCGACGATGAATCTGGGGTGGAAAAACCGTTTTCTGGAAAGCCGGGACGCGGTGATCGTCCAGTTCCGGGAGCTGGCGGCGATTCTGGAGGAATTTTCCAACCAGATGGAACAGGCGGCGGATGTGACGGCATCCTGGGAGGAGGTGCTTTCAGGGATACTCCGCAGAAGCCATCTGCGCGTGGACAACATGCTGGTGCTTCAATATGAAAATCAGCAGAAGGAGGCGTTTCTCACACTCCGCAGCGTCAACGGGCGATGCATGACGGCGCGGGATGTGGCGGAACTTCTGGGACGCGCGATCGCCGGAAGCCACTGGAGTGTGGCGAAAGACAGCAAAAGCCTGATCACCCGCAATGCGGCGACCTTCCGTTTTGTGGAAGAAGGTAAATACCGGATGGTGTACGGCATGGCGTGCAGCCCCAGGGAGGGTGAACCGATTTCAGGCGATACGTGTACGGTGCAGACCGGGCTTCCGGGGCAGGTGATTATGAGCCTGTCGGACGGCATGGGAAGCGGCAGAAGCGCCAGTGAGGACAGCGAGAAGGTCATTGAGCTGACCCAGCGCCTGCTGGAGACGGGATTTTCGGCACGATCGGCGCTCAAATTGGTAAATACGGTGCTTTTGCTGGCGGGCACGGAGCAGAATCCGGCAACAATCGATCTATGTTGTATCGATCTGGGGACAGGTGTGCTGGAAGCGATGAAGCTGGGCGCGGTGCCGACCTTTATTCTGGGGCGTGAGGGTGTTGAGTTTCTGGAAGCAGGCGGGCTGCCGATGGGAATTGTACAGAACGCGGAGCCGGTTCTGATGTCGCGGAAAATGTGGGACGGCGAGAAAATCATTATGATAAGCGACGGCATTCTCGAAGCGATGCCGGGGGAACACAAGGAAGAGACGTTCATGGAATTTGTATCAAACCTTTCCGGCGGCAACCCGCAGGAACTGGCAGAACAGATCCTGGCGTTTGCGTCCGGGCTTTCGGACGGGGGTGTGGTGGATGACTGCACAGTGTTGGTAGGGACGGTGCTGGAACGCGGGTAGTTACTGTTCACAGGTAGGCACTTTTGGAACCGAAAGTGCCGTAAGAAAACGTGGTGGCAGCAGGAATTTGCCGTATTTAAATGCGAAGCCACGGCAAATTCCGTTACTGGGCACGTATGCGTGAATAGTAACCGTGGGTAAACGGTAGAATCTGGCAGGTTGAGAAATAAGGGGAGATCCGTTATACTGTGAAGGTACTGAACAGTTACGAGTGGATTTATTTTTAAGAGGGATAAAAAGAAATATAAAAGAATGCAGAAACAAACAGAAATTTATATGAAACAAAATCATATGACCAGGCCGGGGGATGGCGTTCTGGTCGGTTTATCCGGGGGAGCGGATTCCGTCGGTCTTTTGCTGGTGCTCTGGAAGCTGCGGGAGACGTTTCAGATTTCCCTGCGGGCGCTCCATGTCCATCACGGGCTGCGCGGCGCGGAGGCAGATAGGGATGCGGCATTTTCACGGATGCTGTGTGAACGGCTGGAAGTTCCTTTTTATGAGTTCCGTATCGATGCGGCGAAAGAGGCGCTTGACCGGAAATGTTCCGTCGAGGAGGCGGGACGGCAGGCGCGGTACCGCCTGTATGAGGAGACGGCGCTTGCGTGGGAGGAAGAGATGTGTCCGGATTTGACATCGGAGAATGCGGGGGAAAAAGAGGCGGCAGCCGCCCGGGTTCACATCGCCACCGCCCACCATGCGGATGATAATGCGGAAACGGTTCTTTTTAACCTGTTCCGCGGAAGCGGTCTGACCGGGCTTTCCGGCATTGCTCCGGTGCGGGGGCGCATCATCCGTCCTCTTCTCTGGGCGCAGCGAAGCGAGATTCAGGCATGGCTTTTGCAGCAGGGACAGGACTGGGTGGAGGACTCGACGAACCAGGAGAGTGAATACAGCCGCAACTGGCTTCGGAATGAACTGCTTCCGGCGGTAAAAGAGCGCCTGAATGCACAGGCAGTCCGTCATATCGACCAGGCGGGCAGACGCATCCGGCAGGCAGATGCCTATCTGGAAGAGGTGGCAGAAGAATGGCTTCAAAAGCATGCACCGGACGGAAAAGCGGATGCAGGAGCGCTGGCAGAACAGGCGGAGATTGTGCAGGGTTATATCGTGCGGCGGTTGTTTTTAAAGAGCAAAATGCCGCTCCGGGACGTGACGGAGACGCATGTGCAGGCGGTGCGGGAACTTCTGCATCAGGGAACCGGAAAGAGTATTTCGCTGCCGCATGGGTTCCGGGCGGTGAATGTATATGGATTTCTTGAAGTGCGCCCGCTTAGTCATCCAGGGGAAAGAAAAGAGGTTTTGCTTCCGGGCAGCCAGGATGAGAATCTTTTGCAGATGCATATTTTCCCCTGTGAAAATGGGGATGAATTTCCGAAAAACCAGTATACGAAATGGTTTGACTATGATAAAATAAAAGGTACCTTATCGCTGAGACACCGGCAGCCGGGGGACTACCTGACACTGCCGTCCGGTGGTCGGAAAACACTGAAATCCTGGATGATTGATGAGAAAATTCCGAGACAGGAGCGGGAGCAAATCTGGCTTCTGGCGGAAGAAAAACATATCCTGTGGATAGTGGGGCACCGGATCAGCGCATATTATAAGATAACAGAACAGACAAAAACCATCCTTGAGGTGGAATTTAACGGAGGAAAAAGCAGTGGCTGATAAGATTCGTGTATTATTAACGGAAGAAGAAGTAAACAAGAAGATCAGTGAGGTGGCAGCACAGATCAACAAAGATTATGAGGGAAAGGAAGTCCACCTGATCTGTATCTTAAAGGGCGGCGTATTCTTTACCTGCGAACTGGCAAAACGCCTGACTATTCCGGTTTCCCTGGATTTCATGTCCGTATCCAGCTACGGTTCCGACACCAAGTCAAGCGGTGTGGTAAAGATTATCAAGGATCTGGACGAGCCGCTGGAGGGCAAGAATGTCATCATCGTGGAGGACATCATCGATTCCGGACGCACCCTGGCATATCTGATCGAGGTATTAAAACAAAGAAATCCGAAAAATATCGAGCTGTGCACCTTGCTTGACAAGCCGGAGCGCCGTGTAAAAAAACAGGTTCAGGTTAAATATACCTGCTTTACAATCCCGGATGAGTTTGTCGTAGGTTACGGCCTGGATTACGATCAGAAATACCGCAACCTGCCGTACATCGGTGTTGTGGAAGTATAAGGAGGAAGCCAGTTGAAACAACGTCAGTCGATGGGAGGCGTGGGGCTTCTGATCCTCATGCTGCTCGTTATCATGTTTTTCTCGTTGAAAGTCCCTGGAATGGCGACGGAGCGGGAATTAAGCTATCCGGAGTTCATGGTATATCTGGAAAATAAGACCGTAGAGAGCGCACAGATCCGCCCGAACCGCGAGGTGCCGACCGGTGAGGTTGTTTTTGAGACAACCTCCGGCGACCGGGAGGAATTCAATGTGCTGGATGTGAAGGAAGTAGAGATGGCGCTGCGCAAGGCGGGGGTTCCGTACACGACCACCAGCGTCCGCCAGGATAGCTATTTTATGACGGTGATCTTGCCGATCGCTTTGTCCGCAGGCGTTCTGATCTTCCTGTTTATGTTTATCAATTCCCGTTCCGGCGGCGGGGCAAATGCCAAGATGATGAATTTTGGACGCAGCCGTGCCCGGATGGTATCGACCAGCAAGGTCAACTTTACCAAAGTTGCTGGTCTGGAAGAGGAGAAAGAGGAACTGGAGGAGATCGTAGATTTCCTGAAAAATCCGCAGAAATACACCGGCGTCGGGGCGCGCATCCCGAAGGGCGTGATCTTAGTCGGACCTCCAGGAACCGGTAAAACCCTGCTTGCCAAAGCGGTGGCGGGTGAGGCAGGCGTTCCGTTCTTCTCGATTTCTGGTTCGGATTTTGTTGAAATGTTCGTCGGTGTCGGCGCATCCCGTGTCCGCGACTTGTTTGAGGAAGCCAAGAAAAATGCCCCGTGTATTGTCTTTATCGATGAGATCGATGCGGTTGCCAGACAGCGTGGTACCGGCATGGGCGGCGGTCACGACGAGCGAGAGCAGACGCTCAACCAGCTCCTGGTTGAGATGGATGGTTTCGGAGTCAATGAGGGCATCATCGTCATGGCGGCGACGAACCGCGTGGATATTCTCGACCCGGCGATTCTGCGGCCGGGCAGATTTGACCGAAAGGTGGCAGTCGGACGACCGGACGTCAAGGGACGCGAGGAGATTCTCGGCGTTCATACGAAGGAAAAACCGCTGGGCGAGGATGTGGATTTACACCGCATCGCGCAGACAACCGCTGGATTTACCGGAGCCGATCTGGAAAATCTGATGAATGAGGCGGCGATCAATACCGCAAAAGAGGGACGTAAGTTCCTGACCCAGACGGATATTGAGAAAGCCTTTATTAAAGTGGGAATCGGTGCTGAGAAGCGCAGCAAGGTGATTTCCGAGAAAGATAAGAAGATTACCGCATACCATGAGGCGGGTCATGCGATTTTGTTCCATGTCCTCCCGGATGTGGGACCGGTTCACACCGTTTCGATCATTCCGACCGGTGTCGGTGCGGCAGGCTATACGATGCCGCTTCCGGAGCAGGATGAGCTTCATATGACGAAGGGCAGAATGCTTCAAAATATCATGGTTTCGCTGGGCGGACGAATCGCCGAGGAGATTATCTTTGACGACATCACGACCGGCGCCTCCCAGGATATCAAGCAGGCGACCTCGATGGCGCGCGCGATGGTAACCGAGTACGGTATGTCAGAAAAACTGGGCATGATCAACTACGGTGGAGACAACAACGAGGTCTTTATTGGCCGCGACCTGGCGCATACGAGAACCTACAGCGAGGAAGTGGCGAGCGAGATCGACAGCGAGGTAAAACGCATCATCAACGAATGCTATGCCAAGGCAAAACAGATCATTCTCGATCACGAGGATGTCCTTCATTCCTGCTGTGCCCTGCTGATGGAGAAAGAGAAGATCGGTCAGGCTGAGTTTGAAGCGCTGTTCCAGGATGGAGAAAAGCCGTCAGGGGAAGCTGAAACTCCGGTGACAGAAGCATAAAAAGTTCAAAGCATGAAACAGGTCTGGAAATAAGCCTGAAAAAAGGTGCCAGTCAGCTGCCAGAATGTGCGGGAGACATCCCGGACAGCCATCGGATAGATGGAAATGGCAGTGGTGGCACCTTCTTTTATGCAAATTTCAGGCGGATTTTGCTGGACATTTCGGGAGAGAGTGTTGATTTGCACAAAAAAGAAATCGAAATAAAACGATGTTTGTGCACACTTATTTCCCCTCCTATGCTATTATAATAGACGTAACCCCCCCCCAATACATTATATAGTTTTTGCTACACCCCATAAAACGAAATACCTTCTCCTAAAAAGGTCAGCTACCCCGCTGACCTTTTTTATTTCATAGGAAATTACGTCCTATGAAACAAAAACGCTCCGCGAGGATGCACACTCGCGCGAAGCAGAAACATGTCGCAAGCGACCGCGCTCGGCGCGAGAATGTGCCAAGGCACATTCTTTTTTATTACCTAAAATTAGGGGCGTGAAAATAACTTGTGTAATTTTGGGAAATCCTGTAAAATATGGGCAGAAAATAACATGATTGTGAAAGCGGCGAAACCGCTGGAAAGGGAAACAGATGGAGCAGATCAATCGCGACGCGCTATTTTGCGACGAGACAGAGGATTACCGTTGTCCTTCGGAGGCAGATGCGGGTGAAGTCGTTACATTTTATTTCAGAACAGAGAAAAATGGAGCAGATGCGGTTGTACTGCTGGAATATGACCCGGAGACCGGGGCGCTTTTGCAGGAGTGGCAGATGAAACGGCTTTCGTGGGAGTGCTGTGCTGGCAGCGTTGGAAACGGTGCAGATACAAATCGAGGCATAGATGGTAGCGGTATGGCTGACAAGTCAGACAGCCGTTTTGATTACTACAGCTGTGCGCTGACTCTGGGAACGAAAACATTTTCGTATGTATTTCAGGTAACCTGGGGCGAGAACGTCTGTCTTTACAACCGGATCGGGCTGACAGAGGATGCGGCGGCGCACCCGTTCCGCCTGATTCCGGGATTTCATGTGCCGGAGTGGAGCAAGGGCGCGCTGATGTATCAGATCTATGTGGATCGGTTCTGCAACGGCGATCCTACAAACGATACGGAAACCAATGAATATATTTATCTGAAAAAGCCGGTCACCCGGGTGACGGACTGGAAGGAACCGATCAGTACACTCGATGTGGGACGGTTTTACGGCGGTGATCTGCAGGGTGTTTTAGATAAACTTGATTATTTAAAGAGTCTCAAGATAGAAGCAATCTACTTAAATCCGGTATTTGTATCACCGTCGAACCATAAGTATGACTGTCAGGACTACGACCATATCGATCCGCATTATGGAGTGATTCTGGAGGACGCAGACGGGCTGGTGTGCCCGGAAGATACGGACAATGACCGCGCACATAAATATATGACGCGGACGGCGGATGAGCAGAACCTGGAGGCGAGCGATGCCTTTTTTGCCCGCCTGATTGAGGAAGCACACAAGCGGGGAATCCGGGTGCTGGTGGACGGTGTGTTCAACCATTGTGGTTCTTTCAATAAATGGCTGGATGCGGAACTTCTGTACCAGCACGCGGGCGGCTATCCGCAGGGGGCATATGTCTCGGAGGACAGCCCGTATCGCTATTTTTTTCAGTTCCACAATGAAAATGCCTGGCCGTTTAATGACAGCTACGACGGCTGGTGGGGACACGCGACGCTTCCGAAGCTCAATTACGAGGAATCGCCGGAATTGTACCAGTACATTCTGGGGATTGCGAAAAAATGGGTGTCGGCGCCGTTTGGAGCAGATGGCTGGCGGCTGGATGTGGCGGCAGATCTGGGGCGGAGTGCCGGGATGAACCATCAGTTCTGGCGTGATTTCCGCGCGGCAGTCAAGGAGGCAAATCCGGAGGCGGTCATGATCGCGGAACATTACGGCAGCCCGTATGACTGGCTGAAGGGCGATCAGTGGGATACGGTCATGAATTATGATGCATTTATGGAGCCGCTGTCATGGTTTTTGACCGGGATGGAGAAGCACAGTGACGAAGAAAATCCGGCGCTGTTTGGGGATGGATGCGCCTTTTTTGAGGCGATGCGCTACCATATGAGTGAAATGCCGACGGCTTCCGTGCAGTGTGCGATGAACGAGCTGTCCAACCACGATCACTCCCGCTTTATGACGCGGACAAACCGCCGGGTGGGCCGTCTTGCGTCGGCAGGTGCAAAAGCAGCGGAGGAAGGCATCAGCTATGGCATTTTCCGCCAGGGTGTTGTCATGCAGATGACCTGGCCGGGCGCACCGACGATCTATTACGGTGACGAAGCGGGTGTCTGTGGATGGACCGATCCGGACAGCCGCCGGACGTACCCGTGGGGCGGGGAAAACCTGGAGCTGATCGAGTTCCACCGCTACATGAGCGGCATCCGGAAACGCTGTCCGGCATTTAGAAATGGTTCCCTGAAAGCGCTGGCGGCGGGAGATGGCTATATTGCCTATGGACGTTTTCAGAGTGCTCAGAGAGCTGGCGGCGCGTGCTGCGGCGTGACGGCGGTCAATACAGGTGATGACTGGCTGACGCTCAAGATTCCGGTCTGGCAGATCGGGGCGCGCGACGGGGCGGTCCTGCGCCGGGAAATGATGACCTATGAGGACGGTTACAACGCCGGACAGGTTGAACATGAGGTAAAGGACGGCTATATCGAGGTGAAAATCCCACCGGTCGGAAGTATCGTTTTGACGGGAAATGATACGGCATTGTAGGAAATGCGGCTTCGACAAGATATATGATTTCTGGCAGTTGAACGAGAAGAATCAAAAGCAGGAAAAAATGGAAATAAAAATATTAAATAAAATATATAAAAACACTTGCTTTTTTGAGATAGCCATGCTATAATCTTCAACTGTCAGAGCAATTTTGGATGGGTTCCCGAGTGGCCAAAGGGGGCAGACTGTAAATCTGTTGCGTCTCGCTTCGGTGGTTCGAATCCACCTCCATCCATTTGGCTTTGTGCCAGTCATGAGTAATAATGATGCCGGCGTGGCGGAACTGGCAGACGCACAGGACTTAAAATCCTGCGAGGGTTAAACTTCGTACCGGTTCGATTCCGGTCGCCGGCAGTATCGGGAACAGTTTTTAACTGTTCCCGATTTTGCGTTATACGGACGTATTTGCAGCGTTGGTTTATATCAGGATATAGAAATCCTGTCATAAACCGGCGCTTCTTTTGCATATAATACAAAGCAAAGGAGTGAAAACATGTCTGCATATCATCGGTTAATATCATATATCTATGCATACGAGGGCGGAATCAAAGGGAAAAATACGGGATTTGCGAAATTGGAGACGCGGGGAACTTCCTGCCGGATTCAGGTCAGCGTCCGCCGTGTCTTTGCGGGCGGCAGCCCGATCGGCGTATACCTTCTGGCAGGGCAGGAGGAGATCCGTATCGGCACCCTGTTTGTCCGTGGCGGAAATGGGGAGTTCCGTGCCGTCGTCAATTGTGAAAATATTGAAGGAAGCGGCTGCAATATGGAAGAGTGCTGTGGTCTGACTCTTCATGAGACGGACAGCGCATGGCGTGCCTATACGACGATCTGGGAAGATGCCGTCGCGCATGCGGCAGAGGTTGAGCTGGCGGATGTGACTGCTGAGAAAGTGCGGGAGCAGGAAGCAGAGAAGGAAGGCGCAACGCGGAAACTGGCAGAGAATGTAGCTGGGGAAGTGAACAGCGCGTCTGTAGGGAAAGAAAAATTGGATGAGGCGTCAGAACTTACCCGGTCGGGAGAAATGGAGAGTCAGGACACATCCACGGAGACAGAGAAGAAAGAAGCTGTGAATATAAACGAAACGGACTTCGGAATCAGCCAGCCCCAGCCAGAAAAGCTGGAGGATTCAAACCTGGAGATTTTCGAGGACATGGAAACCATGGAAGCGGTTCCAGATGTCTCAGAAACATCCGATCATCAAGAGGCAGAAGTTGTTCAGGAAGCGCAAACGGAAACACCGCAAGAAAGTTTTCAGGAATCCACTCAAGAAGTGCAAACGGAGACACCGAAGGAAAGTTTTCAGGAATCCTATCAGGAAGCGCAGACAGAGGCGCGACGGAAAGATTCTCAAGAATCCACCTGGGAAGTCCGGAAAGAAATGCCTCCAGATTCTCCACCAGACCATCAAGAGGCATTTCGGTCGGACTCTCAAAATCAAAAACAACCGCAACCAGATTCATCCAAGGAATTTTCGAAAGAAGATCCCGCCGAGACTCTCTGGGACCGCCTGCGCGTTACCTATCCGAAAGTAACCGCCTTCGAATGCTCCGACGGCTGCGAGATTCTGGTAATCAAACCGCAGGATATCGGGCTTCTGCCGCGGGAAAACTGGGTGTATGGAAATAACAGCTTTCTTCTGCACGGTTACTACAACTACCGATATCTGATTCTGGCGAGACTGGGGAAACCCGGCGAACGGGGGCGCTACATTCTGGCGTGCCGGGACATTATGGAAACAATGAAAAATATATGGCGGCGATGTTCGGCTTTGACCGCTTTGTCCGTTCCACCCGCCAGCCGCCGCGCGATAGCCGGTTCGGGTATTGGTATACGGATTTGAATTTTACATAAAAGCCGGTCGCTCCTTTTAGAGAACTCTTGACAAAGGATAGCTTTTCTGGGTAGGATGGATACGGGTCAAATGCTTTCAGGTGTTTGGTTGGCAGCGGAGCAAACTTGCCGGGAAACTGGGATAAGGATGTCTGTTGTTGGAAGCGGATAAATTTGAACGGAGGAAAAAGATAGAAATATATAAAACAAGAAAGAGGAAAAAACAGTGGCAGCAAAATTGACACGGGAAGAGAAATATATGAAAGCGGCGATCCGCGAGGCGAAGAAAGCCTGGGCGCTCGGAGAAGTGCCGATCGGCTGCGTGATCGTGTATGAGGACAAAATCATCGGCAGGGGTTACAACCGTCGGATGGTCGATCATAGCGCGCTGGCACATGCGGAGATCGCGGCAATCAAAAAAGCGTGCAAGCGCATGGGCGACTGGCGCCTGGAAGAATGTGAGCTGTACGTGACGTTGGAACCATGCCCGATGTGCGCAGGGGCGATCGTGCAGGCGCGGATTCCAAAAGTTTACATCGGTTCCATGAACCCGAAAGCCGGCTGCGCCGGTTCGGTACTGAATCTTCTGGATGAAAAAGGATTCAATCATCAGGTGGAGACAGAAGAAGGACTTTTGGGCGAGGAATGTTCGATGATGTTGAAAGAATTTTTCAAAGAATTGCGTGAAAAGAGAAAAAAGAAGAAAGAAGAAAAAGCTGGTGAATGATTTCCACCAGCTTTTTGCATTCCATATTTTCCGTTCAAACCGAAAGGTACAGTCCTTATTTGATTACGTGGATCCAGCCCTCCGGAGCTTTGATGTGACCCATCTGGATGCCGGTCAGTGTCTCGTAGAGTTTCTGGGTAACCGGACCCATCTTCTCCATACCTGCCGGGAAACAGATTTCCTTGCCGTGGTCAACGATCTTGCCAACCGGGGAGATAACAGCTGCGGTACCGCACAGACCGCACTCTGCGAAATCTTTTACTTCGTCTAAGTATACTTCACGCTCTTCGGTCTCCATGCCAAGGTAATCTCTTGCAACCTGCAGGATAGAACGGCGTGTGATAGACGGAAGGATGCTGTTGGACTTCGGAGTTACCAGCTTGCCGTCTTTGGTGATAAAGATAACGTTTGCGCCGCCGGTCTCCTCGATCTTGGTACGTGTCTGCGGATCCAGGTAGATGTTCTCATCGAAACCGTTCTTATGAGCATCGACGATCGCATGCAGGCTCATCGCGTAGTTTAATCCGGCTTTGATGTGACCGGTTCCGTGAGGTGCTGCACGGTCGAAATCGCTGACGCGGATGGTAATCGGTTTAGCGCCGCCCTTGAAGTACGGGCCAACCGGTGTACAGAATACGCGGAACTGATAGATGTTTGCCGGTTTAACGCCGATGATGGAATCATAACCGAACATATACGGGCGGATGTACAGGGTTGCACCGGAACCATACGGCGGTACGAATGCTGCGTTGGCTTCTACTACTTTTGTGATGGCGTCTACGAAGCGTTCCTTCGGGAATGGCGGCATTTCAAGGCCTTTTGCGGAATTCTCCATACGCTCGCCGTTTAAGTCAGGACGGAACGTAACGATATGGCCGTCCTCGGTCGTATACGCTTTCAGACCCTCGAAGCAGGTCTGTGCATACTGCAGAACACAGGCGCATTCATTCAGGGTAATATTCGGGTCGGAGGTAAGGACGCCTTCGTCCCAGGAACCATTCTGGTACATGGAAACATAGCGGTAATCCGTTGGCATATAGCCGAAACCGATGTTGCTCCAGTCGATATTTTTCTTTTCCATAATCGTTGCTCCAATCTTACAGAATTTTATGATTTAGTAACTGTTTGACTTTTTGCAGTCGCTAGATTTATACCTATTATAATGATTTCTTTCTTCTGTTGCAAGATTCTGGGATAAAAAATGATAAAAAAACAATAAAATGTATTTTTATACAATGCTTGTTAGTCAAGCTCCGGCTTGACAAAACGGCGGCTGCCATGTATACTAAACAGGCTGACGGTCTGCAGGTCATTCCGTCATATAAGACCAAGTCATAAAGTTTCCGCACAGCCGGGGAGTTAGCGGTGCCCTGTACCTGCAATCCGCTATAGCAGGGGTGTTGTCCGACCGAGGGCGTTTTTACTGTGGGGCTGCCCCTGAAAAGTGGCGTTGAAGTCTGGGTCTTGCGCAACAGAAATCTGTGAACCGTGTCAGGGCAGGAATGCAGCAGCACTAAGCAGAAGCTTCTGTGTGCCGCAAGGCAGCCTGGACCGAGTTAACTGTCAGGGTAACGTCCATGGCATACGTTCGAAGCCGGGCGTGCGGATTTTTTTTATAAGAAAATAGATGCAGAAACCAGCATTTTTGCAGGTGTGTGAATATAGCCGGGATATGTGGAATTTGATTTGCCAAGGGGTAGGAATACCGTGCCGGAGCAGATTAAAAGCGCGTATCCCGGTATTTTTATGTCTATGATATTTGTAAGGAATTTTTTCTTGCCCGCGGGATATGATTGTATTATAATTACAAAATGGGTGTAGTTTATCCTGATATGGGGGTTGTTGGAAACTTAGAATAAGGGTAACTGTGAAGGTACTGGACGGTTATGAAGAAAGGGAAAGCGCTCATGAGAAGAATCGGTATGTTAACCAGCGGCGGCGACTGCCAGAGCTTAAATGCGACGATGCGAGGCGTGGCAAAATCGCTGTACAAGATGTTCGATGACATAGAGATAGTTGGATTTGAAGACGGCTATAAAGGTCTTATGTATGCAGACTACCGGATTATGAAACAGTCGGATTTTTCCGGGATTCTGACACGCGGAGGTACGA
Organism: Clostridium sp. AF21-20LB; assembly: GCF_003478795.1. NCBI lineage: Bacteria > Bacillati > Bacillota > Clostridia > Eubacteriales > Clostridiaceae > Clostridium > Clostridium sp. AF21-20LB. The sequence continues at coordinate 8,265 of NZ_QUGD01000028.1, read as the reverse complement.
TTCTGGGAACTTCCAGACAGCCTTTCAAGCTGATGCGGATGCCGGACGAGAACGGTCTGGATAAAGTGGAAGCGATGAAACACACCTATTACAAGCTGAAACTGGAATGTCTCGTCATTTTAGGCGGCAACGGCAGCCAGAAGACGGCAAATCTGCTGCGGGAGGAAGGACTCAATATCGTTTCTCTTCCGAAGACCATAGACAATGATCTCTGGGGCAGCGATCTTACGTTTGGATTCCATAGTGCGGTTGATGTGGCGACCAATGCCATCGACTGTATTCATACGACGGCGGCGTCTCATGGCAGAGTCTTCATCGTGGAGATCATGGGCCACAAGGTGGGATGGCTGGCGCTCTATGCAGGCATCGCGGGCGGAGCTGACATCATTCTCCTGCCGGAGATCCCGTATGATATTGATGTGGTGGTAAATGCGATCCGCAGCCGTACTAAAAATGGCAAGAATTTCACGATTCTGGCGGTCGCAGAGGGCGCGATTTCCAAGGAAAATGCAGCCCTGACCAAGAAAGAATTAAAAGAAAAGAAGAAAAATGGACCGGTTTATCCGTCGGTCGCTTACGAGCTGGGCGCCCAGATTTCCGAGCGGACGGGGCAGGAGATCCGTGTGACGGTTCCGGGGCATATGCAGCGCGGAGGCGAGCCATGCCCGTATGACCGTGTGATTGCGACGCGCCTCGGCGCGGAGGCAGCAGAGATGATCCGCCGCAAAGAATACGGCTATATGGTCGCTTTAAACAACAATAAGATTGAAAAAATTCCGCTCGCGGACATTGCCGGTAAATTAAAGATGGTCGATCCGAAGAGCGATATTATCCGGGAAGCTAAGGATGTAGGCATCAGCTTCGGCGACGAATAGTAAGGAAGTAGTAGTTTATGTCATATACAGCACTGTACAGAAAATGGCGTCCGACGTCCTTTGAAGAGGTCCGGGGTCAGGACCATATCGTAAAGACCCTGAAAAATCAGATCAACTCCGGGCGGATCGGGCACGCGTACCTCTTCTGCGGGACACGCGGAACCGGTAAGACGAGTATTGCCAAGATCTTTGCACGGGCAGTCAACTGTGAACATCCGGTGGACGGCAGCCCCTGCGGCGAGTGCAGTATGTGCCGCCAGATTGCGGAAGGAGCTTCCCTCAATGTGGTGGAGATCGATGCGGCATCCAACAATGGTGTGGAAAATATCCGCGATATCCGGGAGCAGGTGCAGTACCCGCCGACGGATGGGCGCTACCGTGTCTACATCATTGACGAGGTTCATATGCTTTCGATCGGCGCGTTCAATGCGCTCTTAAAGACGCTGGAAGAACCGCCGTCCTACGTTATATTTATCTTGGCGACGACGGAGGTCCACAAGATCCCGATCACGATCCTGTCCCGGTGCCAGAGATATGATTTCAAGCGGATCTCGATCGATACCATCGCGGGACGGCTGGCGGAGCTGACGCAGGCGGAGCAGATCGATGTAGACGACCGGGCACTTAGGTATGTGGCACGTGCGGCGGATGGCTCGATGCGAGATGCGTTAAGTCTTCTCGATCAGTGCGTGGCGTTCCATTTCGGGGAAAAGCTGACGTATGACAATGTGCTCGAGGTGTTGGGCGCGGTCGATAACCGCGTGTTCAGCAAGCTGTTTCAGGCGGTGCTTGCAAGTGATACGAAGGCGTGCATCCGTGAGATTGAGGAAATGATCATCCAGGGGCGCGATCTTTCGCAGCTTGTCAACGATTTCGTCTGGTATATGCGAAATCTCCTGATTGCCAAGACGACCGACGAACCGGGCGATATGCTCGATATGTCGGAGGAAAATCTGGCAGTTTTAAAGGAAGAGGCGGCAGGCGTTGATACGGAAACGCTGATGCGTTACATCCGTATTTTCTCGGAACTTTCCGGGCAGCTGCGCTACGCGTCACAGAAGCGGATTCTGGTGGAGATTGCCTTTATCAAGCTGACGACGCCGTCGATGGAACAGAATCTTGATTCCATTTTACAGCGGATTACGCTATTAGAGCAGAAAATGCAGGAAATGCCGGACAATCTACAGAAACTGGCGTCCCTTGCACCGGCAGCGGGGCAGGCGGCATCCTCCAAAACGGCTGTGGTGGAAACGCCGCCTGAGCCGAAGAAGGTATCCCTTCCACCGGCACAGTACGAAGATCTGATGCTGATGCGGAAAGAATGGGGACGGATTGCGTCCCTGAGCCAGCTTGTGGGTTCGATTAGACTCAGTCTTCCCAAGACAAGTGTAGAACCGGCGGGCGAAGGCTGCCTTTGCATTGTGTGTACAGATGAAAATACGTTTGGAATTATCAATCGGGAGCCTGAGCTTAAAAATTTGCAGGAAGTAGTGCAAGAAAAATACAAAAAGACTCTGCAATTTAAAGTCCGTTTAGAATCATCTGCTGTGCCGCAAAGAACGGTTTATGTCAGTGATGAGGATTTAAAGAACGCAATCCATACCGATGTGATTGTCGAAGAGGATGATTCCGTGTAGTGGAGCTTGCCAAAGATGAGCCTTGTTTTGTAATGCAAGAAGCTGTGATTAAATGCAGATAAATGATATTAGTGGGTTTATATGATATATAGAACCGGCTGCAATCGGCAGCCAGTCTGAATATAAATAAAAAGAAGTGAAAGAGAGGAATGACACCATGGCAAAACGTGGCGGTTTCCCAGGCGGTATGCCGGGCAATATGAACAATTTAATGAAGCAGGCGCAGAGAATGCAGCGCCAGATGGAAGAGAAGCAGAAAGAGCTGGAGGAGAAGCAGTACAGCGCATCCGCAGGCGGCGGCGCTGTAACCGTGACCGTATCTGGTAAAAAAGAGGTTCTTTCCGTGAAACTGTCTGAGGAAGTAGTGGATCCGGATGATATCGAGATGTTAGAGGATCTGATCGTGGCGGCGACCAACGAGGCCTTCCGTCAGGCGGAAGAGGACAGCAGCCAGATGATGTCCCAGTTGACCGGTGGCCTTGGCGGTCTGGGAGGCGGATTCCCGTTTTAAGCGATGGATTATTACAGCAGCCAGATTAGCAAGCTAATCGAAGAATTGTCAAAACTTCCCGGAATCGGAAGTAAATCGGCGCAGCGTCTTGCATTTCATATCATCAATATGCCGGAAGAACAGGTCAGGCACTTGTCCGGCGCGATTCTGGAAGCCAAGCAGAATGTGCGTTACTGCAAGGAGTGCTGCACATTGACGGATAAGGAACTATGCCCGATCTGCAGCAGCGACCGGCGAGATCATGAGACGATCATGGTGGTGGAAAATACGCGCGATCTGGCGGCATATGAAAAGACAGGAAAATACAACGGGGTCTATCATGTGCTGCATGGGGCGATCTCCCCGATGCTGGGGATCGGGCCGGGCGACATCCGGCTCAAGGAGCTGATGACTCGCCTGCAGAAAGAGGAGGTTCGTGAGGTCATTATCGCAACCAACTCAAGCCTGGAGGGCGAGACGACCGCGATGTATTTGAGCAAGCTGATTAAGCCGACAGGGATCCGGGTGACGCGAATCGCCAGCGGCGTTCCGGTCGGGGGCGACTTGGAATATATTGATGAGGTAACGCTTCTGCGCGCGCTGGATGGGCGTACAGAGCTGTAGCCGGTGAGCAAATAAAACGTTACTGGGCACGTATGCGTGAACAGTAACAATAAAACTTCTGCCGCGGCAGGAAGTTAGGAGATGCATAAGATGGATAAATACGAGTTTAACATCAAGGTAGAGCAGATTAAGAAACTGGTTAACAAGGGAGATTTCGAGACGGCGATGAAGATCGCCGATACCATCGACTGGCGTCGTGTACGCAGCACCAGCCTGCTTACGATGATTTCCCAGATTTATGAGAAAAATGCAGAGTATCAGGATGCCAAGGATATTTTATTGCTGGCATATGAGAGAGCGCCGCTTGGAAAGGGGCTTTTATATAAGCTGACCGACCTTGCACTGCGTGAAAATAATATTCAGGAGGCAGAGGCATATTACCGGGAGTTCTGTGAGCTGTCCGGCGATGACCCGCGCCAGTATCTGCTTCGTTTCCTGATTCTGGAGGCGAAGGATGCGCCGTTAGAGCAGCAGATCAATTCTCTGGAGAGATATTGTCAGGAAGAGCTGGATGAGAAATGGCTGTACCACCTGGCAGAGCTTTATCATCAGGCGAACCAGGCGGACGACTGTGTGCGGATCTGCGACAAGATCATGCTGATGTTCGGTCTTGGCAAATATGTGGACAAGGCAATGGAACTGAAACTTCAGTATGCGCCGCTGACGAAATATCAGATGGATCTGGTGGAAAACCGCGAGAAGTACGAAGAGAAGCTGCGTGCGGTGGAAGAAGAGTACAAGAACGGTACATACCGCAAGCCAGAGCCGGAAGGAGAGTATCTGGATACGGATGAGCCGGAGGCAGAGCTGGACGACGAACCGGAGAACGAGCCGGAGGGACAGCCGGAGCAGGCAGAGCCAGAAGAGAAGGCTGGAAAACCGAAAGCTGAGACAAAACCGGCGGACGAGAAAGTAGAAAAGGCTGCGCTGGACGAGGATGTAGTAGCAAGCCTTCATGAAGCACAGGCGGAAGAAGCGCTGGCAAAAGAAGTGTCCAAGATCAAGCCTTACGATGAGGAAGAGGGCGCATCCGAAGGGGAGACACGTGTTTTCAGGAATCTCCGCGACCTGGAGCCGGCAGAGGCAGAGGAAAAGAGCGAGGAAGCTCCGATTCATGAATTTGAAGAGGAAGAGGAAACCATAGTGGAAGACTGGGATTTCGAACCGGAAGAGGAAGAAGAGGAGATCAAGGAATCAAATCATCTGATGATCGAGGCGGAAGATCCGGCAGCCGGTCTTGCGATGGCACTTGATTCCCTGAAAAAGATTCACCGCGAGCTGGGAACCAAGCATCCGGTTGCCAAGATCAGCGGTGCAAACCTTTCCCATCGCGGCATCGCATCGGTGGCGGAGCGCCTGGCAGGCAAGGATCTGGTGGTCGAGCATGCAGCTGATCTGGACGATTTGACGGTGGAAGAGCTGGAAGAACTGATGACACAGGATGAAACCGGCATGGTCGTTGTTCTGATTGATACGCAGGCACGTTTAGAGCAGATGCACCGCGCATATCCGGCATTAGCAGAGCGTTTCCAGTATATCGGCTGTGAAAACCAGAAAGACGATGCAGCGAAGCTGGCACAGGCGCGCGAGGAAGAGCTGAAACGCCAGCAGGCGCAGCAGGAAGCAGAAGCAGCCAGAAAACGCCAGGCAGAGCGTGAAGCGGAGATCCGCCGTCAGGCAGAAAAAGAGGCAGAGGAAAAACGCAGACAGCAGGAAGCAGCAGCCCGCCGTGAGGAAGAAGAGCGCGCCAAGGAAGAAGCACAGGCACTGGCAGCCAAAGAGGCAGAAGAAGCGCGTAAAGCGGAGGAAGACCGCCGTCTGGCAGAGCGGCAGAGAGAAGAACTGCGCCGTCAGGAAGAGGCAAGACGCGATGACGAGCCGGAGTATGAAGACGAAGAAGATCACTACGAGAAGGACGAGTATGAGCCGGAGGATGATTATGCGCGTGGCGGCTATCGTGATGATTATAAGGACGATTACAAAGACAGCTATAAAGACGAACGCGAGGACGACGAGTATTCCAATTATCCAGAGGATGAGCCGGAAGAGAAACCGTCCAAAAAGTCCGGCGATATGGATGTTGAGGAGTTTGTTCAGTATGCCTGCAAATATGCATCGGAGATCGACTGCAGTATTTCGGGAAAGAGCATGCTGGCTCTGTACGAGCGCGCTGAGATGATGGAGGAGGATGGAGAACCGCTTACCAAGACAAGTGCCGAAGATTTGATCGAGGAAGCTGCAGATAAGGCGGAGAAGAAATCCTTCAGCGGACTGTTCTCATCGAAATATGATAAGGATGGACTTCTGATTCTGAAAGAGAAACATTTCTTTGATTAATTAAAACAATTCGAGAAATTTTAAAATTAAAACTAATTAGTAAAAGAGAGCGCTGCGGGGGAATGCTTCCCGGCAGCGTTTTCTGGTAGTGGACAGTAAAAAGAGATACGGGAGAGAAAGATGGGAACACGGTTAATAGCCCTCGATTTAGATGGGACACTGTTAAATGAAAAAATGCACGTGTCGGAAAAAACAAGACAGGTGATGGAACTGTGCGCGCAGCGGGGAATTGAGATTGTCCCGGCGACCGGGCGCGCGCTCCCGGCAGTGCCAGAGGAGGTTTTGAGCCTGCCGGGCGTCCACTATGGCATATTTACAAATGGGGCGGTCGTCCGGGATTTCAGGAAAAATACCTGGGTGTCGGAAAGCTGCCTGAGCTGGGAAGAGACGATCCGGGTGATTGAGGTGCTGCGCCGGCATCCGGTTATTTACGATATGTATGTATCGGAGGGCGGCGTCAGCGAGACGCGATTGCTGGCACAGCTGGAAGAATACGGGATACCGGAACGTGAATGCGCCTATATCCGGGCGACGCGCCGGGCAGTTACTGACATGGTGGAGTATCTGCGGGAGAAAAAATGCCCGGTGCAGAAGATGAATTTAAATTTTAAGGACCGGGAGAGCAAGCAGGCAGTCCGGGCAAAGCTGGAAGCGATGCCGGAGGTTCTGGTGACCTCCTCGCTTCCGTGGAATCTGGAACTCAACGCGGCGGGCATCACAAAGGGGAGCGGGCTGCGGAATCTCTGTCAGTATCTGGGAATTGAAGCGGAGGAGACGATGGCATTTGGAGACGGCGAAAACGACTGGCCCATGCTGGAGGCAGCAGGAATCGGCGTAGCGATGGAAAATGGCGCCCCATTTTTAAAGGAACGCGCAGACCGGATTGCCGCTTCGAACCGGGAAGAGGGCGTAGCGGAGGCGATCAGACAATGGGTGCTTATATAAAAGAAAACTGGCTGTTCGTGGTGGTGGCAGTCTATCTGGTTTCCATGGTACTGTACGGGCATTACCGCGGATTTGTCCGCCTGGCAGTCTCGGCCGTTTCCCTGGTGCTGTCGCTGGGGGTGGTTCATTTTGGTGCGCCGTCTGTCGCGAATCTGCTTCGCAGCAATGAGGTGGTCTATCAGGCGGTGGAGGACAGCGTGACGAAATTTATTCAAAAGGACGATGAGGCGGAAAATGAGGCAGCTGACGCGGCGCCGCCATCCGTACAGCGCAGTATTATTGAAGAAATGGAGCTTCCGGAACAGTTAAAGGATGCGCTTCTGGAGAATAATAACAGCGAAGTTTACGAGGCGCTGGGTGTAAGCAGCTTTACCCACTACGTCAGCCGTTATCTGGCAAACAGCCTGATCAATATTATAAGTTTTTTCCTGCTGTTTGCAGCCGTGTTCGGCGGACTGCGTGTTCTGTCCGTATCGCTCAATGTGGTCTCCCGGCTGCCGATCATATCGGGGCTGAACCGTCTGGCAGGTGCCGTGCTGGGGGGTGCGGAAGGGATCTTTTTCGTCTGGATTGCAGCACTGCTTATTACACTGTTCTCGGCAACGACGATTGGTGAACTTTTCCTGAACCAGATAGAAAGCAATATCTGGCTGACCTGGCTGTATGACCACAATATGCTTGGAAGCATCCTGATGGGTGTTGTGAAACGGATTATTTAAAAGCGTATAGAGAAAAACTGTGATATTGAAAAACGGCACACCGCATTCTCGCTACTTAGTGATGAGTTAGGTGTGCCAAATTTTTTATTTCAGTCGAGAAGACTCCCACCTCTTTAGGTGGCGAGTAATAGCAAATTTGTCTCAGTGGGAGTTGGGTCTCCGACTGAGATAAACGCTCCGCGAGGATGCGCAATGATTCTGTATGGAATATGTCAGCGAAAAAACAAGTGAAAAGCCCTTGACAAGTTAATGCTGAAATGGTAAACTCTAACTCTAACGTGTTTTGACGTTGGTCTGCATATGCAGGGAAAATCGAATATCACAGGTTTTCTTATTTGCGAAAATGTTTTGAAAATTAAGAAAAAATAGTTGACAACGACAACTGCCTATGATATGATATTCAAGCTGTTGAGCGAAAGCTCAGTTGCGAAAAATAAAATAAAAAAGTTGTTGACAAAGATAACCGCTTGTGGTAATATAAATGAGCTGTCAATGAGACAACAACAAAGAACCTTGAAAACTGAACAGTATGTAAAACCCTGAAAATTCTAAGAACAAAGGCTTTTGGTTAAGCCTTGAAGTTCAAGAGAACATTCAGAACAAAACCAAAACAACAGTAATAACGGTTAAAATTAGCC
>NZ_QUGD01000027.1:0-37091 GCF_003478795.1 Clostridium sp. AF21-20LB | reverse complement strand
TTCACGTTTAAAACAAATGAAAATTCACGTTTAAAACAAATGAAAATGAAAAATTATAAAAGTGTGTGGATCGTTATTTTTAAAAAAAATACTCGATCAAATAGTAGAAAGAAAGAATACAAATCTTCAAATAATACAATATTTGAACGGAAGTTATGCTGAAATCTTGTAAGTAAACAGATATTACAAGGGTAAAATAGCATGTTGAAAATCCCGTATTGAGGTAAAATAAGGGGCGAACAAGTGTCCTGTCGATGTAAAAAATTTCAAAATTATGAAAAATGAGATTGACTTTCGATGAAAAGCAGAGTACCATAGAGGTATCAAAACCAAAATAGAAACAATCTGTTTTTCGAGCCGAAATTGCTAAGCGGGAAACCGTATGCAGTCAGGCCAATGGGTACATCTGGAAATGGAAGTGCCTTCCGCATTTGAAAAGAAAGAGAGATTCGCTTTACATCGATGGATACGGGAAGCTGTCAGGCTTCTTGTATAGATAGGGTATATATGTGCTGGCAGATAGGTATAGATATAGGTGTATCCATATCTATAGGTGCAGATGTATATACAAACTCGGATATGTTAAGCGGTACTGTCTTTTCAGAGGCGGTGCCGCTTTTCTTTTTGTGTTTCTAAGAACAGGAGGTGCGGATGGAGCCGGATATTAAAAAACTGAACCAGCTGCTTTTATCGGGAAGCTGCTGCAGTCAGGCACTTGTATCACTGGGACTTACCCTTAAGGGCGAGGAGAACCCGAGCCTTCTGAAGGCATCTGCAGCACTCTGTCTGGGAGTCAGAAGCGGGCTGACCTGCGGAGCTCTGACCGGTGCGGCGATGATGATGGCGCTCTTTGAGCCGGAAGCGGCATACAGCGAGATGATACCGGAACTGGCAGACTGGTTTCAGGAAAACTATGGTGAAATCTATGGAGGAAGTGATTGTCATTCGATTTTAGGAGATAACATGGCCAACAAGGCACTTCGGTGTCCCCAGGTGGTAGAGAATACCTACCGCAAGGCCAGAGAACTTCTGGAGGACTATGGCGTGGATCTGGCGGATCTGGCAGAGATGCTGGAAAACGCGGATGACTAAGGAATCGTAAGTATTGGGTATGATGCGGAAGGATAGTCGGAAGCATCAGGGCTCTATTTATTTTAAAGAAGGAGGACGAAACAGCATGAAATTAAGAAAAATGATGTTGAACATCAACGGTGTTGATCGTATGTTTATGTGCGATCCGGAAAACGATAAACTGTCAGATGTTCTGCGCCGGATCGGTCTGACCGGTGTTAAGGTTGGATGTGGAACCGGTGTCTGCGGTTCATGTTCCATCATTCTGAACGGACAGGTAATCCGTTCCTGTACCAAGAAAATCAGCCAGGTAGAAGAGTATTCCAAGATTACCACCATCGAGGGTATCGGTACTCCGCAGCATCTGCATCCGTTACAGGTTGCATGGATGAACTGCGGTGCTGTACAGTGTGGTTTCTGTGTACCAGGCTTCATCGTTTCCGCATATGCTCTGTTAGAGCAGAACCCGGATCCGACCCGTGAAGAGGTTCGTGACTGGTTCCAGAAGACAAGAAACGTATGCCGTTGTACCGGATACAAACAGATTGTAGATGCAGTTATGGCTGCAGCTAAGGTTATGCGTGGCGAGTGCAGCATCGAGGATATCAAGTTCCACAATCCGGAAGATGGCAACTACTACGGAAAACCGGTTGTTCGTCAGGATGCACTTGGTAAGGTTTGTGGTCTGACCGACTACGGCGATGATCAGGCTCTTAAGATGCCGCAGGGCGTTTTATATGCAGCTATCGTTCAGCCGAAGGTTACCCATCATGCAAAGATTCTGGCTATCCATACTGAGGAAGCTGAGAAGATGCCGGGCGTTGTTAAGGTTATCACAGCAAAAGACCTCATCGCAGCAGGCGGAACTAACATCATGGCTGAGGGTCAGTTCCATGAGAGAAGTACTGTTATGACACCATCCCGTAAAGTTCTTCAGGATGAGAAGATCTATCGTTACGGTGATGTTATCGCTATGGTAGTAGCTCATACACATCGTCAGGCTCGTGCAGCAGCCGCTAAGGTTACGATGGAATACGAGCAGCTGCCAGAGTATCTGACATATCTGGATGCAGTTATGCCGGATGCTATCCGTATCCATGAGGATACTCCGAACATCTTCTGCGAGCAGCCGGTATTAAAGGGAGCAGGTCTGGAAGATGCAGAAGAGGTAAGAGACTTAATTGACAAAGCACCGCATGTAGTAGAAGGAAGCTTCTCCTCCTCCCGTGAGCCGCATCTTTCCATCGAGGGTTGTGTACTTCAGTCTTACTGGGGCGATGATGGCCTGCTGACCATTCAGTGTAAATCCCAGTGTGTATACTCCTCTATCGGACGTCTGGGTAACTGCCTTGGTGTACCGAAGGATAAATACCGTATCATCATGAACCCGACCGGCGCAAGCTTTGGATGGTCTACAAACGCAGGCGATATCGCACTGTGTGCTGCTTGTACCGTAGTTACCGGCGAGCCGGTATCCCTGTCCATGTCCTATGAAGAGCATCAGCACTTCAGCGGCAAACGCTGCCCGGCATACTCCAATGGCCGTCTGGCATGTGATAACGAAGGTAAGATCCTGGCTGCTGAGTTTGATATCGGTATGGACCACGGCGCTTACTCCTGGGGCGGTGACGACGTTATGACCAAACCGGCACGTTTCACCTTCTTCCCGTACAATGTACCGAACGTAGCAGGTCTGGTTCGTGTAGCCAACGTAAACCATGCATTTGGTACTGCTTACAGAAGCTACGGTTCTCCGCAGGCATATACACTCAGTGAACCGCTGATGGATATGATGGCAGAAGAACTGGGCATGGATCCGTTCGAGTTCCGTTATAAGAATATCTGCCGTGAAGGCGATAAGAATATCAACAGCTATGTATATCCGCAGTATCCGATGGAGAAGATCATGGATACCATGCGTCCAATCTATGAGAAAGCAGTGGCTGATGCGAAAGCAGCTGACACACCGGAGAAGAGAAGAGGCGTTGGTATCGCATGGGGCGGCTTCAACGTTACTGAGGGCGGCGGCGATAGTGCTGAGGTTGCTCTTGAGCTTATGCCGGGCAACAAGATTCGCAAATACGACACATGGCATGCAATGGGTCAGGGTGCTACAACCGGTTCTCTGGTAGTAACACTGGAAGCTCTGAAAGAGATGCATCTGACACCGGAAGATATCCAGCTGATTCAGAATGATACCAAGACCTGTCCGGATACCGGTATGGCTGGTGCCAGCCGTTCCCTGTACATGGATGGTAATGCAACCATCATCGCAGCGAACAAGCTTCTGGCAGCTATGAGAAAAGAAGATGGTACACTTCGTACCTATGATGAGATGAAGGCAGAAGGCATCGAGACCAAGTATCTTGGCCGTTATGAGACCAACACAACTCCGGGTCTGTGCCGTCTGGATCCGAATACCGGTATCGGCGACCCGACTCCGGCATTCACATACTGCCTGAACCTGGCAGAGGTTGAGGTTGATACCAAGACCGGTAAGACTACCGTTCTGAAATTCACCTGTGTTGACTTCGTTGGGCGTATCGGTAATATCGATGCTGTTAACGGTCAGGCATACAGCGGTATCATGCATGGTATCGGCTTCGCCCTGAAAGAGGACTACGCAGACGTTAAGAAACATGCGAACATGTTTGGCGCTGGTACTTCCTACATCAAGGATGTTCCGGATGATATCAACCTGATTCATATTGATGGCGCTATCTCTGATGGTCCGTTCGGTTCTTCAGGTGCTTCTGAGGCATTCCAGGCATCTGGCCACTGTGCAGTTCTGAATGGTATCTACAATGCCTGCGGCGTACGTATCCATGAGATCCCGGCACTTCCGGAGAAGGTAAAAGCTGGTCTGGATGCAATTGCAAAGGGCGAGAAACCATACGAGCCGAAGAAATACTTCCTTGGTTCCGATATGTATGAGGAACTGGAGAACATCAAAGAGAATCCGGTACAGGTAGGAACCCAGAGCTTCTACGTATCCCTGGATGATCCGACAGCTGAGCGTCCGTTCTAATCCGATTAGGAAGAGGAATGCGTGGCTGCGCATAAAGCGGGCAGCTGCGGCAAGGCGTATCGCGTGATTGTAAATAAGAATTAAATAAAAGCTGCTGCGAACCTGCAGAATCTATGTTTAGAGAGGTAGGTTTTGCAGCGGCTTTTTTGTGTAATAGGAAATTCCTTGGAACAATGATGCGCAAGCGACCGCGTTCGACGCGAGAATGTGCCAAGACATATTCTTTGGTTATGGTGTATAATAAAAAGTATTAAAATGGGCTCCTGGAATTTTTACTTATCGATGGAGGACGGGATAAATGATTCTGGGAGAGGATAAATGGTTACTGTTCACGGGTAGGCACTTTTGGAACCGAAAGTGCCGTAAGAAAACGTGGTGGCAGCAGGAATTTGCCGTATTTAAATGCGAAGCCACGGCAAATTCCGTTACTGGGCATGTATGCGTGAACAGTAACGATAAATGCAGGAGAAAAGAAGGGAGGTCCGCCCTGTGAGCTATTTGGAAGATTTTGAGAAGACGCTGGCGGAGAAATGCCATCAGAACGAGCCGCCGTTCTGCCAGGCAGCCTGTCCGTTCCGGCTGGATATCAAGGGGCTGGAAGAAAAGTGGAAAAAGGGACGTTTCAACGCGGCGTACCGGACCTATCAGAATACGGTGGGATTTCCGGATATTGTGTCGAAGCTGTGCAGCCATCCGTGCGAGAAGGCATGTCTGCGTGCGAAGCTGGACGGGGGGATCGCGATGGGGCTTTTAGAGCGGGCGACTGTCGAGTACGCGAAGCGGAAGGCACCGAATGCGTATAACCTGCCGTCGAAAGGAAAAAAGATCGCGATCGTCGGAGGCGGTCTTTCGGGGCTTGGCTGTGCACTGCGTCTCTGCAATAAAAAGTACGAGGTAACGATTTATGAGCGGGAAATGGTTCTGGGCGGTCAGGCGAGAAACCAGATGGATCCGGCGGAATTTGATGCGGAGATCGAGGCACAGTTCCAGTTTGAGGAATTTTCATGCCATCTCGGTAAAACGGTAACGGATCTGGAGGCACTCCGGGCGTACTATGATGCCGTGTATGTGGCAACTGGGGCAGATGGCGCGGACTTTGGTCTGGAAATGGACCCGGACGGCGCATTTGCAACCCGGACACCGGGCGTTTTCATTGGAGGTTCCCTGACAGGCGGCGACAGCATGAAGGCGCTGGCAGATGGGCTGGCGGTTTCGCTTGCGATCGAACGGTATCTGAAAACGGGCGGCATGAATGAGCCATTTCGAAAGGAAGGGACACTTTTAAAGCTTCAAACGGAAGGGATCGAGCGTGCCGATCGGGTGGTTCCGGCAAACGGGGAATCGTATACGGAGGAAGAGGCGATACAGGAGATCACGCGCTGCCAGAAGTGTTCGTGTGATGCCTGTATGCGTGCCTGTGATCTGATGCGCCTGCATGAGAAAACACCGCGCCGTTTGTATGAAGAGGTTTACATAACAATCCATCCCGGTACGTTATCGCGCGATGGTACGTGGGCGACCAGACTGATCAGCACCTGCGACCACTGCGGGCTTTGCAAGGAAGTCTGTCCGCAGCATATCGATTTCAGCCAGTTTCTGCTTGACAGTATGCGGGCAATGCAAAAAAAAGGCGCGATGCCGTGGCCATTCCACGATTTCTGGCTGCGCGACATGGCATATGCCTCCGGAAAAGCGGGGCTTACGCGGAAACCGGAGAATGTTAAGAAGAGTTCCTATGCATTCTTTCCGGGATGTCAGCTCGCCGGTTCGGATCCGCGCTATGTGACGCGGACGTATGAGTGGCTGCGTTCCAAAAAGCCGGATGCGGCGATCTGGATGACCTGCTGCGGTGCACCTGCCGAGTGGGCAGGTGAAGTGGACATCCACGCGGCACATCTGGAAAAAATGCGGCAGCAGTGGAGAGAGCTTGGCGAACCGACAGTGGTTTTAGCATGTCCGAACTGCCGGAAGATGTTTGAAGAATACCTGCCGGAGCTTCCGGTTGTCTTTCTGGCGGAAGTGATGGAAGAGTGGGGCATGGAGAAAGATGCTGCTTTGGAACCGGACAATGCTGAAAAGGGTGAAATGGAAGCAGGAAGTGCCCAGCAAGCGCAGTCGTATGCCTTGTTTGATCCCTGCGCCAGCCGCTATTACCCGGAATTGCAGGAGAGTGTACGCCATCTGGCGGATGCGGCGGGGATTGTCTGGGAAAATCTGCCGTATGACGGTAAAAAGGCGCGCTGCTGCGGATATGGCGGGCATATCGGGATTGCTTCTCCGAGCCACACAAGCTATATGACAGCTTCCCGTGCAAAAGAGGAGGAGCTGCCATATGTGACCTACTGCGTCAACTGCCGGGAGTCCTTTGCAGGACAGGGCAAGGAGGCGGTACATATCCTCGATTTGCTGTTTGGGTTAAATGGTGCGGGACGTCCGGCAGCGACGGTGACAGAGCGTTGGCACAACCGACTGGCGGCAAAACGGGAACTGCTTAAGACGTATTGGAATGAGACGATCGAAGAGGAAACACACATGAAATTAGAAGTTGAGAAGGAGCTGGAACGCAAATTGTCAGCGGGTCAGATTTTGATCGAAGATATGGAGCAGGTCATTGAACACTGTGAGCGGGAAGACCGCGGTATTATCGACCCGGAGACAGGACATCGGATCGGGCATCTGAAGATCCAGCATATGACCTACTGGGCAGAGTACGAGGTGCTGCCGGACGGCGGTTATAGGCTCTGGAATGGCTACAGCCACCGCATGAATCTGGAAGGAGAGTGATGAGTATGCGACGATCGATGGAGGCGGAAGAGATCAGCGGATCAAAGAGGCGTTGGAGAAAAAAGTCATCTGCCGCCGGTGTCAGGTGGAGATGGTGCCGAAATCCACATTTTTTGACTATCTGGGGCACAATTTCCACACCGAGATCCTGTGCTGCCCGAAGTGCGGCGAGGTATATCTGCCGGAAGCGCTGGTAAAAGGACGTATGGCGGATGTGGAGAGAGAGCTGGAAGATAAATAGGAGATATATAGATTGGGATAAGGGGATGAAGGAAGATGATAATGGATTCACAGGATAGAGGCGTCCTGCCGGAAGAAATGCGCCATACATACAGTGTCTGTCCGGTCTGTTTAAAACGCATTCCGGCAAAGCGGGAAGAGCGGGACGGGCAGATATATCTGGTAAAAACCTGCCCAGATCACGGGACATTTTCCAGTGTAATCTGGAGAAATAAGCGCAAGTTTGCCGACTGGCGCGGGGAACGTCCGGCGGTGGGAGAAAATGAAAATCTAAATTGCCGGCGGGCTGCGGTCTGTGTGCGGAGCACAGACGCGCCACCTGCTGTACCTTGCTGGAGATCACAGCGCGGTGCAATATGAACTGTACCTTCTGTTTTGCGGAGCCGGACGGGACCAAGGATCCGTCCTTAGACATGGTAAAACGCTGGATCGACGATCTGACGGATCTGGGAAAGACACTTTTGCAGCTTTCCGGCGGGGAACCGACAGTGCGGGACGACCTGCCGGAGATCGTGGCGTATGCGAAGCAGGCGGGCTGTAAATATGTGCAGTTAAACAGCAACGGTCTGCGCCTGGCGGAGGACGAAGCATTTGTAAAGCGTCTGGCGGATGCGGGACTTTCGTTTGTATTTATGCAGTTTGACGGCGTGGACGATGCCGTATATGAAAAACTGCGGCGCCGCCCGATGCTGGAAGTGAAAAAACGGGCGATCGAGCAGTGCGGCCGGTATGGAATCGGCGTGACGCTTGTTCCGGTCATTGTTCCGGGCGTCAATACGGAGCAGATCGGGGACATCATCCGGTTTGCCATTCAGCGGTCGCCGTATGTGCGGGGCGTGCATTTCCAGCCGGTCAGCTATTTTGGGCGTATCCCGGAGCTTCCGGCGGATGATGACCGCTATACGCTGGATGAACTTTTGGAGGCGGTTGTCAGCCAGAGTGGGGGGCTTATCAAAGAGGAACAGATTGCGCCATCCTGCTGTGATCACCCGATGTGTGGATTTCACGGAGATTTCATTGTGATGCCCGGGGATAAATTGATGCCGCTGACAAATTATAGTGGAAAAACCGAGACAGAACCGGAGGGCGAAGGCTGCTGCT
Source organism: Clostridium sp. AF21-20LB (assembly GCF_003478795.1). Taxonomy (NCBI): domain Bacteria; kingdom Bacillati; phylum Bacillota; class Clostridia; order Eubacteriales; family Clostridiaceae; genus Clostridium; species Clostridium sp. AF21-20LB. Next base: position 28,867 of record NZ_QUGD01000027.1, on the reverse strand, counting down.
GTGGTCCGGATCCGGCGGAGAAGAACCGTGAATTTGTCGGACGCCGCTGGGAACGGCGCGATTTGGAAGAGACGTGCTGCTGTGGAGAAAGCCAGCCGGAAAAAGAAAGCTGCTGCTGTGGCGGAATCCAGCCAGAACCAGAAAGCTGCTGCTGTGGCGGAACTCAGCCCGAACCAGAAAGCTGCTGCTGTGGCGGAAATCAGCCAGAACCAGGAAACTGCTGCTGTGGCGGAACTCAGCCCGAATCAGAATCCTGCTGCTGTGAAGAAGAGCCGGTTGACATAACAAATATGGAGGATTTCTTAAAGCGTGCCAAAAGCCACGGCTTCACGATCACATCCATGGCGTTTCAGGATGCCGGTAATCTCGATATCGAGCGCCTGCGCCAGTGCAGCCTGCATGTGTATAAAGACGGGAAGAAGATTCCGTTCTGTGCATACTACTTGTCTCCGATGGAAAGAGGCAGATAATAGAAGCGCAGAAAGGAGAGGTGAAAAAAATGGATACAAATGAGTGCAGTCTCTGCCGTCCCGGTGGATTTGCGCTGACGAGGCAGATGTTCCAGTTTGCGGGAATTGAGATACCGGAGGCGGGAGCGGCAGATACGGAGTCTATAGATCCTGCAGTGCCGTTTCGCGTCATCGACATCGGCTGCGGAGCTGGCGGCACGATGCGCTGGCTTTCTGAGCATTGCCCAGGCTGGCAGATTTCCGGCCTGGATAAGAATCCGGATGTGCATGAACCTGGCTGGATAGAGACTGGATGTGCGGAGAAACTGCCATATCCAGATCAGACGGCAGATATCATTCTGATGGAATGCAGTTGTTCCAAGGCTGCGGAACCGGCGGCGGTGCTCCGGGAGGTGTACCGGGTGTTAAAACCGGAAGGATGGCTTTTGATGAGCGATATGTATGCCCGGAAGAAAGAGCTTTTCTTAGACGGGATGCTGGGACGGCTGGAGTCTGCTAAAACAATCCGTGACCGGCTGGAGGAGGCGGGATTTGTGCTTGCAAAGATGCAGGACGCGTCGGGAACATTGGCGGAGTGGATCGGGCAGCAGATCTTCGATGGAAATCTGGAATCCGTCTGCGCGGCGCTGGGGGCGGAACGGAAGATTTTAAAAGAAGCGGGCTGCGGTTATTTTATTGCAGCGGCGCAGCCGTCCGGGTTATGGCGGACACTTTCGTATGTAAAGGAGAAAAGTCCATTTTATCAGAAGAAATTTACATCCGTCTGGGGACAGCTTGGGGAAATGGCAGGTTCCGATGTACGGCTCGCGCCGGATTCGTTTTCATGGGCGGATTTCCGGACACTTCCCCTCACAACCCCGGAGGAACTGAAAGCGGAGCCGGAAACATTTTTATGTGTTCCAGCCAAGGAGATCGCGCGGATCATCACGCTGAAAACCTCCGGCAGTACAGGGGCACCGAAGCGCCTGTTTTTTACCGAAGATGATCTGATGCAGACGGCGGATTTCTTTGAAACAGGGATGCAGTACATGGTAAAGCCAGGCGATCGGGTTACGGTTTATATGGAAGGACCGGGATTTTTTTCGATTGGAGGACTTTTAAAAGAAGGATTGGGGCGCATCCGGGTGGAGACGAGGGTTCATGGACTGATTCACGATATGGAAGCGGCAGCGCGGGACGGCGAGGGGGCAGACTGCCTGATCGGTGTCCCAAGCCAGATGTATGCGCTGGCAGCCCATGCGCCGGGACTTGGCCCGAAAACAGTGCTTTTAAGTGCTGATTATGTGCCGGTCAGCGTGCAGCGTTTTTTGGAAAGAACCTGGAACTGCCGAGTCTTTACGCACTGGGGTATGACGGAAACTGGTTACGGCGGCGGCGTACAGTGTGGGGCGCGCGCGGGTTACCATCTGCGGGACCGGGATCTTTTGATTGAGATTCTGGATCCGGAGACGGGACAGCCGGTTCCGGAAGGGCAATACGGCGAGCTGGTTCTGACAACGCTTCGGCGGCGGGGAATGCCGCTTGTGCGCTATCGGACCGGCGATCTGGGGCGGATGATTGCAGAACCGTGTGCCTGCGGATGTTTAAAGCCCAGACTTGATAAGGTTGAGGGACGGCTGGATGACAGCGTCCGGCTGTCCGGCGGAAAAGTACTTTCCATGCACATATTAGATGAGCTTTTATTTGCCCTGGATGAGGTGGAAGATTTTCAGGCATCTTACAATGCGGCGCAGAAGCATCTGACGGTGGCTGTTATGAAGAAAGCGGGTTATGCAGATGCGGTAGGAAGCAGAGTGAAAAATGTCAAAGAAGCATTAACGGAATACTTTGGGAACTGCCTGACCGTCGCAGTGATAGAAAAAGAAATTTCTCCCTATATCGGTTCGGGAAAAAGGCGGCTAATCATCGAAGAAAAATAAAAACAGGCAAAAATTGAACGGAAAAATTCAATATCATGAAAAACTTGACGATGAGTTTTGATTGCAGTATCATAAAGTTAAAAATAATCGAGAAATTCTGAAAAAATCAGCAAATTTTGATAAGAAGCTGATAAGAACAAGGAGAAAAAAATGAACATAGCAATTGCATCAGAGACAGAGGAGATCGACGGACTGGTACCGGCGACTTTTAAGGAGAGTCCGTTTTTGATGATTATTGACGCGGACAAGAACCAGATTTTCCATGTCTATGGAAAACAGGATCCGGACAATCTGGTATTTGCGAAGAAGGTGGTAGAACATGACTGTGAGGCAGTCATCTGCGGACCGATCGAGAAAGAACCGTTTGAGATACTGGTAAAGGCGGGCGTGACCCGTTATCTGGGAAGCGGGCATACGGTTCAGAAGGCATATAGCTATATGAACCGTTATAAACTGGAGCTGATCCGCGATTACATCGGCGGACCGGGACCATTTGGACACAGCCATGATTTCAGCTGCGAGTGTGGGGAAGAAGAGGAACACGAGCACTAGGAAAGGATAGAATGCGGACGATTTATTTGATCCGGCATGGGAAGCCGGAATTTCCAGATGAACGGAAATATTGCATCGGGCGGACGGATCTGCCGCTTTCAGAGGAAGGGCGGACACAGATTCAGGCGCTGGGGGAGACATTTGCGGGACGCAGAATTGAAAAGATTTATACCAGCCCGTTAAAGCGCTGCCGGGAGTCAGCCGCGATCCTGCAGGAAGTGATTGACAGAAGTATTCCGATTGAGGTCGTAGATGGTCTGGCGGAGATTGACATGGGGGAATGGGATGGTCATTCCTTCGATGAAATCCGGGAACAGTTTCCAGCGGAGTATGTGGCACGAGGGGCAGATATGTACGATTTCCGACCGCCGCAGGGAGAGAGTTTTGCAGATTGTGCAGGGCGCGCCAGGACAACCTGGAATGAACTCCGGATGAAGAGTCGGGGCGATATTCTGGTAATCGGGCACGCGGGTTGGTTCCGGACACTGATCAGCGGCTGGGAGAAGCGGAAAAAGGCAGAACTTCTGCAGATTCCCTTTGGCTACGGACAGGTGTATGAAAGAAAGGATTATGTATTTGACGCCTTGATCTCGGCGGCGGGGAGATCCTCGCGGATGGGGGATTTCAAACCGCTCATGAAGCTCGGCGCCCAGACGGTCCTGGAACGTGAGATACAGACGCTGCGGGCGTGCGGCGTACATGAAATCACGATCATTACCGGACGCCGGGCGGAAGATATACGCGCGGCGGCTGCGGGACCGGGAATCCATTTCATCCACAATCCGGCGTATGCGGAGACGAAAATGTTTGATTCCGTCTGCCTGGGGCTTTCCTATTATAAGGAAAAGCGGAAAACGGCAGGAAAAGAGACGCTGGATGGCATTTTCTTTTTCCCGGTGGATGTGCCGCTGTTTACACCATTTACGCTGGAATATGAAAAATACCGGTTCGCGGAGGGCGATGGGGATGTCTATCTCCCGGAGTATGAGAAAACACCGGGGCATCCGCTTCTGATCCGTGCAGATGTGATCGAAAAACTGCTGCAGCATGACGGAACGATGGGGCTTAAAGGCGCCTGTGAACAGCCGGAAATCCGCCGGATTCCCCTGGATGTGCCGGATTCGGGCTGCGCGTTTGATGCGGATACACAGGAAGAGTTTCAGAAATTGCGTGATTGGGAGAGAAAACGTCCTGTCCCGGACAAAGAGGAGTGTGAACGTCTGCTTGCATGGTTTCACACGCCGGAGGCGACGGTGCGCCATAGCCGGGCGGTTGCGGAGCTGGCCGTGGAATTGGCAGATAGAGTTTTAAAGCATAGGGCGGAAACGTGTGTGGAGATGACATACAAAAGCCCCCCAATCGATAAACACAAAATCTACGCGGCGGCGCTTCTTCATGACATCGCCAAAGCATACCCCGAACATCCAGAGACAGGGGCGGGATGGCTGCGGCTTCTGGGACATACCGGGATCGCGGATATCGTTGCGGATCATATGGATCTGCCGGAAGAAAAGCTGGGATATCTGAACGAAAGCCTGATCGTGTACCTGGCGGACAAGCAGGTACAGGGAGAACGGCGTGTAACGATCGAAGAACGGTTTGCGGCAAAACGGGAGAAATTTAAGGATAATCCGGAGGCGCTGGCGGGTGTGGAACGGCGGTATCAGCTGGCAAAGCGTGCGGAGGCATTACTGTAAAAAGGAAAAGAGGAAAATCATATGAAATTAATGAAAACAACCGAGGCAGTCGGACAGGTACTCTGTCATGACATGACGCAGATTATTCCGGACGTGACGAAGGACGCCGTATTCCGCAAGGGACATATCGTGCGTGAGGAGGACATCCCGGTACTGCTTTCGATTGGAAAAGATCATATTTATGTCTGGGAAAAGGACGATACAAAATATCATGAGGACGAGGCGGCGGACATTCTGCGCGGCATCTGCCAGAATGAGTATATGCGTGCAACCGATCCGAAGGAAGGCAAGATTGAGCTGATTGCGGAGTCGGACGGTCTGTTTCAGGTTGATGAAGAACGCCTCTTAAAGGTCAACAGCCTGCCGGAGATGATGATCGCGACCCGCCGGACGAATTTCCCGGTAAAAAAAGGTGATAAGTTAGCCGGAACCCGTGTGATCCCGCTGGTAATTGAAAAAGAAAAAATGGAAGAGGCGAAGAAGGCAGCGGGTTCAGAGCCGCTGTTAAAGCTGCTTCCGTATAAAAATAAGAAAGCGGGCATTGTGACGACCGGAAATGAAGTGTTCTATGGACGGATTGAGGATAAATTTGGCCCGGTCATCCGGGAAAAGCTTCAGGAATTTGGTGTGGAAGTTCTGGGACAGAAGATTATAGGGGACAATCCGGATAAAATCACGGAGGCAATCCAGGAATGGCTGGATCAGGCGCCGATTTTGTTGTCTGTACCGGTGGCATGAGCGTCGATCCGGATGATACGACACCGAGCGCGATCAAGCAGACCGGGGCGGAGGTTGTCTCCTACGGCGCGCCGGTACTTCCGGGAGCGATGTTCTTGCTGGCATATACGAAGGACGGAAAGCCGATCATGGGACTTCCGGGCTGCGTGATGTATGCGAAGAGGACCATCTTTGATCTGGTGCTGCCGCGTGTGATGGCAGATGTGCCAGTGACAAAAGCGGATCTGGCGAAAATGGGCGCAGGTGGTCTGTGCTTAAATTGTCCAACCTGTATTTTCCCGAACTGCGGTTTTGGTAAATAATCGAGCCAGAGAGAGGCGATGAGGCAGCAACCGCGATGGCACAACTGCGAAATGAGAAATGGATGGCTCATGCAGTATAAAAGAGAGGAAGTGCGTGATATGAATCTGTATGGGGAGATTCTGAAAAAACTGGAAGGGACGCCGTGTCTGGCGCTCGAGAGAAGCTTTGTGGGAGAAGAGGGAAATCTAGCAGATATGCGCTGTGAACTGAAAGAAGGCGCAGAGGCGTCGGAGATTGGAAAAGAAGCCCTGACACAGGGGCAGCCGGTCTGTGGGCGCGCCGGAAGCAGTTGGAATGTGGCGGAACCATTTTTCCCGAAAGAGCGCCTGATTATTCTCGGAGGCGGCCATGTGGCTCTTCCGGTGGCAGAATTTGGCGCGCGCGTCGGATTCCTGGTAACTGTGGTGGACGACCGCCTTTCCTTCGCGAATCCGGGACGATTCCCGATGGCAGAGAAGGTGATCTGTGATGACTTTGGGCATGCGATCAAAGAACTCAAGATTCAGGAGAGCGACTATATCTGTATCGTTACGCGCGGACACCGCCACGATGCGGACTGCCTGCGGATGATTGGAAAAGGAAAAGAACCGGCGTATCTCGGCATGATTGGTTCGAGACGCCGCGTCGGTATCGTGAAACAGGAGCTTCTGGAAGAAGGTTACGATCCAGAGCGAATGAGCCGTTTAAAGAGCCCGATCGGTTTAAAGATCGGCGGTGTGACACCGGAGGAGATCGCGATCTCGATTCTGGCGGAGATCATACAGGTAAAGCGCATGGATCGGGAAGACAAACGTGTGAAAAACCGTTCCGATCTGGATTTTGATGTGCTGAAACGCCTGGCAGAGGAGCCGGATGAGTCGAAAGCAGTGGTCACGGTGATTGAATCAAAGGGATCCTCCCGCGCGGGGCAGGTGCGAAGATGATTGTCTACCGGGACGGACGGATTCTCGGCAGCATCGGCGGCGGCTGCAGCGAGGCGGCCGTGCTGGGCGAGGCACGTTCTCTGATCGGAAGCGGCAGGTACAAAGTAGTTCATGTAGATCTGACCGGCGAGGCAGCGGAAGATGAAGGAATGGTCTGCGGCGGCATTATGGATGTGCTGGTGGAAGACTTTGCCACGGATCGGGAACCGTGTGACCGGTAAGGAAACCGAAGCACCGGTGTATTTGGATACAAAATTTCAAATAAATGAAAAATAAAAAGATAAAAATAAAATATATGAAAAATCATCATAATAATTTCACGAAAATAGACGGAAGGGTTTGGAAAGAAAAACTGGAAAATTCATAAGAATAAAGGGAAAATGCAGAAAAAAGCTGCGTTATTTTTTAATGCACATAACGACTGTGTGCATTCAATAAGAATCATTGTGAAGATTGACAAAAAAAGTGCCACGTGCTACTATTTGATTAGCAAATATCATTATAATTTTTCAAAAATAACGGAAGGGTAAAAAACACATTGCTATGGCGTGAGGAATCGAAACGAGGAGGATGCCGGAAACGTGTGCGTGAAATGAGGGAGAAACCAAGATATGAGAAAAACGTGGGCACTTGTAATGGCAGCAGCGATGGCGGCAGCATCCCTGACCGCATGTTCATCCAGCAAACCGGCTGAGACAGCAGCACCGGAAACGGAGGCAGAGGCAGCTGAGACAGAAGAGACCGAAGCAGAAGCAGAGGCAACCGGCGACCAGCAGGAGATTCTGGTAGCGGCAGCAGCTAGCCTTCAGTACGTTATGGAAGACAAGATTCAGCCGGCATTTGAGAAAGAGAATCCGGACATCAAGCTGAGCTTTACCTTTGACAGTTCAGGAAAGCTGCAGACCCAGATCGAAGAGGGCGCGGATGCAGACGTATTCTTCTCCGCAGCGATGAAGCAGATGAACGCGCTGGAGGACGAGGGACTGGTTGATGCAGATTCTGTCGTAGAGCTTCTGGAAAATAAGATCGCCCTGATCGTTCCGAAGGATTCCACACTGGGAATTACCGGTTTTGAGGATATCACAAAGGCAGAGAAGATTGCACTCGGCGATCCGGAGAGTGTTCCGGTTGGACAGTACGCCAAGGAAGCCTTTGAGAACCTGGGTATGTGGGATGATGTAGAGGCTAAGACAAGCTTTGGTACCAACGTAACCGAGGTTTTAAGCTGGGTAGCAGCCGGAAGCGCAGATGCAGGTATCGTATACCTGACCGATGCAACCACCAGCGATCAGTTTGACCAGGTAAAGGTTATCGGATATGCACCGGAAGGAAGCGTATCGAAGGTTATCTATCCGGTTGGTGTTGTAAGCGCAAGCACAAAGAAAGATGCAGCACAGAAGTTTGTAGATTATCTGGGAACCGATGATGCGCTCTCCTTCTTTGCGGAGTATGGCTTCACAGCAAATAAATAAGCCGGGAGCGATGACTGTCTGGGATATGCAGCCGACTGTGTGAATAGAAAGCAGGACAGCGAAGGACAGACAGTGAACCATGTATGGAATAAAATCCGCCGCAGAATGCAGGGTCCGTTGAAAACCAGGTGTTCTGCGGCAGTTTTTATCTCAGTCGAGAAGACTCCCACCTCTTTAGGTGGCGAATAATAGCAAATTTGTCTCAGTGGGAGTTGGGTCTCACGGACGTTCGACTTGATTCATAGGAAAGGAGGGGAAGAAAGATGGACTGGTCTCCGATATGGATATCGATGAAAACGGCAACGCTGTCGATCGTTATTACATTTTTTCTGGGAGTCTGGATGGCGCGGCTGGTGGTATCGGCACGCTCTGAGAAAGTGAAAATGGTGCTGGACGGCATCCTGACGCTTCCGATGGTCCTGCCGCCGACGGTAGCAGGCTTCTTCCTGCTGATGATTTTCGGTGTAAAACGACCGCTCGGACAGCTGTTTCTGGAATTGTTTGGTGTCAAGATTGTATTTTCGTGGGCGGCAACGGTGATCGCGGCGGTGGCGATCTCATTTCCGCTTATGTACCGGGCGGCGCGGGGCGCGTTTGAACAGGTCGATGTGACGCTTATCTATGCGGCTCGGACGCTGGGATTTTCCGAGAGCCGCATTTTCTGGAAGGTAATTCTGCCGTCGGCGATGCCGGGCGTCTTAAGCGGCGCGATCCTTGCCTTTGCAAGAGGACTGGGCGAGTTCGGTGCGACTGCGATGCTGGCGGGCAATATCGCCGGAAAGACGCAGACACTGCCGCTTGCCATCTATTCACAGGTGGCGGCTGGAAAAATGTCGATGGCATACCAATATGTGTGGATCATCGTGGTGATTTCCTTCCTGGTTGTCGTGCTGATGAATGTGCTGTCGCGGCGGGATATGCGCGGACGCAGCAATCATAAAAAGAAAGAAAACAGTGTGGAAGCGGGCGGTCAGGATGCAAAGGTTTCGGTGGAACTGTTTGCGGACAGGGAAGCGGATGCACAGAAGGGAGGCGTGCGATGAGCCTGCAGGCTGTAATCAAAAAGAGATTTTCCGGCTTTTCGCTGGACGTATCGCTTAACACCGATGGCGGCGTCATGGGCATTCTCGGCGCCTCCGGAAGCGGCAAGAGCATGACGCTCAAGTGTATCGCCGGAATTGAGACGCCGGACGAAGGGCGGATCGTGTTAAATGGCAGGGTGCTCTTTGATTCGGAAAAGCGCATCAACCTGCCGCCGCAGAAGCGGAAAGTCGGTTATTTATTCCAAAATTATGCATTGTTTCCGAATATGACCGTAGAAACCAACATTGCGGCGGGGCTTTCGGGCAGCAAGGAGGAAAAACAGGAGGCAGTTGCCCGCATGATCCGTCTCTTTAAATTAGAAGGGCTTGAAAAAAGGTATCCGTCTCAGCTTTCCGGCGGACAGCAGCAGCGTGTGGCGCTGGCGCGCATTCTCGTCTATGAGCCGGATGTGATCATGCTGGATGAGCCATTTTCGGCGCTTGATTATTATCTGAAAGAACAACTGCAGTTCCAGGTGCGCGAGGTACTCCGCGGGTACACGGGCGATGTGCTGATGGTCAGCCACAGCCGGGACGAGGTCTATCGGTTCTGCGAGAAGAGCATCATCTTAAACCGCGGACAGGTGGCGATGAAGGGGGAGACGCGGACGATTTTCCAGAAGCCGGAAAATGTCACTGCGGCGCGGCTGACAGGCTGTAAAAACTTCAGCCGGATCCGGCGGATCGGCGAATATGAGGTGGAGGCGCTCGACTGGGGACTCACGCTTCAGACCGAAGAAGCGGTTGCCGCGGAGCATGCCTATATCGGCATCCGGGCGCACCAGTTTTACCCGGCGCGCGGCAGTGCGAATGAATTTACGTGCGAGTGGGTGGATACACTCTGCCAGCCATTTGAGTGGGATATTTTGCTGCGTCCGGTGGAAAACGCAGGGGCAGCGGGTGACAAAGAAAATGCACCGGAACGCGAGGTGATCTGGTGGAAGGTAGACTATAAGCAGAGTGATTCACTAAACCAGTATCAGCGCGGCGACCGCGTCCGGCTGGGAATTGCACCGGGAGATATCATGCTTTTAAAAGAAGGTTAGAATGATAGAAAAGGGGATATGTATGGCAGATGGGAAAACAGGTGCGATCATCCTGGCGGCAGGGCGGTCGGCGCACATGGAAGAATTAAAGCCGATGCTCCGGATGGGGCAGACCACGATGATACAGAGGGAGATCGACACGATCCGGCAGGCGGGGATCTCGCCGATCGTCGTCGTGACCGGGTATCAGGCAGATGTGCTGGAACGTCATATTTCACACCGCGGTGCGGTCTGTATCCGAAACAAGCGGTATGAGACATCGCAGATGTACGGCTCAATCTGCATGGGACTGCGCCATATCCAGAAAAAAGCCGATCGGGTGCTGTTGTTCCCTGCCGACGTGCCGATGATCACGGCGGACACAATCGAGAAGATGGCGCAGGCGCCCGGAAGCATGGCAGTACCGGTCTGTCAGGGGAAAAAAGGACACCCGGTCATGCTGTCGAAGGAAGTGTTTGGACATATCTTAACGTATCGGGGCGGAAAAGGACTCCGCGGCGCAATGGATGCGTGGGGCGAAGGTGTCCGGGAGATCGAGGTTGAAGATCCGGGTGTTTTACTGGACACCAACACGAAAATGGACTATGAATCGCTGCTTGCCTACGAAAAAGACAGGCAGAAGCGCGGGGAGCTGGCATTTCGGGCGTCGATTTCGCTGAGCCGCGAGGAAGAATGCTTCAGCGCGCTGACGGCGGATTTTCTGGAGGCAGTTGCTGAGAGCGGTTCAATGCTCGGTGCCTGTCAGATCCGGGATATTTCCTACAGCAAGGGCTGGAAAATGCTCAAGATCGCGGAGGCGCAGCTGGGAATCCAGTTTTTAGAGCGCCAGACGGGCGGAAGCAAGGGCGGATTTTCTGTGCTGACGCCGGAGGGAAAGGTGTTTTTAGAAAAATTCCGCCGGATGGAAGCAGCAGTGCAGGCGGCAGCAGAAGCAGCGTTTGAGAAAATCTTTCTGGAGCCGGAAGAAGAGGAAAAGGAGGATACAGATGGAAGAGAAATTAACGCATTTTGATGAAAAGGGAAATGCGATCATGGTAGATGTAACGGAAAAGAAGATTACCAGCCGGACGGCGACGGCATCCGGCAAGATTCACGTCAATGAAGCGGTCATGAAGGCGGTTCTGGAGGGAACGGTTGCCAAGGGCGATGTGTTGGGGGTGGCGCGTGTGGCGGGAATCATGGCGGTGAAGCAGACCGCACACCTGATCCCGATGTGCCACACACTTCTCATCACGAAATGCAGCGTGGATTTTGAGGTGGATGAAAAAGAGCTGACGATCAAGGCACTTTGTACTGCTAAGCTGGAAGGAAAGACCGGCGTCGAGATGGAGGCGCTGACCGGCGTCAGCGTGGCTCTTCTGACCATTTATGATATGTGCAAGGCGATCGACAAGCGGATGGAGATCGGAGAGATACATCTCGATGCAAAATCGGGAGGAAAGAGCGGGGAATTTGTGCGATGATAGACGGATACGGCAGAACGATCGATTACGTCCGGATCTCCGTGACCGACCGATGCAACCTGCGCTGTGTGTACTGTATGCCGGAGGAAGGCATCGGCAGCATTTCCCATGAAGAGATCCTGCGGTTTGGTGAGATCGAGAGGGTCTGCCAGATTCTGGCAGAGAACGGCATTCAGAAAATCAAGCTGACCGGAGGCGAACCGCTGGTGCGCCGGAGACTGCCGGAGTTAGCAGCAGCGTTAAAACAGATTCCGGGAATCAAGAGCCTGACGATCACGACGAACGGTGTTTTATTAGAAGAAATGTACGATGCGCTGGCGGATGCAGGGGTTGATTCAGTCACGATCAGCCTGGATACGCTGGATGCGTCGGTGTACCGGCAGCTCACACGCCGGGATGAGATCGCAGCGGTCAGACGCGGCCTTCGGATGGCGATCCAGAAAGGCAGGATGCAGATCAAGATAAATTGTGTGCCGGTGCTTGGGATCGAGGAGCAAAAGCTTTTAGAGGTGGCGGAACTGGCGAAAAACCATAACGTGCACGTGCGTTTCATCGAAATGATGCCGATCGGCATGGGAACGCAGTTTGCCTTTGTGAAAGAAGATGCGTTGAAGCATGCGCTGGAAGAGGCATTTGGAACCTTTACCCCGTGCGGGGACGTGGCAGGAAATGGCCCGTGCCATTATTTCGCAGTCCCTGGCTTTCAGGGGCGGATCGGTTTTATCAGCGCGGTCAGCCATAAATTCTGTTCCGAATGCAATCGGATCCGGCTGACCTCAGAAGGATTCTTAAAGACCTGTCTCCAGTATGACAATGGGGTAGAATTAAAGACCATTCTGCGCGGCGGCGGTACCGATGAAGACCTGCGCCGGGCGATCGGACAGGCGCTTGCGGAAAAGCCGAAGGGACATAATTTTGAGAAAAAGACGGAATTTACGGATCGGGAACACCGGGGAATGTCCCAGATAGGCGGATAAGCAGGGTGTTTGTGAGGATTATGGTTTCTGCGGTGAAAGTGTGAGCCGGCGGAATGTTACAAGTGAAATATCGTATATGAAATATGAAATCGGAAAATTTATGGATAAAGAAAAGGAGAAACAATCATGGGAAAAGTAATCGCAACGTGTACCAGTGAAATCAAAGGTGTTCAGAAGAAAAATGTCCATCAGGTCTGTCTTATCGAGGACTATGGAATCGAGGGTGACGCCCATGCGGGCAAATGGCACCGTCAGGTCAGCCTTCTTTCATATGACCGGATTCAGGAATTCCGCGCGCGTGGTGCGAAAGTCGAGGACGGCGCGTTCGGTGAAAATCTGGTCGTGGAAGGAATCGATTTCAAGACGCTCCCGATCGGGACAAAATTTAAATGCAACGACGTCGTGCTGGAATTGACACAGATCGGAAAAGAATGCCACCATGGATGCGCGATCTTCCAGGCGATGGGCGATTGTATCATGCCGCGCGAGGGCGTATTTACGAAGGTGCTGCACGGCGGCGTGATCAAAGAGGGAGATAATCTGGAGATTCTGGAAGAAGCGTAGGAAAGAGATCAAAGAGAGGTGGGAAACCAATGAGAGCAGCAATTATTACATCCAGTGACTCCGGGTACGCGGGAAAACGGGAGGACGTGAGTGGTCCGGTAATCGCAGAAATGGTGAGAGAGGCTGGTTATGAGGTGGTCTGGCAGAAAGTGCTGCCGGACGACCAGGCGATGTTGGAAGAGGCGATGAAGGAGATCTGCGATGAGGGAAAGGCCGATCTGCTCTTAACAACGGGCGGAACGGGATTTTCTCCGCGCGACGTGATGCCGGAGGCGACGCTGGCGGTCGCGGAACGGATGGTTCCGGGTATCCCGGAGGCGATGCGGGCATACAGCTTACAATTTACAAAGCGGACGATGTTAAGCCGAGCGGCAAGTGGGATCCGTAAACGCACGCTGATCGTCAACCTGCCGGGCAGTCCGAAGGCGGTGCGGGAGTGTCTGGAGTACATTCTGCCGCAGCTGGATCATGGATTAAAAATCCTTTTGGGGCTTGATGGGGAGTGTGCTAGAAAGTAGGGAAAGCAGCAAAAACGAAGATGGAAAAACAGATATAATATATAAGACGATGTATGCTAATAGCGAGGACTTTCAAGTCCTCGCTATTTCAACGATGGTCAGCTTATTTGGGGCAGAATGGAATGACCACAAGAAATCTACTCCATTCAGTCATGAATGTTCAGTTCAGGAATTACTTACTCGATGCGGAGCATCCGATAGCCGATTCCGATGTGTGTTTGTATGTATTGCTGCCCGTCTTTTCCGCGTTCCAGCTTTTTGCGCAGGGTCGCCATGAACACCCGCAGAGAAGCGATATCGTTTTCCCAACTGCTGCCCCAAATCTGCTGCGTGATATAGGTGTGTGTCAGAACCTTACCAACATTTTTGGAGAGCAGGCACAGCAGCTTGTATTCGATGGGTGTCAGGTGCAGCTCTGTGCCGTCAAGATATGCGCAGCCTGCCGCATAGTCGATTTTCAGCGCACCATTCGTAAAAATCGGAGAATCCTGCACGGAGTCTGTTTTCATCATCGACAGTCTCCGCTGCGTCACCCGCAGTCGTGCCAACAGTTCGTCCACGGAAAAAGGCTTCGTTAGATAATCATCCGCCCCAGCATCCAGTGCCCCGATTTTATCGGAATCCTCTGTTCTGGCGCTGATTACAATGATCGGCATATTCGACCACGACCGGATTTTTTGGATGACTTCCACGCCGTCCATATCCGGCAGCCCCAGATCAAGCAGTACAATGTCCGGGTTGTGAGACAGCGCTTCCATCACGGCACTTGCGCCGTTTTGCGCCGAAAGATACCTATATTCGTGAGTTTTTAGTGTCATCGTTATTAAATTTCGCACCGGGGTATCATCTTCTACAACGAGGATGAGCGGCTTATTCATTTAAGTTCACCTCACTAAGTGGTATTGTAAAGGAAAAGATGCAGCCATGCGGCGAATTGTCTTTCAACGTCATTTCACCATGATGTGCATGGACAATAGTTTGACAGAGCGTAAGTCCAAGTCCAAGACTTCGGCGGCTGTCGCCAATTGGATTGCCCCCAGTAAAGAACATTTCAAAAACACGTTCCTTCAGTTCATTCGGAATACCGGGACCGTTATCGCTGACACATATTTCAGCCATATTTTCTCGCGGGATTGCCGTGATCCGGATGTTCGAGCCAACTGGAGTATATTTGACTGCGTTATTCACCAGATTGATGAGCACCTGCATGATGAGTCCTGCGTCCATCCGTGCCAGCAACAGTACGTCTCCGCAATCTACTGCGATGTGATGTTCTGCCGCTCTTCGGTCAATATGCCTGAGTGCTTCCGATATGATGTCATCCACGACCTGATCAGAAAGGTGCAGCTTTACGCTGCCGTCTACAATTTTCGTAATGGAAAGCAAGTTCTCAACCAGTCCCGTCAGCCATTGTGCATCGTCATAAATGTCCGTAAAAATCTGTTTCCGTGTCTGCTCATCCAACACGTCATAGCTGTGCAGCAGCGTATCTGCGTTGCCGGAAATCGAGGTCAGTGGTGTCCTGAGATCATGAGAAATCGAACGCAAAAGATTGGCGCGAAGTTGTTCGTTCTTTGCAAGAACGGCAGCTTCTTCCTTTTCTCTGGCATTTCGCAGGTTATCCAACGCCAGAGAGCACTCGCCGAGGATGGAGAACAGAACGCTGGATGTAAATGCGTCAGGCTGCGTTTGCTTTTCCATCGGAATCCCGACAACACCGTAAATCTGCTGCCCGGTACGGATGGCAAGATACAGCCGTTTTGCTTTTGGAAAGTTTTGCGTCGTTGCTCCGGCGCGCTTGCGGTTTTGCCAGACCCATTGAACCACGTTCTGTTCCCGGTCGGTATCTGGGATGCTGTATGGACTACTTCCGTCAGCCGGATAAATGTTCCCATCCAGCAGAGCGTTGCCCTGTGCCGGGTAAATCAGAACGTCTCGCTGCATGAGCTTTTGTATCTGCGTCGCGGTCATCCGATAGACCTCCTCCGGCGTTTCCGCCTTTTGGAGCTGTCTGTTCATATCAAAAAGGAGCTTCGTGCGATAAGCGTCCCGTGCGGATAGCTGTGCGTGGGCTTTGAGCTTGGCCGCAAGTGTACTTGTCAAAAGTGCAGCCGCGAACATGACGGCAAAGGTTATCGGGTATTTGCTGCCATAGGCTGCCAAAGACAGCCGGGGCTCCGTCAGAAAATAATTGAACAGGAGGACACTCAAAAAAGCGGACAGCACACCGCAGGTATATCCGCTGGTAAAAGTGGAAGTCAGAAGCACACCCAGCAGGTAAACCATGATGATATTGGCATTTGCAAAGCTGAGCCGCAGAAAAATCCATCCGATGACCGTCGTAACTGCCAGAATTCCGATGGTCAGAAGTAGTTCCCGGGCGGTCGGAAACGCCGTGCGGATAGTAAGCGGCTGATTTCTGCGGCAGTTTTTATAGGCTTCCACATCCGGAATAATATAAATATCTACCTCCGGTGCAAGCGTAATGAGCTGTTCTGTCAGCGTCGATTCGCTCCAGAAATGCCGCCGCTGTATGCCGCTTCGTCCAATCACAATTTTGGTCACATCAGAGAGCCGCACATATTCCGCGATCTGTGTCGCCACATCTTCACCATGCGTTGTGACAATTTCTGCGCCAAGCTGCTGCCCCAGACGCATATTCGCCTGCAAACGGACGGTATCTTCCGCGTTCATATCAGCGTCTCCGGGGGTCTGCACGTAGAGTGCGGTAAGACTGGCGCAAAATGCCTGTGCCATTTTCCACGCCATTCGTACAATGCGTTCATTGGATGGAGACGAGGACAGGCACACAAGAATATGTTCTTTTGGTATTTCGCTTCCTTTATTCTGCACATTTTCACCCCCTCTTAAACAATATTATAGCACCAAAATGTGGAGGTTTCTACTGCGCCCAATCGGATTCGTTGTCCGGAAAAGAAATTTGCTCTGAATCATAGATCACGATTTCTACATGGGCATGACTATTGCGAAACTGAGAAAATGTTTCCTCAAGTTCGTCAGGAGAAATATTTCCGACCAGATGCACGCACGGTTCAGCCTGCTGTTGTTCAGACGATTCTTTGATGCGCTTCTGATTTTCGTCCAGAAAGCGATCCAGCCGTTTCATCAAAACCCAGCCGAACAGGAACATTAGCGCCGTCCCAGCGATCAAAACGCTATCTTCCATATACCCTCACCGTCCATTCAGATTCGGAAGCACTTTTGCAGCGCTTTGTATTCGCCCAACGCTAAAATCGTTATTTCCCCGGACAGCACCGTATCCGGCGTAATGGAAGCGTCGATTTTTCCTGAATGTTTGATGCCGAGAATGTTAATGCCATACTTTCTGCGAATATCCAGTTCACCAACACTTTTGCCGATCCACCCGGCCGGAACTTCTACTTCAAAAATGGCGTGCTGCTCGTCGATCTCTATGTAGTCGAAAATATGGTCGGCAGTGTATCGGATCGCTGCCCATTTTGCCACCTGTTTTTCCGGGTAGACTACCTGGTCGGCACCGTTGCGAAGCAGAAACTTTGCCTGCACATCACGCTCGGCACGCGACACCACGCACTTCGCCCCCAGCTCTTTCAGCAGCGAGGTGGTTTCCAGCGAGTTCTGAAAGTTACCGCTGATGGTTACGATGCAGACATCAAAATTTCCGATGCCAAGAGAGCGAAGAAACTCCGCGTTTGTACTGTCGCCAATTTGTGCATTGGTGACATATGGCAGCACATCATTGATTCGTTCCTCGTTTGTATCGACCGCCATGACCTGATGCCCCAGCTGAGAAAGCTGTACTGCAATATGCCGTCCGAAGCGGCCTGTGCCAATCAATAGAATGTTTTTCATGTGAAAAGACTCCTTATCCAATCGTGATTTTTTCCTGCGGCAGCTTTGCATTCCCCACTTTTTTGCTGGAAAATGTCGCATAAATAAGGGTAAGACCGCCGACTCTGCCCAGATACATGAGCGTGATCAACACCATTTGCGATGGAATGTGCAGCTGCGGTGTAATACCAAGTGTCAATCCCACCGTCCCGACCGCCGATGCCGTTTCATACAGGCAGGCAGACAGCGGAAGATTCTCATATGCGCTGATAAAGACAGCACCGCCAAAGAACAGCATCAAGTACATTGTCAGAATGGTCGCGGCGGTCTTGACGGCGCTGCAATCGACTCTGCGTCCGAAAAATCGGGCACTATCGCGCTGGCGGAAGGTTGCAGTGGCATTGGCAAGCAGAACCGCCAGTGTCGTTGTTTTCATACCGCCTGCTGTAGAACCTGGAGAACCGCCGATCAGCATCAAAAGGATCATTACGCCCTGTGATGCACCGGACATCATGGAAAGATTTACCGTGTTGAAGCCCGCTGTCCTCGGCGTGACAGACTGAAAAAAGGATGCCAGCAGCCGGTTTCCGGCGGGAAGCGCGGAAAAGTCTGAAAAGAAGAAAAACATAGCAGGCAGAAAAATTAAAAAACCTGTCGTGACCAGAATCACCTTGCTCTGCATTCGGTAGCGATGAAACCGCCACTTGTTTTCAAAGATGTCATCCCACGTCAGAAATCCAATACCTCCGATCACGATCAGCAGCATAATCGTGATATTGATTACCGGGCTGTCCGCGTAGCCGGTAAGAGATGGATAGCGGTTGCTTTCTGTCCCAAGAATGTCAAACCCGGCATTGCAAAAAGCGGATATGGAATGAAATACCGCCATCCAGATGCCACGCCATCCGTAGTCCCGGCAGAATACCGGCAGCACGGCAAGCGCTCCCAGCAGCTCAATCAGAAACGTCCCTCGCAGGATGAAGCGTGTCAGACGGACGATTCCGCCGACCTTTGGTGCTGAAATTGCATCCTGCATGGTGCTGCGCTGCATCAGAGAAATCTTTCGCCCGGACAACAGCGCAAACGATGCTGCTACGGTTACGACACCAAGACCACCAATTTGGATCAGTGCCAGAATAACCGCCTGCCCAAAGGTTGACCAGTAGCAGCCTGTATCCTGTACTACAAGCCCTGTCACGCAGACGGCAGAGGTCGCAGTAAACAGCGTTTCATTGAATGGAGTTACATTCTCTCCAGTCGTGGAGATCGGCAGCATCAGCAGTAGCGCTCCGAGTAGAATGACCCCGGCAAAACCCAATGTGATAATTTGAAAAGACGAAAGACGGCGCTTTCGTCGAATAATCTCGTCCGGCATAAAGGCAGCTCCTTATTTCTGTGATGGTCATATTATATAGCTGGAGATTTTAAGAGCGGATAAGGGAGATTTACGACGTATTAAGATTGAATAAAGATGAGGAGATTGCTTGTGCAGATTGGGCAAGATGGCTTATTTCAATCGCTTTATTTGCGGAAGTGGACAATTTCAAAGAAAATGGCAAGGAGGATATGAACGATAAAATAAGGCGCCGGATCAAAGTGGGGTGCGAAGGTTGAGGGAGGAATTACGATGAAAAACCGGAAAAGTGCGCCGAGATATGAGCAGGATGCTGGAAAATATGTGTTTTTGGTTGTATACTGTGTATGTGAATAAAATCGGGGGAGTAACTATCAGAAAAGTTCGCTCGGAATCGTCTGGAAAAATTTCGGGTAAACGGAGAGGAGAAAGAGAGGGTAGAAGTTTATGAAACTGGGATTTATTGGAACGGGAATCATTACGACGTCCGTCGTGACTGGATTCTGCGAGAGCGGAATGGAGAATCTGCAGATCGTTGTATCGCCGAGAAATAAAGAACGGGCGCAGATGCTGCATGAGAAATACCCGGAGATCGTGTCGGTCGCGGCGGATAACCAGGAAGTTGTGGACCGGTCGGACTGGGTCTTTGCGGCGCTCCTTCCGAAGGCGGCGGAAGATATCTTAAAACCGCTTCATATCGGACCGGAGAAGAAGTTTATCAATCTGGTTGCAACGCTGAGCTTAAAGCGCATTGAGGAAATGTTTGGACCGAGAGAGATTCTGGCGGATGTTGTGCCTCTGACCTTCGCGGCGAACCGCTTCGGACCGGTGGTGATTTACCCGGATATCCCGGAGGTAGTCGATCTGATGAGTCACGTCGGCAAGCCGGTTCCGGTCGATACGCCGAAGCAGATCGCGATCCTTAGGAGCACGACGGGCCTGATGAGCGCTTACTATATGCTTCTGACCGTCATTATCCAGTGGTGTGAGAGAAACGGGCTGGATGAGCCATCCGCACGGGCATACATCACCGAATTTACTGGGGCGCTGTCCCGCAAGGCAGCGACGTGGGACGGGGATCTGGAAGACCTTGCCAGAGAAATGACACCGGGAGGACTGAACTGGATGGCGCTGACGCATCTGGAGGAAAAGGATGCGTATACGCCTTGGATGGAGATTCTGGGGCCGATTTTGGAGAAGGTTATAAAAGAATAGAGTCGAGGTGGAAAAACTCGGGGCGCACATTTTTCACGCCCCGAGTTTTTCTTTTAATTAAAGTGTGAGTATCTAAAAAAGTAGTTGCTTTTTTTAAGAAGGAATGATAGTATATAGAAAACACTTTAGTACGCTACCATGATAGCAAGATAAACAAAAGTGATGGGAGCTATAACGGCAGGATATAGACGAGCGGGTGATCGTCCGGCGGATTTTGTTGAGCCGGGGCGGTTGCGGCGGCAGTTGAGAGGAGATAGAGCATGAATTTAGAGATTCAGAGCCTCGGAGGGCGGAGGCGGCGACGCTTCGCCTGAGAGGTCTTTATGAGAGCTATGGATACCGCAAGTACCGGATGGGGCGGTTTGAGGAATATAGTTTGTATGCAGCGAATAAAAGTTTCCTGCTGGGGGAAAATGTGCCGACATTTACGGATCTGGACGGACGCTTGATGGCTCTCAAGCCGGACGTGACGCTGAGCATCGCGAAGAACACCAAGGCAGATAAAAATACGTGCGAGAAGGTCTATTATCTGGAGAGTGTGTACCGTGAGAGCAAGGAAAGCCACACTTACAAAGAGATCAGCCAGATGGGACTGGAGTGCATGGGCGGCGTGGATGACTGCGTGATCGCGGAGGTGCTGGCGCTGGCGCTCAAGAGTCTGGCGGATTTTGAGACGGACTATGTGCTCAAGATTTCCAACATGGATTTCGTGGTGGGACTGATGGAAGAGCTTCCGGTCAATGCCGATCAGAAAGATATCATTTTAGGGCTGATTCGGACGAAAAACCGCAGCGGATTGGAAAAATTGTGCGCGGATCTGGCACTGCCGGAGGGCGATACAGAGAAATTGATGAAGGTTTCCGGGCTGTACGGAGAGTTTGGGCGGGTGCTGGCAGAGGCAGGTGCGATCGCGGATACGCCGAAAATGAAGGAGGCGGTTGCACTTTTATCCCGCCTGTATGAGGTTCTGGAGGCGATGGGACTGGGCGGACAGCTTGACAAGGTGCGGCTGGATTTCTCGATGATCAATGACATTGAATATTATAACGGTATTATTTTCCAGGGATTCTTAGATGGTCTGGCACGCCAGGTTCTTTCCGGCGGCCAGTACGACGGTATGATGGCAAAATTAGGAAAGAAAGCCGATGCGATCGGATTTGCCATCTATTTGAAAGAGCTGGAGCGCCTGCCGGAAAAGAGCATCCGCTACGATGTCGATGCGCTGGTACTCTATGAGCCGGATGTCGATGTAGTGCGCCTGTGCCAGGCGGTTGAAAGTCTGCGCCGTCAGGGACTGCGCGTGCGGGTGGAGAAAGCTGTGCCGGAGGATCTGCGTTACTGCTATCTGTACCGGTATGACGGACGTCTTTCCCTGGAAGAGGACCGGGAAAATGCCTTTCAGGAGAATGGAAAGGAGGGCGCGAGATGTTAAACATAGCACTGCCAAAGGGAAGACTGGGCGATCAGGTGTATGAGCTTCTGGCGTCGGTCGGATATGACTGCAAGAGTATTTACGACGAAAATAGAAAACTGGTGTTTGAGAACCCACAGACGGGTGTCCGCTACCTGCTCGTAAAGCCGAGTGATGTGGCAATCTACGTCGAGCACCATGCGGCAGACGTCGGAATCGTCGGAAAAGACATTCTGATGGAGAGCAACCCGGATGTATACGAGCTTCTCGATCTGGGACTTGGAAAATGCCGGATGTGCGTGGCTGGAAAAGAGGATTACGTCGAGGACAAAGACCGACCGGTGCGCGTGGCAACGAAATTTACGAATATTGCGAAAGAGCATTACGCGAAGCTGGGACGCGATATTGACATTATTAAATTAAACGGAAGCATTGAGCTGGCGCCGATTCTGGGACTTTCGGACGTCATCGTGGATATTGTAGAGTCGGGCAGCACGATCCGTGAAAATCACCTGAAAGTGCTGGAAGAGTTCCTGCCGATCAGCGCCCGTTTCATCGCCAACAAGAGCAGCTTTGAGTTTAAAAACAAGCAGATCACCGAGATGGCGGAGAAGCTGAAGGGCGCGGTGGAAGAACACCAGAAGAAGAAAGAACAGGAAAAGAAGGAAAAAGCAGAGAAAGAGAAACAGGCAGCAAACGAAGCAGCCGCAGAGGACAAAAAGGAGGCGTAGGCAGATATGAGCCGTTTTTTGAGCAAAGCAAGCGAATCACTTCTTCCGTACACACCGGGCGAGCAGCCACAGGGACGGAAATTTATCAAGCTGAACACCAATGAATGCCCGTATCCACCGAGCCCGAAGGTTGCGGAGGCGATTCTGGCGGGGTATGAGGAAATTGCGGCTGGTTGTGGCACTGCGGGGGCAGCAGGCAGGGCAGAAAAGGCTGACTGTGGATGTGATGCAGGTGCGACAGAAGCTGGAAAAATGGCGGAAAAAGTGGCTCAGATTATGCCGCCGGAACTGGCGAACCTCGTCTCTACTCGGATCCGGAGGAGCGCGTGCTGATCGAGGCGATCGCCGCTCACTACAGAGTCGGAACCAATCAGGTCATCGCAGGCAATGGCTCCGATGAGATCCTGGGATTTGCATTCCGGGCCTTCTGCGATTCGGAAGCACCGCTGCAGTTTGCGGATCTGACCTATGGCTTCTATCCGGCGCTGTGCGGTCTCTATGGCATTCCGTTCAGGGTAGTTCCGCTGGAGGAAGATTTTACCTTAAATATTGAGCCATATAAAAATTGCGGAAATAACGTGATCATTGCCAATCCGAACGCCCCGACGGGGATGAACCTGCCGCTCTCTGCGATTGAGGAAGTGGCGGCATCCAATCCGGACCGCGTCGTGATGGTGGATGAGGCATATGTGGATTTCGGCGGAGAATCCTGTGTATCACTGCTTCCGAAATACGAAAATCTGGTGATTATCCAGACCTTTTCCAAATCCCGCAGCTTAGCCGGCGCGCGCGTCGATTTGCGATCGCAAACCCGGAACTTATCGCGGATATGAACCGGATCAAATACAGTTTTAACCCGTACAACGTCAACCGCCTGTCGATTCTGGCTGGCGCGGCGGCGATGCGCGACTGGGACTACACGAAAGAATGTACCGGGCGCATCTGCAAAACGCGTGAAAAAACGACCGAGGCGCTCCGGGCACTTGGATTTACTGTGCTGGATTCGAAGACCAACTTCATTTTTGCCAAGAGCGGCGATATGCCGGGAAAAGTCTATTTTGACGGACTGCGCGAGGCAGGAATCCTGGTAAGACGCTGGGACAGCGAGCGGATCAAAGATTACGTCCGTATTTCCATCGGATCCGAGGAAGAGATGGAACGTTTGTTGAGGAGACGAAGAAGCTGGTGGAAGCGGCGAGAAGTGCAGTTGTAAGATAGGCTGGAATTCAATAGGTTCACGCATTTACTGTGGGAACTGTATGAAAATGCTGGCAGCATGGTTTTTGTAGATGGGGCAGCTGTGAATAAGAAAGGAAGGCTGGCAGAAATGTCAAGAGAACGCAAGATTTCATTAGAACGAAACACGGCAGAGACGAAAATCAGCCTGTCGATTGATTTAGATGGAACGGGAAAATATCAGGTCGATACGGGCTGCGGATTTTTAAACCATATGCTGGAGCTCTTTGCCAGACATGGACGGTTTGACCTCACATTGAAATGTGACGGAGATACGCAGGTTGATTACCATCATACGACAGAGGACATCGGAATCGCCATGGGACAGGCAATTTTAGAGGCACTGGGTGATAAAAAGGGCATCCGCCGTTATGGCAGTTTCCTGCTTCCGATGGATGAAACACTGGTAATGACGGCGCTCGATTTAAGCGGACGTTCCTATCTGGTCATGGATGTGGAGATTCCGACCGAAAAAGTGGGCGATTTTGATACCGAGCTTGTAAAGGAATTTATGATTGCACTGTCCTCCAACAGCCGGATGACGCTGCATTTTAAAATGTTCCACGGCGAAAACAGCCACCATATCATCGAGGCGATGTTCAAGGGACTGGGACGCGCGCTCGGCGAGGCGGTGTCGATTGACGAGAAGTACCGAGATGAGATTCCATCGACAAAAGGGGTATTATGATCTAAGATAAAAGTAAGCATAACAAATCTATTTAATAGGTTTATAATGATTCAGCGGGTTCCTGCGTTGACTGCGGGAACATACATGAATTGATATAGGAGGCTGCAAATGATAACAATTATTGACTACGGCGTGGGAAACCTGTTTTCCCTCAGTTCCTCCCTCAGTTACCTGGGACTGGAAAATAAAGTCAGCCGCGATCCGGAAGATTTAAGAAAAGCGGATCACATCATTTTACCGGGCGTCGGCGCGTATGGCGATGCGATTGCGAAACTGCGCGGATCCGGAATGGCAGAGCCGCTGCTGGATGAAGCAAAAGCAGGCAAACCGATCATGGGAATCTGCCTCGGAATGCAGCTTCTCTTTGATAAAAGCTATGAATACGGCGAGCATCAGGGTCTGGGACTGATTCCGGGCGTGATGGCAGACTTAAAAGAAGACATTCCGGCAAACCTAAAAGTGCCGCACATGGGCTGGAACAGCCTGCATCTGACGGAAAAAGGAAAGAAACATCCACTGTTTAAATACAGCAAAGAGGGCGATTACGTCTACTTTGTCCACAGCTTCTATGGAAAAGATTGTGATGAGAGTCTGCTGGCAACCTCGGAGTACGGCATTCCGGTCACGGCGTCCGCGGCAAATGAAAATGTCATGGGCTGCCAGTTCCATCCGGAGAAGAGCGGGGAAGTAGGACTGCGGATTCTGAAGGCGTTTTCGGAGATATAATTAATAGAAAAACAAGAAAGGTAACTGTTTTTTCAGGCTTGTAGATTGGATTTAAACAGTTATGGAGAGGAAACGGACATGGAGCTATTTCCGGCGATTGATTTGCGGGACGGCAAGGCGGTGCGCCTGGTGCAGGGCGATTATAACCAGATGACAGTATTCAGCGACCGGCCGGAAGAGGTGGCGCTGGGATTCAAGGAGCAGGGCGCGAAAAACCTGCATGTGGTCGATCTGGACGGCGCGAAAGACGCGGCGCTGGCAAATTTTGACACGATAGAGAAGCTGATTAAGACAACGGGATTATTTGTAGAAGTCGGCGGCGGCATCCGCAACGAGGCATCCATCGACAAATACCTGTCGCTCGGAGCCGGACGCGTGATTCTCGGCACGGTGGCGGTCACAAATTATCCATTTGTCGAAGAAATGGTCCGCAAATACGGCGATAAAATTGCAGTCGGTGTGGACGCGAAGGACGGTTTTGTGGCGACTCACGGGTGGCTTGAGACGAGCGAGGTAAGAGGCGTTGACTTCTGCCGCCGCCTGCGCGATACGGGAGTGAAAACGGTCATTTACACCGATATTTCCCGCGATGGAAAGATGCAGGGAACGAACCTGGAGCTTTATAAAGAATTATCGCAGATTGAAGGGCTGGATATCGTGGCGTCCGGTGGAATCAGCAGCCTCAAGGAGATTGAGATCTTGAAAAATGAGGTGTATGGTGCGATTTTAGGAAAAGCGCTGTATCTGGGTGCGATTGATTTAAAGGAAGCACTGAAATATTCCGTTTAGGAGAAGCGCCGTATAAAAAGCGGCAAAAAAATCATTCGAATCATTCGAATCGTTCGAATGAATAATCAGAAAAAGAAATCAGGAGGGAACGGCATGATTTCAAAACGTATTATTCCGTGTCTGGATGTAAAGAACGGGCGTGTCGTGAAAGGCGTCAACTTCGAGGGAATCCAGGATGTGGCGGATCCGGTCGAGATGGCAGAATTTTACAACCAGAGCGGCGCGGATGAGCTGGTATTTTATGATATTACGGCAAGTGTAGAAGGAAGAAAAATCTTTACCGACATCCTGACTGAGGCGGCAAAACGGGTTTTCATCCCGCTGACGGTCGGCGGCGGCATCAGCACGCTGGATGATTTCGACCGCGTTTTAAAATGCGGCGCGGACAAGGTCAGCGTCAACAGCGGCGCGATCAAAAATCCGGAGCTTATTACCGAGGCGGCACACCGCTACGGCGATCAGTGTGTGGTGCTTTCGATGGATGTTAAACGTGTTGGAGACGAATACCACGTATTTAAGCAGGGCGGGCGTGTCGATACAGGCATTGATGCGCTGGAATGGGCAGAATCCGGCGTCAGACGCGGCGCAGGCGAGCTGGTGGTCAACAGTATCGATACGGACGGTGTGAAGCAGGGATTTGACATTCCGATGCTTTTGGAGATCGCGAAGCGTGTCGATGTGCCGATTATTGCATCGGGAGGCGCGGGAAAGAAAGAAGACTTTTTAGACCTCTTCCAGTATCCGCAGATCGACGCGGGACTGGCGGCGAGTATTTTCCACCGGAAGGAAGTAAATATTAAGGAACTCAAGCAGTATTTGGCGGAGAATGGGGTGGAGATGCGGTTGATCTAAATCATCCTAAATTGCGAAGGGAGTGAGAAGTTTGAGGGCGGTGCTTTTTCGTGAGAGGGACGGAAAACAGGCATCCAGAAACTTCCGAAAAACGCTTTCGCTCTTGCGCCTACGCAGCGGTGCTAAGTTCGAAAAGACCTCACTAAGCACCGGCGTATGCGATGTTTTCTACAGTTTTTGGATGCCTGTTCTCCTGTGGATCACGAAGGAGAGCGTCGGCGCTGCGCTGACCGTACGAAAACGTGGGCCAGCAGGCAAAAATCCCATTGCCGTAGGCGATTTTTAATGGAATTTTGCGCGTGACTGTGAAGGTACTGAACAGTTACGATGTAATTAAAATTTTATGTGGTAAGGCAGGATAAAAATATGAGTGAGAATATCAACGAGATTGCAGGCGTAGAGCCGTCGTTTAAGATTGATGAGTTAAAGTTTAATGAGAAAGGTCTGATTCCGGCGATCGTGCAGGATCATTATAGCAAAAAGGTTCTGATGATGGCTTGGATGAATAAGGAGAGTCTGGAGATCAGCCTTCGTGAGAAGAAAACCTGTTTTTACAGCCGCAGCCGTCAGGAGCTCTGGAGAAAGGGTGAGACGAGCGGGAATGTGCAGCATATTTCCAGTATTTATGCGGACTGCGATAAGGACACCTTGATTGTCGAGGTAGTCAAGGAAGGTCCGGCGTGCCATACGGGCGCGGAGAGCTGCTTCTTTGAGCCGGTTTACCAGAACGAGGAGATCACGCCGTTTTCCTATGAGGGACTTTACGACCTCATTATGGGACGTAAGACGAATCCGAAGGAAGGAAGCTATACGACTTACCTGTTTGATAAAGGTCTGGACAAGATTCTGAAGAAGGTCGGCGAGGAGTGTACCGAGGTTATCATCGCGGCAGCGAAGAAAGACAAGGACGAAACGATCTACGAGCTGGCAGACCTGTGTTATCATGCCATGGTTCTGATGGCAGACGCGGGCATCAGCGTAGAGGATGTGACGAAAGAGCTGGCGAAGCGGCATGTGGTGGATCATAAGGTGAAGCAGGAGTATATGCGGTAGAGTTGCATATTTACTGTGGGAACAACACGAAAACATTGCTTTGTAACTGTGAGGATGCTGAACATTACAAAGAAAGATAAAAGAGCGTAGGGTTATGTGAAAAACACACATATGACTTTATGCTCTTTTGTATGCTATGTATAAATAGAACAACTTAGATTGTTGAGAAAAAAAGAAAAATAGGCGTGTCAATTTCCTTGAAAAAGGATCCTGGTGTGATATAATATTAGAATCAAGGAAAAGGCAGGTGAGTTGTATGATATTGGTTGATAAGAATATAAAGGCATTATCTGCTGAAGGAAAGCTGATCAAAGAAGCGTACACGGAAGAAAACGTCAATAGCATATCATATGATTTGACACTTGGAAGCTTTGCGGATAAAACAGAGACAGAGAAAAAACTGATACCTGGTGCCACCGTTATAATAAAAACGAAGGAAGAGTTGTGCATTCCAGATAATATTACCGGGCGTGTAGGGGAAAAAAATTCACTGTTAAGAATGGGATTAAAGGTGGATGGCCCCCAATACCAGCCAGGGCATACGACATACGCATTTCTTCGTGTTCAGAATATATCTGCAGATGAAATAACTCTGAAAGTGGGAATGCATATAGCACAGATATATTTTGAAGAGTTAAAAGAACGACCAGAAAAGACATATGCAGAACAAAAAAATGCATCTTTCCAGAATGAGGATGAGTATAGACATTTTGGAAAATATGAAGAGGAATATAGAAAAAATATTAAATCTTTTGAAAAGATGCAGGATATAAAAGAAAATATAGAGAGCGCTTCACATCGTATATATGGAAACGTTCTAACGCTAATGGGAATTATAGTTGCCATATTTTCGTTAATTTCTATTAATTCACGTATATTTGATGGGCAGACAATTAGTCCGTCTTACATAATTGCGATGAATTTGTCACTGACATTTTGTATTGCGGTGATGCTTGGAATGATTCTCTTTTTAATTAATAAGGGGAAGGGAAAAGCGTTTGCAATTATATATGGAATTGTATTGTTGGTTCTGGGAGTAGCGGCGGTTGTGTTTTGTTTAAAATTTTAAGAATGTCTAGTAAAAGATGAAAAATGGTGTTTTGCGGTTGAGCAAAACACCATTTTTCATCTTTTAATTGATAATTGCATTCGGCTAGAAACATGATTTTTCTAGGAGGGAAGGATTGATAAAACAAAATAAACATGATACAATTGATTAAATAAATGATTTAAATATAATCATGATGATTTTTTTTG
>NZ_QUGD01000026.1:0-38925 GCF_003478795.1 Clostridium sp. AF21-20LB | reverse complement strand
GGTGGCCGGACACGATCTCATAGCCGCCATCCTCACGGGGACGGACGATAGCGGGCTGGGTCACGCCCTTGTCCTTAA
Source organism: Clostridium sp. AF21-20LB (assembly GCF_003478795.1). Taxonomy (NCBI): domain Bacteria; kingdom Bacillati; phylum Bacillota; class Clostridia; order Eubacteriales; family Clostridiaceae; genus Clostridium; species Clostridium sp. AF21-20LB. The sequence continues at coordinate 38,847 of NZ_QUGD01000026.1, read as the reverse complement.
CGCTGGACACCATAGCCCGCATTTCTTCATCGTCCCGGACTTCAAAGGGATGGTTCTTGAAGGCGTGGAGTTCGTTCAGCTTGATATAGACGATCTGCTCCTTGCCCCGGCGTGGAGCATCCTTCGGTTTTTCGGGTTCCTTCGGAGCGGGAGCGGCCTGTACCGTTGGAGCCGTTTTTTTCTCCGGTTCCTTTTTGACCGCCTTTTCCGTTTTCTGTGCGGGAGCTTTGGATTTCGAGGCTGCGTCCTTGTCCTTATCTGCTTTCGGGGGACGGCCCCGGCGCTTCGGCTGTTCCGGCTCTTTGGGTTTTTCCTCTGCTTTTTTCGGAGCCTCCGGCTGCTTTTCCGGTTTCTCCGCTTTTGCCGGGTCAGGCTTTTCCACGCCGGGAGCTGCCGCTCGTTCCTCGGCTTTCTTTTCCTTCATAATTTCAGCGAAGTTATAGACAGAAACCTGTGGGGTCTTTACCTCTGGTTCCGTCTTTTTTTCCGGCTCCGGGGAAACGGAAACCTTCTCCGACTCTTTTGGGGGATTAGGCGGTGTTTCCTTGCCCGGCCCGCTATCCGTTACCGGCTGTTCCGGCGTTTTTGTGGTTTTATCATCTGCCATAAGCATTTACCTCCTGTTTTTTGGCATGAAAAAAGGGGCTCAACTTTTCAGTCAAGCCCCCGTGGGAAGTTCCTCCTTTCTCCGCCATGATACAAAAATACCGCCCGTAGTCTCGTTTGGGCGGTACTTTGTGTAAGATTGGCAGTCCATTATTAAGTTTTTTATTATGTTCCCTTTGTACACCGTTGCAAGACAAGTGTTTTGCCAATAATGCAAATTTATCTTCCATAATTCTACCAGAAAAGAGCAAACAATATTTTTAAAATGCAAAATTTTGTTGCCACCTTCAAAACTAATTGTCGTTTATGCAAACGCATTGTATAATGGACTTGATTAACATAACGCACAAAACTGTAAAATACGGCAGATAATCACAAAATATGCGGAGAGGGTGGAAACGTGGCAATCAGTTACAACAAGTTATGGAAACTGCTTATTGATAAAAACATGAAAAAGATGGACTTGCGTAATGCCGCCGGAATATCTACGAATGCCCTGGCAAAGCTTGGCAAAAACAAAAATGTAAGCACAGGCATCCTGGAAAAAATATGCTTTGCCTGAACTGTCAGGTAGAAGATATTATGGAAATTACAGATTCGGAAGACGGCGTAAAGAGAGAAGAAAAATGATTAAATATATTTGTAAGAAATGTAACCTGAATACAGAAACATCTACCTGTCCTGTTTGTGGAGACCGGTCAGAGGTAGAAAATACAACTGTTTTCTGGTGTGATGACTGCAACATCCCTTTATATGATGAAATTTGTCCCATCTGTGGGAAGCAAGCCCACCGGATTGGTTCGGATTTAAGACCGGTATTTCCAGAAGAACGGCTGCTACTTGAGATCATGCTGGGAGAGCCCTTTAAATATAGAAATGCGTCGGTATGGAACGCGTCGGGAAACCTTTATTATGCAAATGGGAAAAAGGTTCCATTTTCCGTAAAGCAGACCAAACTTCTGGATGCGAAAAAAAATACGGGAACAGCTGGATGAACTTTCTCCGCAAAATTCATACGACTTTTTCAATGAAAATATCAATAAGTTCCTTGTCGCGAACAGGCACCGCTATGACTACATCACCAATGAAGCAATGGAATATATCCGAACCATGGCGGAAGGAGTCAGCCTGACTGAGATGTTCGTGTCTTTCAGCGGTGGAAAGGACAGTACAGTTGTATCAGATCTTGTTTTGCGTGCATTGGGGACCCAGCAGGTATTGCATTTATACGGTGATACAACGCTGGAATTCCCAGAATCTGCGAAATACGTAAAGAGATTTAAGGCGGAGCATCCAAAGACCCTTGTGATCACAGCCAAGAACAAGGATAAGAACTTTGATGAACTTTGTGAACAGCTCGGGCCGCCTAGCCGTGTTATGCGATGGTGCTGCACCATTTTTAAGACCGGTGCAATCCAGAGAAAGATTCAGTCATTGTTTAAAAACCAGAAGAGAATCCTTACGTTCTACGGTATCCGAAGGAGTGAATCAAATTCCAGAAATAAATACGACCGAGAATCGGACAGCCCGAAGATCGCAGTACAAAGGACGGTTTCTCCGATCATTGACTGGCTGGACTTTGATGTATGGCTGTATCTTTTGACAACCAAAACGGATTTCAATGACGCATACCGTCTTGGCTATACCAGGGTAGGCTGCTGGTGCTGTCCGAATAACAGTGCCTGGTCCGGTTTCTTATCGGAAATTTATATGCCGGAACAGTATGAGAAATGGCATACACTGCTGATTGACTTCGCAAAGAAGATCGGAAAGCCGGATCCGGAAGTTTACGTGGATGGCGGTTGGTGGAAAGCCAGACAGGGAGGAAATGGGCTGGATTATGCACAGACCTCTGTTTTGACTTTTGAGCCATGTGCTCTGCAGGAAAATACATTGAACTTTGAATTACAGAGACCGATTACTGAGGAATTATACGAACTGTTCAAGCCGTTTGGATATATTAACAAATCCCTTGGCAATGAGCGACTGGGAGAAGTATATGTCGTGGGAAAAGACGGAACCCTTCAGCTGAAATTGCAGGGGAAAATCGGTCAGACCACGTTAAAGGTAAGCGTCCTCAATAAGACTGCCGGACACAGCAACAGTTTAAAGGCAGTGGAGGATAAAGTCAAAAATCAGATTACGAAATACCAGATGTGTATGGGATGCCTTGGCTGTGAAAGCGCATGCCGATTTGGAGCGATCGAGATCATCACGGATCGGTCCGGGCTGGTCTCATACAAAATAAAAGATGATAAATGTGTCCGGTGTGGGCATTGCATCACGCATTATGACGGCGGATGTTACATGCGAAAAGTAATGTGCATCAAGCGCTGAAAAAGAGAGGGAAAATGGAATGGTCAAACGGAAGTATAGATTAAAAGGTCATGAATCCTTCATTTTAAGAGATGGATGGCTGACAAAAGGAATACAGGCAGTGGAAAAAGACAGGGGAGTCTTTTCAAAGAACTCCGGTACAGATGTTCTTGGGGTTGGTACTAACATGGCAAAGGCGATCCGGTATTGGATGAGGACAGCTGGCATCACAAAAGATGTACCTCAGAAAGGCGTGCAGCTTACTGAATTGGGACAGGCAATCGCCAAGTATGACCCATATATCGAAGATGTATTTACACTCTGGATCCTGCATTGTAATATCGCAAGCAATTTTGAGCAGGCTACGACATGGAATCTCTTTTTCAATAAAATGGAGCTGACATCGGCATTTGAACGTGAAGAAATGTACGCGATGGAAAACAGGCTGATTCTGGAATCTACGGGAGAAGAGTCCGTGTCAGAACGTTCCCTTCGGGATGACTGTACAGCAGTTTTAGCCATGTATTCAGGCAAGGATGATCCGGGAAATGATCCGGAAGATAAGAACATCAGTCCGTTTGAAGAACTTCGCCTCATTACCAGGACTGGTAAAAATAAATTTGTGAAATCAAGACCTATGATGAATAAACTGGATTCCTTGGTTGTTCTGTTCTTGATCATTGATGAATTGAATGAAAAAGGCAGCATGCAGATTGATGATACGACAGACGGCGATAACATGCCGGGCAAGCTCCTGAATTTGAACCGGGTTATGGTGAACGATTTTCTGGACGATTTACAGGCAAAGAAATATATCATCGTAAACCGTACAGCGGGTCTTGATATCATTTATCCGGATCAGTGCAAGGAGCTGGATCAGGTGAAAATTCTGGAAAAGCATTATGAAAGGGGCATTACCTCATGAGACTTGTTGATTTAGTAAGGATTGATCACCGGTTTGAAAAATCGGTAAATCTGCTTCTTGATTTGAATGATGAGAGTAAGCTGAAATTATATATTCCAACTCGTTCTTCCATTAAATTACTGGCCGAGTATCTGGAAGAAGTGGATACCTTTTCCGGTAAACGTGCAAATATCCTGATCGGCCCTTACGGAAAAGGAAAGAGCCATTTGCTTCTGGTGTTGCTTGCAATCCTGTCTGGTAATCATACGGAAGAACTGGAATTCCTGCTGAATCGGATCAGCACGATGGATAACGATGCGAAAGCGGAAATAGAAAAGGTCTATAACAAAAAGAAACTGCTTCCGGTTATCGTAAATACAAGCAGTGGGAATCTCTCCCAGGCGTTTGTGAAAAGCTTGAATCAGGCGTTAAAACGGGAAGGATTCACGGATGTTGTACCGGATAATTACTTCTCCAAGGCATTATCTACGATTTCACAGTGGGAAAAACATTACCCGGATACATACAGTGCGTTCAAAAAAGCTTTCCATGATCAGCCGGAAAATGTCGTAAACGGGCTTGAGGCATACGATTACGAAGCATTGGCAAAATTCAAAGACGTATATCCGACACTGACATCGGGAAGTGAGTTCAATCCGGATATAGAAGAGGATGCACTTACCGTTTACCGCTCCGTGAACAAACGCTTATGTGCAACGCATGGATATGACGGTATTTATGTGGTGTTTGATGAATTCAGTAAATATATCGAAGGGCATACGGCAGAAGGATTTTCTGCGGATATGAAAACGCTCCAGGATTTGTGTGAACTTTGTAATTCCTCCAAAGAAGAACAGCTGCATTTGACTTGTGTTGCTCATAAGGCAATCCGCTCTTATGGAGATGCTTTATCCAAAGAAGTGAAAAATGCATTTCTGGGAGTAGAGGGACGACTGATAGAGAAGAAATTTGTTGTTTCCTCCCAGAATAACTATGAGTTGATTGCGGATGCTATCCAGAAAACATCGGAATTTGCGAACTGGAGCAAATCCGACAAAGCCTATCAGGAGATGCTGGAGCATTCCTATCAGATCAGGGAATTCCGTTCCTTATTTGATAAAAATGGTTACGATTTCATTGTAGGAAATGGAGCATTTCCGTTGACACCATTGTCGGCATGCCTTTTGCTTCAGCTGAGTGAGAAAATCGCACAGAATGAACGTACCCTGTTTACGTTCCTGACGAGTAAAGATCTCTACAGTCTGGCATCCTATGTTGAGCAGTGCCCGGACACGGCATTTGCAGGGGCACCGCTGATTTATGATTACTTCTCCCAGCTTTTAGCGGATGAAAAAGACTTCGCTGTACATGGGGAATGGATCAATGCAGAACATGCAATTGAGAAAGCGGAAGATGCGGATGCGAAAAAGATCCTGAAAACCATGGCAGTGATTCGTATGGTTGATTTATCTGATGATATCCCGGTAAATGAGGAATATCTGTACCTGGCAACCGGTTTAGGAAAAGAAGCGATTGAAAATGCCATTGATGCCTTAATAAAGCAAAAACTGATTGCCTTTAATAAAGAAGCAAAGACTTACAGTTTCCATGACAGCGTCAGTGCCAACCTGCAGGAACTTGTTTCGGATGATATCAAAAAGCAGTTTACAAAGATCAATGTGCCGGATGTGTTGAACCGGGTAAATAAGAATAAGTACATTTTGCCGAAGAAATATAATCAGGACCACTGTATGACCCGTTATTTTCAGGTGCATATCATAAATTCTGATTCCTTTATGGCATTATCTTCCATGGATTATCTGCCAAAAGAAAATCACCCGGACGGATATTTATTCCTTGTTTTGAATCAGCATAAGGAAAAGCCGGAGAATATCAGAAAACACCTGGAAGAGTTGAATGACCGTTCCGTTATGGCAGCAATTATTGAACAGATGCCGCACGTAAAATCGAAGGCTCAGAATCTTCTGGCTGTGCAAAAATTATTACTTGATAAAACATTTTTGCAGGAGAATGAGGCAGCTGGCATCGAACTGGAAAACTGGAAGAAAAACCTGTTAAATGATTTAAACCAGGCGATTGCAGATGCCATGGATCAGATTTCCACGCTCTATACAAGAGACGGGATCGAAAAGATGAAGGAAAAGCCTTTAAACCGTGTGATCAGTGATGTTGCGGAACGTGTTTATAACAGGACGCCGCTGATCAACCATGAATCGATCAACCGCCACAGTGTTACTGCACAGTATTCCAAAGCAAGGAATATTATTCTGGATGATATTTTCCATTCAAGGATGTTTGAGCAGTACAGCTCCGGTACAAGTGCGGAAGCAACCATTTATCGTTCCTGCATAGAGTCCACAAAAAATGACAGCAACCTGGCATCAGCCAGAAACGAAATTGTAGAGTTTATCCACGACAGCAAGGGACAAAAAGTTGCCTTTGCAACCCTAGTCAATAAGCTGACAAGCGCTCCTTATGGAATGAGACGCGGCGTGCTCCCGATTTATATTGCAGAGCAGCTGATGCAGTTAGAAGACATGCCGGTTATTTACCATGACAAAACCGAGATTGCATTAAGTCCGAAACTGATTGTGGATGCGGTTGCAGCACCGGATAACCACTATCTGTATGTAGAAGCGGAAACAGTTGAAAAATTGGAGTACATCGAGGGATTGGAAAAACTGTTTTCGGATTATGGCGATTACTGCAAAGAGATCGAGAACATGAACCGCCTTGCAAGATTGAAATGTTTTATCCAGGCGTGGTATCGTTCACTGCCGCAGACAGCAACCACCTTCCAGGTAGGAGACTACCCAAGACAGGATATGAGAAAATTGAAACTATTCCGTAAAGCATTGACCGGGGAACCGAACCCAAGAGAGCTGATTTTTGAGCAGATTCCACGGATATTCGAAACAGATTCTTTATCAGATACATTAAAAGAAGTACAAAAAGCAAAGAAAGACATCGATGTACATACGGAGAGATTAAAAAAGGATGTGGCCGCCGCGATCAAGAAGTCACTTGGCTTACAGCATAATGATAATCTTCAGCAAGGCTTAAAAGTATGGTATGAAAACATCCCGGAAAAAGCAAAGAATAGTATTTTGCCGGCAACATCACAGAGCCTTTTTAATTGTATCCGTGACGTTATAAGCGGGAAATCCATGGATCTGATTGAGAAGCTTGCCAAAACAGCGACCAATTTCTTTATTGAGGACTGGAATGATAAGACGAAAGACGAATTTGAATCCACCTTAAAAACATTGGTAGCAGATCTCAAGAAAAAAGAAGAAGCAGCGGATACACCGCAAAGCAAAAAAATTACGCTTCCGGGAGAAAGCGGAGCAAAGGAATATTTTTATAATTTTGACCCGAACGAATTGTCACCTTCCGGAGTTTTCTTCCAAAGCGCACTGGATGATATGATGGATGAATACGGGGCTCTCGATAACAGTGAAAAGATCGGCATCCTGATGAATCTCGTAAAAAAACTAATGGGGTGAATGGTATGATTTATCTTGATAATGCTGCGACCTCCTTTCCGCGGCCGGAAACGGTCTATCAGGAAATGGATCGCGTAAACAGAACACTTTCCGTGAACGCCGGACGTGGCGGCTACAAAGCCGCCCGCGAGGCATCCGGGATTATTTTTGATACAAAAAAGATGCTTACGGAACTCATGCATTGCACGGGAAAAGCGGATGTTGTACTGACACCATCGGTAACGCAGGCATTCAATCAGGTTTTGAATGGACTCGATATCACATCAGACACTGTGGTGTATATGACTCCGTATGAACATAATGCAGTTGCCCGCACCATGGAAGCCATTAGACAAAGGACGGGATGCACGGTGTCGGTTCTTCCGTTGGGAATGCACTTTGAGATTGATTTAAAGAAAACGGAATATCTTTTCCATGAAAAGAACCCGGACATCGTGATTTCAACGGTAATCAGCAATGTTACCGGCTATAAACTTCCCGTAAAAGAACTTTTTGGGCTGGCAAAACAGTATCATGCCATTACGATTGCGGATGCAGCGCAGGCGGTCGGCCTGATTGATTTAAACTTTGATGACATGAATGCGGATACTATCGGCTTTGCAGGCCACAAAACCCTGTGCGGACCCTTTGGTGTAGGTGGATTTATTCTGTCAAAAGATGTATCATTAAAGTGTATCCTGACAGGTGGAACTGGAAGCGATTCCTTGAATTTATCGATGCCGGAATCCGCACCTGGCAGATATGAAGCTGGCAGTGAAAATATTGTTGCAATTGCCGGGCTTCATGCGGCACTGGAATGGCTAAAAGATAACCAGCACATGGAACGCATAAAGCAACTGACGGATTATCTGGTGAATCAGCTTTCCAAAAATCCGATGGTAACTGTATTTGACATGAAGGAACAGCTCGGAATTGTGTCCTTTGTTATAGAAGGCTACGATTCCGGTGATGTCGGTCGCATATTGGATGATGAATTTGATATTGCAGTACGCACGGGCTATCACTGTGCTCCATATATTCACGAGTATTTGAAAGATACCGCATACGGCGGGACCATACGGGTCGGCATCGGCCCATTCAACACAAAAGAGGACTTGGATGTGTTGTTAGATGCAATTGAAAGTCTGTAGAGGAGGAAAATATATGTCGGAGCAGAAATCAAATTTAGTTGAAATTATAAACAAAATTGAAAAAAATCAGATTTTACTCCCGGATTTTCAGAGAGAGTTTGTATGGAAGGATGAAGACCAGCAGAAACAACTGGTTGCCTCTGTTCTTTGTAAGATGCCAGTTGGCAGTATTCTTTTGCTGGAATCGGATCCGGATGATTATGCAGCCAAAGTAATCGGATGCTCAAAGAAACAAGTTGCAACGACACAGATCAATGGCGAGGTGGAATTTCTCCTGGATGGTCAGCAGAGATTGACAGTGCTTACCAATGTTTTTTCTAATATTATCCATGACAACTGCCCGAAAGTCAGTGAACTGATCGCACCTATGGCATTGAAACGGAGATTCTTTTTAAAACTTCCAAAATGGAAAGACCGTCCGGATAAAGAAGAAGACTGGTTTGGCATCGGAAATCTGGAATTCCCGATTGAAAATCCCAATACAGATCTTCCGCCATTTTTGACATCGCAGATATTAAAATATATTCATGTAGAGTCATTTAATGCGAATGATAAGAAACCGTATAATCCGGCAGAAAAGCTTACCCCATTATTAGACGAATATTGTACTTCGTTCCGAGATGGTTACCTGATTCCAATGTTTTTGATGGCAACACCAATCGGAAAAAATAAAAGTTCCATTGTACTTCGTTTTGGAGATATCATCGAAAAAGTTGCAAAAGCAATCGCTTCAGAAATTAAGGCAGCATATAGAGATTACGCAACAACTTCAGAAAAAGATGAGTTTACAAAATATATTTTTGCTGATGACGCTGATAATATTTATAGCCAATTAGACAAAACACAGGCATTTGATGACGAAGTAGACGCAAGAAGCAAAATTTGGACCTCTCAGATTAAGGAGTATTTATCTTCCTGCATCAATTCCATTTTTTTAAGCCAGATTGTAGTCGAAGCATCGCAGCGAGCACGGGCAATTGACATCTATGAGAACTTGAACCGTGGAGGTGTCTGCTTAAACACATTTGACTTGATTATGGCGAGAGTTGCAAAGGTCAATAAGGAGAATTTCTCCAGCCGTATGCATAAGCTGATGATGAGCCAAAAGAACTACCCTGAGAAGGTCCTTCCAGATAAAATGCGTGTGATCCTTTCCAGTAAGATCCAGAACCACACTTATAATGCAACAGAAAATACTGGCTGTTACAATGCATCTAACAACGACTTGAACTCGAAGTATGTGGACATTTTTTTGGATGTACTTAGCATTTATTCCTATGTTCCGGATTTAAACCCAGATACGATCAAACTGGATCATATCAAAAAGGGATTTATCCTCAATCTGAAACCAGAACAGATTGATCAGAACTGTGAAAAGACGATTACGGCAATTGACCGATCCATGTTTTTCCTGCAGACCAGATGTGGCATCCGAACACTTCAGGAAGTCAACTACGCACTGGTGGTTGTTTTGATTGCAGTGGTATTTCTGGAGGATACTTACTTTTATGACCGTGATGTACATGACCTGTTAGAAGGCTGGTATTGGTCCGTTTTATTCTCGGGAGAATATGATAAGGATCAGAATACCACATTTATTAACAACCTGAAAAATATGCTGAAAACCGTCAAGAAACAGTTGAAGACAGACTGGATCGAGTCGATTAAGAAGAATGTATTTTCCATGACAAATTTCTCGGAAAAATCCCTTCTTTTGATGGACAAGGTGTCAGAAGACCGTTATCCGAAACGTGTCATGATATCTTTCGTGTGTCAGTATATGCTGGCTCAGACATATCCGGATATGTTTGATTCTAATAAAACAGTCAGTGTCTTTAGTCCAGATGCTGCAAACTTGGAAGCACATCATGTAATTCCACTTGGCACCGCAAAAAAAGTTGGAGAAGTAACGGCAAATATTAGAAAAGATCCGAAGCATATTTGTAATTCACCGTTAAATTTTGTTTTGATTACTAAGGAAGCCAACAAAGCAATTTCTGATGATGCTCTGGATATTTATGCTAAAAAAATCACTCCAGGAGCAAAGTCTGCATTAAACATCACAAGCTATGTTTCCGAAGATTCAGCAAGTACAAGTGATAAAATTCATAGCATACTGGAAAATCGCTTTGACATGCTGAACGGAAATGTGCAAACTACAATCAACAATAAATTGATGAACTGGAAATAAGAAGGGCGGTGTCTGTATGGGGTTTACTGAATTGCCGATTGCTTTAAGATATCGTTCTGACAGCAATAATTTTCCAAGAGATTTTCTGATTCCGGTTCTTCGAAAAAGCAGAATCTATAAAAGGGCGGTTGGATATTTTTCGACCTCTGCCTTGATTGAGTTATCCTATGGACTGTTTGATTTTGCCAAGAACGGAGGAAGAATTCAGCTGATTTGTTCTCCGAAGCTGGAGGAAGATGATATTGACGCAATCCGCTTTGGATATAAGACGCGGGAAGCAGCCATGATCGAGGCATTGGATGTCAGTCTGACAGATCCAGTGGATGCATTTGAAGAAGAACGTCTGAACTTGGTTGCGACATTAATTGCGAATGGAACCTTGGAAATCAAACTTGCATTTATGGAAAACGATACATACCGCAATATTTATCATGAGAAGATTGCCGTTTTCAAAGATGAAGAGGGGAACCGGATTTCCTATACAGGCTCCGCAAACGCTTCTGCGAATGCATATTGCGATAATTTCGAGTCATTGTATGTTTTCTGCGACTGGCGGGATGAAACGAACCGGAATTATGTTGATATCAGCGAAAGCGATTTTGACCGTATGTGGGAAAATGAAACAGAAAAAATAAGGGTCGTTCCGTTTCCAAGCGTAATCATCGAAAAACTTTCCAAGTTCAGGCGGGATTGTGTAGATTATCAGACGGACGAAAAGCAGTTCTGCGAAGATGAATTTGTAAAGCCGCGGGAATTGTTCCAGATTCCGGAAGATGTTTCCTTACGGGACGTTCAGAAAGAAGCTGTATCAAACTGGATGGAGCTGAATGCCGTGGAATCTTTGCCATGTGTACGGGTTCAGGAAAATCCTACACGGCCCTCGCTTGTATGGTAGCACTGGCAAGACAGAAGCAAGAACAACTTGCTGTATTTATTGTTTGTCCGCAGATTCACTTAGTCGGACAGTGGGAAGAGGACGAGATCAACTGGGGGCCTTCTCCGATCATTGCACATTCACAATCCAAAAACCGACATTGGAAAGAAGATCTGGTACGGTCCTATAAACGATTTCGTAATTATGGAGAACCGTTTGTCTGCATCACAACCAATGATACATTTTCGGGAGAAGCGATCCAACAGATTGTAACGCGTCTAAAGAAAGAGCAGAATGTTTTGCTTATTATCGATGAAGCTCACAATTTCGGAGCAAAAAGTCTATCTGCCTGTCTGCCGGAAAACATCAATAACCGGATTGCATTGTCGGCTACAATCGAACGGTACCGTGATAAAAAAGGAACACAGATGCTTCTTGATTATTTCGGAGAAAAATGCATCGAGTACGATGTGGAGCAGGCAATCAAGGATGGAGCCTTGACGAAGTACCGATATTTCCCTGTACCGGTTTATTTGGAATCGGACGAGCTGCGTGAATACCAGTCTCTGACAGAAAAACTGAAAAAGTTTGTGATTGAAGAAAACGGAAAGCTCAAAATCTCAAAAGAGGGAGAATTACTTCTTTTCAAGCGTTCTCGTGTACTGGCCGGAGCAAGAAATAAACCGGATCTTCTGATTTCCCTTATGCAGAAGTATAAGAACGATGGACACATTCTTGTATATTGCGGGGCAACATCCATGGAGGATGAAGAAACAGGCGATATTGAACGTCAGATTGATGGGGTAACAACAAAGATACGCAATGAGCTACGTATGACAGCCAGACGATTTACCGCAGAAGAAGATTTGAGAGAACGACAGGAAATTAAAAGTCTGTTTCAGGATGGGCTACTTCAAGTAGTAACAGCCATTAAATGTTTGGATGAAGGTGTCAACATTCCATCAATCCGCACTGCATTTATCATGGCAAGTACCAGAAATCCGAGAGAATTCATCCAGAGACGAGGGCGGCTCCTTAGAAGGAGCCCGAATAAAGATTATGCAGAAATCTATGATTTTGTCACTCTACCAAGAGAGTTGTCTTGTGCCAGTCATCTTGATTTTGAGGCAGATCGAAATATTATCATAGGAGAGATGGCAAGGATCCATGAGTTCGGCAAACTGTCAGATAACCCGGCTCAGGCAGATGGTATGATGAATGAGATCATGCGGGCCTATGATGTTTATCTGGATATTGAAGAAGAAATGCAGAAGATGGAGGAGGAATACGATGAGTGAGTCAGTTGATTTGAAAAAAGTGGAAAGTTTGTACCAGACTTTAAGAAAAGCTGAGTGGCAGAATGACCATACCGGTGAATTCGATGATAAACAGATGGTTGATCGTATTGTAAATCATCTGGTCAAAAAGGCGAAGGAAGAGGTGAACGAAATTTGAAATTTAAAGAAATTACGCTTGTTAATTTCATGAGATATAAAGGCAAAAATACGATTCGTTTTTCAACCGATGATAAAATGAATGTCACAGCGATTCTTGGAAACAACACGGTTGGAAAAACAACGATTGCCCAGGCATTCCGCTGGGGACTTTATGGCGAAATCATCTCAACAAATTATGAATCAAAGGAAAAAGCCGTGCTGCCCAATAAAGAAGTCATTGCAGAAATGGGAAATCAGGGAACGGGAGAAGTTTTGGTTGAAATTACGATGTCTGATAAAGTTGATGCGAATGAATTTGAATATAAGTTCGTCAGAAGACAGTCGTTTAAACGTCCGCCGACCAACCCTTACAGCCATGATGTCGTACCGGTGGCAGATGCAAAGCTGACCATGCTGATCAGTAAGAACGGTGTGCCGACAGAAAAAGGCATCATTGACGATAAAATCAACGATTACCGCAGTGGATATGTTCAGTCTAAAATCAATGAATTTTTCCCAGAGAAGTTATCTAATTACTTTTTCTTCGATGGTGAGCGTTGGAATGATAAAAATAACAAAACGGAAGATATCAAAAAATCCATCAACACAATTCTTGGCATTACTTCCATTTTGAAATTAAAAGAGCATTTGAAGGACGGAAACGGTGACTATAAATCTTCCGTAATACAGAAATTGAACAAAAAGATTAAGCCAACCTCTTCGGAATCACAAACGTATCAGAACCGTATTGAACAGTTAGAGCGTTCCATTCAAAATGAAGAAAATGTTATTAGTCAATGCGAACAGGATATGGTCGTGGCTCAAAAGGATATTGAAGAATACGAAAAAATTTTAGAAAGCAATCCGTCTGCTGAAAAAGAACAGCAGCGTTTAAAAAATCTAAAAGACCGAATTGAAGTCAATACTCGGCATAGAAATGGGTATTTTTCCAGTTTCATCAAAGAATTCAGTACCGCAGATAAACTGTTGGTTTCTGAACTGCTTCCGAGTGTAGAAAAAGTTTTGAGTCAGGTAGATCTGGAAGGAAAGGATATTCCGGGTGTTACATCCGATACGATTGATTGGCTTTTAGAGACAGGCACATGCCTTTGCGGCGAAAAGCTGCTTCCGGATCATCCACACTATCAGGCACTGCTTAAATTGCGCGAGGAAGTATACCCAAATAAGATTGGCGGTCCTGCAAAAAATTTGCGAGCACGTTTGAGTGAATGGCAGCAAAGTTCTTCCGATTTGATTTCATCGCTTCATGAAAAAGCAGAAGAGTTTGAATCATATCAGACAGAGATTGATAAAGATACTGATGAGTATAATGATCTGGAACGTCGTATTGATCGTACGCGGAATCTGGAAGAAGTACGGAAACAGTATAAGCGAGCTAAGAACAATCTGGCAAATGCTCAGACGAAAAAAGGAGAGGCTGCTGGTAAAATTAATTCCTATCGGCAGAACATTGATAGTTTTCGGAAACAACTGGAATTATTGGAAAAACAGGATGCTCAGAACAAACCGTATTATCTTGCGATAGAATATGCCAAGGCCGTCTATTTCAGAGCAGCGCAAGATGTTGATAGAGCGGAAAAACCGACCTTAAGAGAATTGAACGAAATCATTGCAGAGAACTTTGAACGTATGTTTAACAGCAAGGAAAAATACGCCTGCTTGGAAAAGGATTATAAAATACATATGTATTATCGCTCCATGAGTGGACTTTCTGACATCGAAGAGAAAAATCTTTCCGTCGGTGAGATGATCGCTGTAAACTTTACTTACATTGTCAGCATCCTGGAGCTGGCAAACCGCAGACGGCTCTCTGAGAAGGAAAAGAACAGTGGTGCCGTCAGACTTCCGTTAGTGCTTGATGCTCCGTTTTCTAACCTGAGTAACGAAAACATTGGTCTGATCGCGAAGAAACTTCCGGAATTTGCAGAGCAGGTTATTATTTTTATGCTGGATAAAGATTGGGAAGCTTCCGGCTTAAAGGAACGTGCATTACCGGAATACTGTTACAGGGTTTCGAAAGAAGCAGCAGCCAATAATTCCACGATCGTTCCGAATGCGGGAGGTGAATTATAATGACCGGAAAAACGAAAACTTCAAATGAAAAGACTTATGATTACTTTAAAACAGATCCGATTGTATTAAATGGTCGTTTTGCACGTTATGCAGATGCTATGTGGGTTCAGAATAAGATTGAGGATAAATCAAAATTCTCCAAACTGTTGGATTTATATGCTGTAGCGGTCATCATTGGCTTTCGTAAAAACAGACGTCTCGCAGACGATAAGATGTCCTCAGATAAGAGAACCATTCAGCTGGATCAAGTAGCAAGTAATTATACGAGATTCTACACGATCATGCAGGTGATTCTGCTTCTGGATGACAGCCGAGGTTTGGATCCAGCCGAAAAAGCAAGAATGGCATTTGATACAAACCCGAAGTCAGAAAAAATGTATACAGAAAACATGGAACTGTTCCATTCCTACGCCCGCGGCGGTCTTGAATATCTGTATGAAGTTCTTGTCACCCGCCCAGTTGGCTTGGATGATGAATTCGAAGATGCAAGGGTATCTAATATCATGGAATTTATCAAGAACCCGATTAATAATGAGGTAATCTAAACAATATCCGGAGGCATATATGGATGAGAAACGATTGCCCGATACACCATGGCATGTCGGTTTTGTAAAGAAAGAGGAAGATGATCCAAGGCGCCACAAAGCCCGATGCATTTATTATGCGGAAGGCGTATGCCATCAGGGAAAAATGGGATGTTTCTTGCGGAAATGTCCCGGTTCTTCCCATTGCAAGTATTACGCGGAATCTGAAAGCATGGCAGAAGAAGTGTACCTAAAAACCCGGAGTATAGAAGAAGAACGTGCGGACCAAATGCAGGAAACTTTATTTCAAGGCAAAGCTGAGATTAAGCACGAATTGCAACCACAGGAAAATACCAAGCAGCCAGAAGAAACAACGCAACAGTCTTGCGAACGATTTTCTGGAATAGAGAGTATTCGGTTTAAAGAAATTGTTGTTACTGAGAACTATAAGCAGTGGAAGCCGGATCCTTATGAACTGGAAAAACTTATGAAGTATTATGAAGAGCATAAGAAATTGGACAAGCCGGTACTGGTGAAAATAAAAAATGGGCGATACAAACTGAAGGATAATTTTCTCCAATACTATGTTGCGAAAAAGCTACACAAAACATGGGTTAAAGCAACTATGGATGCAAAATATCTGAATGAAAAATCCAAATGACACAGTTAACAGAAGGAGGCATGTATGTACGACAGTCATATCTATTGCAGGGAATACAAAGAACTGAAAGACCAGATTGTTGATATTGTGAATGGAGAAATGGAAGAGTATGACATTGATGAACTGTCTGCTCATATACAGGAATTATACGATGACGGCGAAATGTCATCTTCACAGTATGATGATCTGATGTCTTATATTCAGGATTTACAGGAATGAAAAAGCCGGAAGTTGGGGCTGTTGATTCATCAGAATGGTAGAAGAAAAATAGGAAAGTGCAGGCACGCAGCTTGCACTTTTTCTTTTCCTGCCGAAAATTAAACCATTGGTTCAATGCAGTCTTTCCTATGCCGTGCTATAACTGTCGTATCAGGTACGCTACGGGAAAGGAGAAACTGTTCATGGATACTGCAAAACGAATTGCAAAGCGAATGAGTCCGAAAGAAAACAGAAAGAGACGGAAGGAAGCATGTTCCGTTTTCCTGTCACACCGGAAGAGAGAATCATTATGGGAAAGGATTTCCATATGGAAAGAAGATATCATCTGCATTTACCAGAGACTGCGTTATGGATACTGTTACCGTGACACCTGGTCGATTGACCAATGGTTCCTTACGGTTGTTCCGAACATGATTCATGACCTTCGTGTCAACGGCCATGGTTACCCAGGTTCCTTTGAGGGACCGGAGGAAGAAAACATCCGGAAATGGGACCGTATTCTGGGAAGAATGGAATTTTTGTTCCGGGAAGCGAATGAGGATATGTGCAGAAAGAAGAATCCGTATGAGAAGGAACATGACCTGGCACAGGAAGAATTTACAGCAAAATACGGCATGTTCGGAGAAAAACTAAAGACGGAAGAGGAGATTGCGAGAGAAAATCAGGAGCATACACATCGTCTGTATATGATGAGCGATGTGCCGGAATATGCGGAGATCTCTGAAAAGTGGCTGGCGGCTGAGAATGAATTGCGTGAGTACCGGGACCGGTGTCTGAAGCAGGGAATGGGGCTTATGATGAAATATTTCCGGAACCTGTGGGATTGATAGGCATGGACGGGCAAAAAGAAAGCGGCGGGGAGTCGAAGGATGATTCTCTGCCGCTTCTGTCGTTTGCTTTCTGCTTTTTCCGGTTGTATGCCCTGCCGTTTGGCATGGTCCGCGTTGCCGGGTTCAGGATGCCCCAGGTGGAACGCTGTAAGGAATGGTATGCTTTTTGTGCTTTCTTACTCTGTTTGCTGATCGGGACAAATGATTTCTTCATGCAGCACCTCGATTCTGCTCCAGTGTTTCCATGATGCTGTTGCAGAATTCCGTGTAATCGTTGTGTCCGAAAAGCAACATCTTGTTGCACAGCAATTCCATGGATTTCTCAAATTCCGCCGTGTCTTTCTTTCTGACTTTGCAGAGAATGATGCGGTACGGGGAATCGTCCCGTGAAAATTCGTTTCCGAACCGAACGGAAACATGGTTCTGTGCGAGCAGGGAATCCGCAAGGTAGTCTTTATGATCAATATACATATATTGGACGGACAGGATGGACAGACCGTCGAGTCTCTGGAAGTTTTTCATGGAATCCTCCTTTGTGATAGCTGTCTATAAGGAAAAGGCTGCGAAATTTGCATTCCGCAGCGTGGTGCCTGAAACCGTACCCGGCACCGGTGTGATCGCTCACGGGTTTTCTACAGGGGGATTATTTACCATTGATATTCGCTGAATTAGCGTACCATGAACCGAAAGAAACAACGGATAAAAAATAACAAAATGATCCATATCACTGAACGTTAACAATCCCATCTGCATTTTTAAAGACCCTGTACGGAAAATATCTTTAAATGTCCGCTTCGAACAGGAACGTCTGATTGTACCGGTCAAGGGCAATCTGCATTTTCATGATCTCGCCGGAAATGCGTTCATAATCCTGTTTTACCAGTTCCGGATCATAATTGGTGTAGCGATATTCCGGAACGGCATTTCTGGAGCTGAATGCGTGAGAAGATTCCCTCATTTTCGGAAGACATTTCCGCATGGCATCCAGGGTCGCTTTGCGGGAGTTGAGCTGTGCCATTCTTACCAGGATGCTGTCAACGCTCATTTCCGTGTCTCCGACCGGGATCTTTGCGGTGGCGTTGGTCAGATTCAGAGCGTGTTTGATGATGACGGTTTTACGGTCGATCTCTTTCAATGTCGCAGAAACAGTGGAGTAGTCATAATCCGGGATAACCGGTTCCTCACCAACGGCGGCAACGTAAGTGCGGGATGCAGCTTCCTTGGCTTCCCAGTAGGATTTCTCGTCCGCCAGATTTTTGAGCAGTTTATTGGCATAAGCCGAAGTCATTTTCATGATGTGTGTTCGCCTCCTTCGTATCAATTCCTTATGACACGATTATAAGGCGGGAGAAGGAAGATGTCATTGAACCGCTGGTTTAAACCGCCCCATAAATGAGGAATATCCCCGTCAATGACGAGGATATTTTCAATGCTGGTATGTAACAGTCTGCTGAGAATGATAAAGTTGTCCAGGCTCGGCAGGGATTTTCCGGCAATCCATTTGTAGATTGCCTGTGGGTTCTCAAAGCCGAAGGCGCCTTGGATCTCGCGGATCGTATAGTTCTGCTCTGAAAGAAGCTGCTTGATCCGCTTCCCGGTTTCCACGGGCCGGATTGACAAATACATCGGTTCCATTTGCATCCCTCCATGATTCTGTACCATCCCGAAACACTTGTTTCCATTCTATCACGGCTGTGGTAGATTGAACAGCGAAATTTTATTTCTGCAGGCGAAATCTGGATACTTCTTTGCGATCCAGTTTATCGAGTTTCTTATTTTGTGACCGTGCGTATTTGAACAGAGCAAGCAGCTCGATTCCGGTGGACGGAGTATTCTGATATGGATTTGGAATCTCATAGTATGATGACGATAAAGCTGTATTCTCAAGAAATTTAGGTGTTTTCATTTGCAACCTCTCCTTGTTTTTGGGATTAATCTATTTGCATTATACCGCAGAATACGTACGGTAAAAAGTCGATTTATACTCCGTATAGGTAACGGAAGACAAAACTATGAGCACAGGCGGAAAAGTCTGTGCTCATGATTAATTCGCCAGGAAGTGGATTATGTTTAATGATGACTTATATCAAGTTTTAGGGATAAATGTGCCATACTTATCCCCGGCACCAGCACGTTTGGTGAAGGTTGGGTGAGATGGGCAGTTCTGAAACATCTGATAAAACCGCTATTAGTACCACTACCTGTTTTTACCTTGACAACATCGAATTTTACGAGCCGGTAAGAAAAAATAAGTTAATTGACACTGCAGAAGCATTAAATTTCGTTGACAAGTCATTCTTTATTTGATAATATTTATCAAGTAATTTAATATCCTATGAGGGAGTAGTTAGCGCGAAAGTGTGGTTTGTCAACATTCTGATTATAGCAACTGTATAATCTGGCAAATCTTAAATAATGAGACTCATGTATATCGATGGACGACAGTTTTTGTATCATGCATAGCTGTCAGTTGATATACATGAGTTTTTCTTTTGTGCATTGATGCAAAAAAGGGAGGACATCATAATCGACAGTGAGCGGTGAGGGAACATGCATTACATCTAGGAGGAAATGAAAAATGATGCTGTTTTTTAAAGTGTTTTTTACAGAATTTATCGCAGAGATGGGCGATAAAACCCAGCTTATGCTGATTGCTCTCACTTCAAAATATAAGTTGAGAGATATTATACTAGGAACTGCGGCGGCGATTCTTGTTCTGAATGGTCTTGCGGTTCTGGCGGGCGGACTTGTCAGTGAATTTATTCCTGACTGGCTTATTAAGATGATTGCAGCACTTGCATTTCTGTATTTCGCCGCATCGACTCTTGCCGGTGATGATGACGAAGAAGAGGAGGAGGGCGGTAAATCAAAGATTCAGTTCGCACCCTTAGCTGTTTTTTGTACATTTTTTGTGGCAGAACTGGGAGATAAAACTCAGCTTACAGCCATCACGTTCGGAGCCAATGAAGGCATGAAATCAGCCTTTGTTGTATGGATTGGATGCTCTCTGGGTCTTTTTGCAGCGGATATTCTTGGAATGCTGGTTGGATATCTTTTAAAGAGCAAAACTCCCGATGGGCTGCTGAATACACTGGCATTTGTTATTTTTTCCATATTTGGTGCTTTCACACTTCATCAGGGACTGAACATGATGAACGCAAGAGTCTGTCCGATTCCGGTATGGTCGGTATGGATTGCTGCGGCTGTTATTTTTACTGCCTTATGTGCCTGGATCTATATAAAAAGAAAGAAGGAAAATAAATGCGATATTTAAAACCACATTACTATGATAAATTTGTCTGTACAGCAGGAGATTGTCCGGATAGCTGCTGTGCCGGATGGCAGATCATGATTGATGAAACCTCTCTGGAGCGATATGGAAATGAAAAGAGCGAGTTCGGAACGCGATTACGCAATTCTATTGACTGGGATGAAGAATGTTTTTACCAGAACAATCGGCGCTGTGCATTTTTAAATGAAGAAAATCTCTGCGATCTTTATAAAGCACTGGGACCAGATTCTCTTTGTGATACCTGCCGGATGTACCCGAGACATACGGAAGAATACGAGGGACTTCGGGAATTATCTCTTTCCCTGTCCTGTCCGGAGGCGGCTAGAATCATTCTTTCCTGTAAAGAACCGGTCCGTTTTCTGGAAGAAGAGGACGATTTGGAGGACGATTTTGAAGAATTCGATTTTATGATGTTTTCCCAGTTGGAAGATACAAGAGATGTTCTGTTTTCGATTTTACAGGATCGATCCCTTCCTCTGACACTCCGAATGTCGGCATCCGAACAGCTGACAGAACAATATCAGATCCGGGTGGAAGAGCAGAAGGAATATGAAATTGATGAACTTCTGCGAAACTGTGAAGCTCATCATCAGAGAAAAAAACTCCAGGAATTTGTATCAGAAAGTCTTGCTGAAAAAGGCATTGATGCAGCATCTCTCCATCGGTGGGCACGCCAGATAGAAGAATTGCAGGTACTACGCGGTCTGGAACGCCTGCGTCCGGAATGGGATGATGTGCTGGATGGTGCTGAAAAGTGGCTGTATCAGGGAAGCGAGGAAACCTATCATAAAATTTGCGAAGAATTTCATAAGGCATATGGAAGTTTAGGAAGTCACAAAGAAGAATGGAAAAATCTGGGTGAGCAGCTTTTAATGTTTTTTGTCTATACCTATTTTTGCGGGGCTGTCTACGACGATATGGTCTGTTCCAAGATGGAACTGGCATTGTTCTCTGTCCGCTGGATACAGGAATTTCTGATGGTCCGATGGCTGGAAAATGGAAAGAAACTTTCCATGAAGGATGTGGAAGAAATCTCCTGGAGATATGCCCGGGAAGTAGAACATTCCGATGATAACTTAAATGCACTGGAAGACTGGCTTTTTGAGCGGTATGCACCGGTTTAATCACCGAAAGAAGCATATTGCAAAAATGAATCATACGAACAAAAAAGCTCTATTCTATAAAATTGAGCGTACCGTATCTCCGGACGTCAACGAATAGAGCTTTTGAGTTAAATTTTGTCACATAATGCTTCTGCCATTTTCAGATAATACATGAAAGGTAAGCGACAGCAAACCAATGTGTTACCGCATAAGGCGCAACAGGCCGATTACTTTCCCAAGAATCTGTACTTTATCCACAATAATCGGATCCATGGTTGCATTCTCCGGCTGGAGACGATAGTGACCGTTCTCCTTGAAGAAACGCTTAACGGTAGCTGAATCATCGATGAGTGCAACCACGATCTCGCCATTCTCTGCGACACTGGTCTGTTCCACGATAACACGATCTCCGTCATAGATGCCCACATCGATCATACTATTGCCGCGGACCTTCAGCATAAAAGTTTCGCTGTTCGGAAGCAGTTCTGCCGGAATCGGGAAATAGTTCTCCACATTCTCATCAGCCAGAATCGGCGCACCGGCTGCCACAGTACCGATAAGGGGTACATTTACCAGTTCGCGGCGGGACAGGTTAAAGGTGTCATCAACGATCTCGATGGCTCTCGGTTTCGTCGGATCCCGGTGAATATATCCGTTCTTCTCAAGCTGTTCCAGATGAGAGTGGACAGAAGAGGTAGACTTAAGCTGTACCTTTTCACAAATTTCACGTACCGTCGGCGGATAACCTTTCTTTAAAATGCATGCTTTAATAAATTCCAAGATCTCTTTCTGTTTATCTGTAATACGTCCCTGTGCCATATAGATTCCTCCTGTCGATGAAGTATATAAAATGTTTTTAATATCGGATATACAGTGATTCTGGCAGGATATAAGTCGAACGCCCACCTGATGGGACCAGCAGCTGAATCACTGAAAGGTTTGGCCTATAGTAAGCCCTTATTATATTATATATAGTAACATATGTTCGGGCAAAATGCAAACTATTGTTCGTCTTTATCAATGTTTTCTTTTTTAAGCTGTTCTCTTGCCTGCTCAAGCAGCACTTCCAGACGGGCATTTTCTTTGTCTGCCTGACGAAGAAGTTCCTGCATTTCCCGTTCTTTTTTGAATAGTGCGCGCTCCATCGTAAGCTCCGCCTGGGCTTTGCATTGCTGAAGCCCCATATCAGCATCCGCTTTTTGTTTTGATAATTCCTGGGTAAGTTCTGTGAGTTTCTGCTGTAGTTCTTTATTTTCAGTTTCAAGTGCCAGAATCCGATCGGATGCATGCTGATAGGACTCTGACTTTACCTCCTGTTCCTTCTGAGAGTGAGAGAGAGCAAGTACCGTATCATGAAGCTCCTGTTTGCATTGTAAAAGCTCATTCTTAAGCATTTCTTCTGATTCTTTTGAATGTTCATTTTTCTTCAGCTGATTTTGTGCCTCTTCTAGTTTCTCCTTCAGCATCTGGTTGATCTGCTCCTGGTCAGCAGCACCTTTTCTGAGCGATTCTAGCTGTTCGGTGAGTGTCTGTTCCTGCTTGGTCAGCAAAGCGGACTCCGCATCCATTTTTTTCTTTTCTGCTTGAAGTTGTTCTACTTTTTTCTGTAACTCTGTGAGGCGCAGTTCTTTTCTCTGGAGTTCAGAAGAGAACTCCTCCCGTGCTCTGGCTTCTGCATTCTGGTTCAATTCCAAGCTATACAGATATGCGGAGGTGATGGACTTAACCATGGTTTCAAACTCCTCAATCTCGACACTTCTCCCCGGAATTGAGGATTTGGCTTGATTTAACTCAAACACCTGCATCACATGATCAAAGCCCTGGGCCTGGTTCATTCCTTTTTGTTCGCAAAATGCACGGAAAGCATCCGCTGTATCGGAATCGATTCGAAAGTTTGCCTGTTTAATTTCTCCCATATTCTATATTCTCCAATCTATTTTTTTGTAACTGTTTATGCAACTATTCAGTAGGTCTGCGCATTTACTGCGCTGACCGTACGAAAACATGGGTCAGCAGGCAAAAATCCCATTGCCGTAGGTAATTTTTAATGGATTTTTGCGTGTGACTGTGAAGGTACTGAACAGTTACCTGTTTGTTTAATACCCTGACATTCTTGCTGCGAGGTGGTAACTGTTCATACTCATGTAGACAGTTACGCGAGATAATACTCTGCTTATCAAACTGATTTCAAAGAAGTGCTTTGCAAAGATCATGCGCCAAGTCTTATAACGTTCGATTTAAACTGAAATTTCAAATTGCGTCATACTTTATTTTATGTATATAGATTATCATGAAACCACAAGGGCGTCAATCTGATTCTGTGATATGTTATATATATGTTATACATAATTATTGTTATACATAGATTATGATTTTGATAGTAAAAATAGGAATGAAAATATCAACTATTCGTGAAAGGATGCTTTCGCGAATAGTTTCATCGACTTTTGTGGTCATATTTGCCAGAAATAGCAGCGCAGTTTTGTGCAATATGTATGATTTCCTATAAAATCTATATACCTAAAGTATTTAGATTTTTATAGGGAGCAGGTGTCTGCTGCTTACGAGCAAAGCCGCGTTTTCTTACGTCACTTTTGAAACCGAAAATACCGTAAGAAAAGGTGGTGGCAACAGAAATTTGCCGTATTTAAATGCGAAGACACGGAAAATTTCGTTACTGGGCACGTATGCGGGAACAGTAGCAAACTGCGAACAAATGTTTGTTTTTTTCTTTCAAAATCATTGACAAACATTTGTTCGTATCGTATAATGTAATCATACAGAACAAATGTTCCTGACATTTTTATAATATTCAAATCTCTTCTCATTCTTTAAGAACAGATTTGAATACAAAAAGACGATTCCAACAAAACACGAGAGGAGAAGATTGCAAATGTATACGTTGAAAAAAGGTGTTATGGTTTTAGCTGTTGTTTTCATCATGCTGCTTTCGGGCTTTTTTGGACGGAGTCTGATGTATGTGATGGCTGAGGAAGAAGCAGATACTAGACCGGAAAAGTACTATACCAGTATTCATCTGAAAGATGGAGATACGCTCTGGAGCATTGCTCAGACATATTGTGCAGATTCGGAGGAGTCAGTTGAAGAGTATGTACGGGAGCTGCGCCAGATGAACAGTCTTTCGGATGACCATATTGACGCAGGGCATTACCTGACCATTCGTTATTATAAATAAATCGTTACCGTTCACATACACGTACACACAACCGATAACAGAGACAGAATCAAATTTATAGAATTTTCCATATTCCTGTCCGTAGTCTGTTCATTTAATCTATTTTCTGGTAGAATAAAGTTTAGCAAGCAGTCTATATCTGATTAAATGACAAGCGACAGATGAACAGGAGGAAATAAGGATATGAGTATTGTATATCACGAATCATCGAAGATATTTCATTTATATAACCAGACCATCAGCTATATCATGATGGTTCTTCCAAACGGACATATGGGACAGCTGTATTATGGGAAAAAGATTCGTGACAAGGAAGATTTCTCATACCTTCTTGAATTAGCTCCCAGAGACATGGCATCTTATCTCTATGAAAACGATCGCACCTTTTCACTTGGACATATTAAGCTGGAGTACGGTACTTACGGAAGCGGTGATTACCGGCATCCGGCAGTAGAGATTCTCCAGAATGATGGAAGTACCTATTCAGATTTTCAATTTACTGGATATCAGGTTACATCCGGAAAGCCAAAACTGCCGGGACTTCCCGCTACTTATACTGAACAGGACGGGGAAGCTGAAACTCTTATTATTACGTTAAAAGATACCCATACTAATCTGGAGCTGCATCTTTTATATACAATATTTGTCGAGGGCGGTGTCATTGCCCGAAGTGCTTCTATTTCCAATCAGGGAGACATTTCTGTACAGGTTCAGACCGCGATGAGTCTTTGCCTGGATCTTCCTGACCACGATTATGAGTGGATGCAGTTTTCTGGGGCATGGGCGAGAGAGCGCGCACTCCACACACGCAGGCTTGAGTATGGCATTCAGGCGATTGACAGCACCCGGGGACATTCTTCCCATGAGCAGAATCCGTTCATTATTTTAAAACGCCCTTCGGCTGACGAATTTCAGGGAGAAGCCATTGGCTGCAGCTTGATTTACAGCGGTAATTTTCTGGCTCAGGCAGAAGTGGAGTCACATGGAACCACCCGTCTTATGATAGGAATTAATCCGTTTGGCTTTAGCTGGGAGCTGAACCCTGGTGAAAGCTTCCAGACTCCGGAGGCAGTGCTTGTTTACTCCTCTCAGGGACTTAACGACATGAGCCAGACTTTACACCGGCTGTACCGGCGCCGACTGGCAAGGGGGTACTGGCGTGATCGCGAGCGCCCAATCCTGATCAATAACTGGGAGGCAACTTACTTCAATTTTACCGAAGAAAAACTTCTACAGCTGGCTTCCAGAGCGCAGAAATGCGGCATAGAGCTGTTTGTTTTAGATGACGGCTGGTTTGGTGCCAGAAGCAGCTCAAAAGCCGGACTGGGCGACTGGGAGGCAAACCGCGACCGTCTGCCAAACGGTCTTTCCGGACTGGCACAGAAGATAGAAGCGCTCGGCATGAAGTTTGGTCTCTGGATCGAACCGGAGATGGTAAATGCCGATTCCGATTTATTCCGCACGCATCCGGATTGGATCCTCCAGATTCCAGGGCGAACGCCTTGTCACGGACGTTACCAGTATGTATTGGATTTTTCCCGGCAGGAGATCCTTGATTACATCTATGAAAAGATTGCATCGATTCTGGAAGGCACCTCCATTTCCTATATCAAGTGGGATATGAACCGAAGTCTCAGTGATGTATGGAGCAGAGGAGTTTCCGCCAGACAGCAGGGAGAAGTATTTCACCGCTACATTCTGGGTGTTTATCAGATGTATGAGCGGCTGACCACACGCTTTCCGGACATTCTGTTCGAATCGTGCGCCAGCGGCGGAGCGCGTTTTGATGCAGGTATGCTGTATTACGCACCGCAGGGATGGATCAGTGATGATACAGATGCGATTGAACGCCTGCGGATTCAATACGGTACTTCCTATGGTTACCCGATCAGCTCGATGGGATCCCATGTATCTGCTTCTCCGAACCATCAGCTTCATCGTCAGACACCTCTTTGGACACGTGCCAATACCGCGTTCTTCGGAACGTTCGGCTATGAACTGGATCTGGCACAGCTCGGAGAAGATGAGCTATCTGAATTAAAAATTCAGACCGCCTTTATGAAACAGCACCGGTCCCTGATTCAGTATGGTACTTTTTACAGACTTTCCAGTCCGTTTGAAAACAATATCACTGCCTGGATGGCAGTCAGTGAAGACCGCACAGAAGCCCTGGTCGGCTGGTACCGGACACTGAATGTCGCCAATGGTCCGTTTACGCGGCTGTATTTACAGGGACTGGAAGAATCCGATCTTTACAATGTCACGGAATATACAGAAGGACATGAAAGTGCCGTAAGCACCCACTATGGTGACGAACTGATGAATTTAGGACTGATTACCAGTGACGCCTCTTCCGGACAGTATATGGATGGTAGAAGAGAGAGCTGCGACTTTGATTCTCGCCTGTTTTATGTACAAAAGCAGGCTGAATAATAAATAAGATAAAAGCATTAAAAAGGGATTCTCCCGAAGCTGGTTTTCAAAGAAGAATCCCTGTAACTGTTCAGTAGGTCTGCGCATTTACTGCGCTGACCGTACGAAAACATGGGTCAGCAGGCAAAAATCCCATTGCCGTAGGCAATTTTTAATGGATTTTTGCGCGTGACTGTGAAGGTACTGAACAGTTACGAATCCCTTTTAATTTAAATCCGGCGTTTCCCCGTATAATCCCGCTTCCGGCGTTCATTTACGATATGATTCAGAATCCCGCCACCGATAATAATAACGGCTGCCATCATCAGCACACGTTTCGCCCCTTCCTGCGGAAGTGTGCTCTTAGACGCAATCGACGTAGTATTGAATTGAAGGGTATATTCGATTTCATGAGGCGTTCCCATCGCCAGTGTATCCGCCCTGACTGTAAGTTCTTTTGTCAGATCCAAAACAGGGATCGTAAAATGAGAATTTGCGTCCTTGGCACTTTCATTCTCGTATTTTCTATTATCTACCACCATGTAATCATAATTGGAACTGCTCCATGTGATGGATATGTATGCCGTTCCATCTGTCACCGTCAGAAGAGCAGGACTTTGGATCGAAGCCTTTCCGCTTCCTCCGGTCATCGTTACCTCGATGGCATATTCACCATCCTCCAGGGAAAGCAGCGTTCCAGCACCTGCCTGCGCCGTCAACGTCCACCGGCTGCTAAATAAGATACAAATGATTCCCAGAAGAATGAAACCTATTTTTTTCATAGACAGAAAACTCCTTATCCTGTGTTTATAAATTCTTTTTCTTATACAGAAACCAGGACGCAGCAACCGAAAAACACGCCAGATACAGAAGCAGGATCCCAATCGTTGTATAAGAAAATGCCTCATGATTGGCGATGCTGCGAAGCGCCGCACTGGTCTGCGATAACGGCAGATATTCAATCACCTGGCGCAGACCATCCGGCATACTCCGGGCTGAAAAGAATGTATTGCACAGATATGCCATCGGCATAATCACGTAATTCGAAAAGCGCGGCACATCGGCATGGTTTTTGGCATAAAAAGATACCACAACTCCAATTGTGGAAAACACAGATCCGTTTAAAAACATTAGAAGGAACGACCAGCCGTTAAAACAGAGCCCCGTTCCGATCGGCAAAATCAGAAGAATAATCACGGCTCCCGCATATAATCCCCGGAGACTTCCGCCGATGATCTGTCCCGCGATGAACTGCCACAGCGGGGTAGGAGAGATGATGACCTGGTCAAATGCTTTTTCGTACAATCTCTGGACGTTTAAATTCTGGGCGATAGCATTGAAACTGCCGTTCATGGTCGTCAGGGCAACCACTCCTGGAATCAGAAAGTTCAGATACGATTGTCCGTGCGACATGGTCTGGATTCCAAGACCAAACACCAGAATATATAAAAGAGGGGCAATCATGGCAGCCAGCGTGATTTTATAAAAATCCCGCCGGAATTCTACCCATTTTTCCCATAACACAGTAAGAATACCCATTTTTACCGGCATTCCAGCTGCTGCCCGATTGTCTCCAGAAATACATCTTCCAATGTCGTACTGCGAAGCGCTGTTTCCTGTTCTGACGCGGACAAATACTGAATTGCCTCCTCCTTTCCATGAAAATAATGTGATTTCAGCCCATCTGGTGAAGTCTCATCGACCGCATACCGCCCCAGCGTCTCTATCATATGCCCCGGAGCATCTGTTTCCTCCAGACGTCCACCGCACATAAAGCCGACACGGTCACAAAGCGTTTCTGCTTCCTCCATATAATGCGTTGTCAGAAGAATGGTAAGCTTTTGCTGATTCAGCTTTTTCAGAAGATTCCACATCTGACGGCGGGCAAATGCATCCATCCCTGCAGTCGGTTCATCCAGAAGAAGGATTTCCGGTTCCGTTAAAAGTGCCCGGCAGACCATCAGCTTCCGCTTCATGCCTCCGGAAAGCTTTCGGACGGTTCTCTTCCGATAATCGATCAACCCGCAGAATTCCAGCAATTCCTCTGACCGCTCCCGAATCTTTCTGAGCGGCATATAATAAAGACGTCCCTGATATTCCATAATCTCGTTCATCGTCATATCCTGACGCATCGAGTATTCCTGCGTAACGACACTGAGTTTTTGTTTCAGCTGATTTTTCTGACGGGTCAGCAGCTCTCCGTTGATCCAGATTTCACCCGAAGTCGGAAGCAGGAGAGTGGAGAGCATTCCGATGGTGGTCGTTTTTCCGGCACCATTCGGTCCCAAAAGCCCAAAGAACTCGCCTGTCTCAATTTTCAGGTTCAGATCCTCGACCGCCAGAAAATGATCGTATTTTTTTGTCAGATGCTTTAATTCAATCATGGTTCCCTTCCTTCACGACAATAATCGAATAATAACTTGCCCGATCTGGAATTTCATCGATTTTATGATAAATATGCTCCTCTGGCATACCACAATTTTCGATCATGGTACCTGTCATATGCTTTTCTTTCAGGGTCGCCTTGACAAGCGGCATCTTGGAAGCTGCTTTCATCAGAACCTTGGTACCTGGAAGTTCCAGCGCCGCCTCAATATCATAAGTGGACGGAATAATATGAAGCTGTTCTGAGCGGTCGACAAGACTGTCCTGAAGCTTGGCGCTGACCGCGCAGAAGGACGGAATGCCATTGATGATTTCAGTTGCATAACCATGTGCTTTTACAATCCGATGGATATAAATATAGGTACTGTAAATCGTCGGATCTCCGAGCGTGAGGCAGGCAACATCCTTCCCCTGTTCCAGCTGCTCTATAATCTGATCCGAGGCAGCCTGGTATGCTGCATTTAAAACAGCTTTATCTTTTGTCATCGGAGTAGTGAGGTTTAAGCATTCCTTTTCATCCAGATTTTCCACGATCCCGCTGGCAATTTTATAGGAAACTGCATTTTCCTTTCCATCCGCCGGTACCGCAATCACCGGGCACTTCTGAATCGTGTCAACTGCCAGATATGTCATGAGCCGCGGATCGCCCGGACCTACTCCTACGCCATATAAGGTTCCTTTTATCATAAACATTTCCTTTCTGTGAAAACTGTGAGAAATTCAAGTGTTCAACTTTTAAAATTTTTGTACGATGCCTTTTTTGCTTTTTTAATAAAGTACGAAATTAGCCTTTTTCAAAAGTAAAAAATTTTGTACTTTATAGTTAGTGGTTAATAAATGGCTTAGATACAAGGATTATAGCATAAAGTACAAAAATTTCAAAATGCACTTTATTTCAGAATGTACTTTATTTCGAAACAGAATAAAGTACATTTTCAAATCGCTCCATTTTGGAAATTTCATAAATAGTGGAATAAAGTGGGTTACAAGAATTCCAAAAGCAGTTATCCGCAAAAAGGGTTAATGTCAGTGGAATGTATTTTGGATATGTTCCCCAAAATGGAAAACAAATACAGATGAGCTTACCCGATGGCTTTGACTGTTATCAGTCTACACCATCGGTTTCCTCAAGTCCAGCTAACCCCTGAATAGTAACTGAGAGGTCATTGTATAGTATGAAGTTGTATTCTAGACAGAAGAATTTTTTGGATGTATACTATAGAGTTGGATTTACTAAAAAGCAAAAGCAGGAGGAAATAATACTGTGCGCGATGTACTGCGGGAAGAAAAGAAATTTCTGCTGAATCAGGCAGAAGCTTTAAAACTCCGGAATTATCTGTCAAATGTGGTTCATACCGATTTACATAATGGACCAGATGGTTACCAGGTACGTTCTTTGTACTTTGATTCTTTGTCAAATCGGGATTTTCAGGAAAAAGAAGATGGTCTGGAGTTAAGAAGAAAGTTTCGTTTGCGGGTATATAGTCCTGATGCGGATTTTGCACTGTTTGAAATGAAGCAGAAGCAGGGACCATATCAGCGAAAGCGGTCATTAAGATTATCCAGAAAGGAAGCGCAGGCTCTCATTGAGGGTGATTATTCTGTACTTTTAAACAGTGGCAGTGAGTTTGGACAGGAATGTTATTCAATTATGGAAATGTGGGCATACCGTCCTAAAACAGTTGTAGAATATGACAGATTTGCATTTATCGCGCCAGAAAACTCTATTCGAATAACCTTTGATTCCAGAATACGGGCTAATGAAGTGAATTTTAATGTGTTTGATAGAAATCTGGTGTTAAACAGTGTAATGTCGCCTTTTGCTGTAGTGCCGGAAGTAAAATACAATGGCTTTTTGTTAAGCTATATCAAGCATATGCTTCTGCCCGTTCAGAAAAGCGAGCTTTCCGTGAGCAAATATTGTATGGCAAGACAAATTGGCTGTAACTACAGGTTTTAGGAGGAAAGGAAATGAAAGAGACGATTTATAACCAGCTTGCCCAACAGGGGGATATGACCTGGCAGCAAATTATAATGCATATTCTGGTAAGTGCTGTCATTGGTCTGTTTATTTTTATTTCATATGTGATTTCACATAAGGGAACGATTTACAGCAAAAAATTTGGAGTAACACTGATCGTTCTGACGGTTATGACAGGAACAGTTATGACTGTCATAGGAAACAATATTGCATTGTCGCTTGGTATGGTCGGTGCATTATCTATTGTGCGTTTTCGAACTGCAATAAAAGATTCCAGAGATACTGTATATATTTTCTGGACGATTATTGTGGGAATATGCTGTGGAGTTGGAGATTATCTGGTTGCTGCAGTAGGCAGTTCTGCTATTTTTCTTATTTTTCTTATCATGGGAGCGATTCGCAGTGATAACCGTATGCTTTTGATCATCCGTGCAAAAAGAAGCCGCTGTGAAAATATAGAATCTCAGGTCTTTCGTTATTTTGGGACTGGTGTCGTTCTTCGGGTAAAAAATACGACAGAGGAAAATGCTGAGTACATTTATGAATTATCCAGAAAAATACTGGAGAAAGTTCAGAAACAGTATCCGGCTTTAACAGATGATTTCTATAACCTTGGACAAATCGAAAGTGTTAATATTGTAGCTCAAAGCGATGAGATTTATAACTGATATGAAATATAAAATAATAGGATTTATATGCTGCTTTGCGGTTATCCTGATTGCCGTTTTTGCGCCATTGTCTTATAAGGACTACCGAAAAACAGAGAGAATTCATCAGCATGAACAGGAAATTCCCCAGGAACCATGTACGGATCCTGCGGATGGCGGTCTGTGTACATATCTTCCGATTGTCAAAATTGATACAGATGGGATGGAAATCCCGGGAAGACCCATTAAGGATGATGGAAACAACCGCATTTATACACGCGCTACGGATGGGGAAACTACAATTGCTGCTCAGATGGATATAATTGGGAATGACAGCAAAGAGTACCATCATGCAAATGAAACGGCAGATGTATCTTCTGAAATCCGTATACGAATGAGAGGTAATTCCTCAAGAAAGTTTGATAAGCCAAGCTATGCCATCAGACTTGTAGATAAAAAAGGGGAAAACAATCCGCTTTCCATTATGGGAATGGATGCGCACCATGAATGGGTATTATACGGTCCCTGGCTCGATAAAACAGCCATACGAAATTATATGTTTTACAATCTTGCCGGAGAAATGATGTCTTATGCGCCAAATGTAAGATTCTGCGAAGTAATTCTTAATGGTGAATATGAAGGTCTATATGTAATGACTGAAATGATAACCGGCGGAAAAGATGGCGCCAGGCTGGGACTTCGTGTAAATGCCAAGCGCAGCGCATTTTCCGGATACCTTCTTCGCCTGGATCATCAGCATGCGGGCGAAGAAGCTTTAAACAGCTTTACAACGTATACCTACAAAACCCCCTTCCTGCTGCAGATAGAATATCCCGGAAACAGGAACAGGGATGCCAGACTGACAGAAGAAATCCGGCAGGATTTTTCAAATTTTGAAAAAACTCTGTATTCATATGATTATGACAGGGAAAAACATGGCTACACTTCTATGATAGATGTAGACAGCTTTGTAGATTACTTTATAATCAATGAGCTTTCCAGTAATGCAGATGCCGGAAACTATTCCACTTATATTTATAAGGGAACCGATAATCTGTATCGTATGTGTGTATGGGATTTTAATAATGCCTGCAATAACTATTTCGAGGAGGAACTTCCTTATACAGGATTTTTCCTGAACAACCGATTATGGTTTGAAATGCTTATCAAAGATGAGGATTTTACTGAACGGATCATCCAGCGATATCATTCCTTGCGAAAAGGTCTGTTAAGTGAGGAATCACTTTATCGTTATATCGATGAAACCCTTGATTTTATCGCACCAGCTCTTGCAAGAAACGATGCACGATGGGGAAGTGTGGAACAGCAGGCAAAGGGACTTCTGGTTCCGGTATCGAGAAATCTTGACAGCAGATCTGCCGCTGAAGGACAGTTAAAAGGTTACTTGCGAAACAGAGGAAAATGGCTGGATGAAAACATTGAGACTCTGCGTCAATATTCAGCATCCTCCCGTGTAAAGCAGTATAATGAGGTTAATGATTAAAATATGAAACGATTTATTATCAGTATATCTGCCATCATTCTGCTTGTATTTATTGGATTTATAGCTGTGTTTTATGGCGGATTTTATGTAGACTCAGGCCGGGACAATCATGTAAACACATTTGTCCGGACTGAGAATAAAGAAATACTTATAAAGGACAAAGATAAGTGGAAACCATTTGAAGTCAGAGGAATTGACATGGGAAGCGGTATTCCAGGTGAATGGTCTACCGATTATGCGATCACCAAAGAAACCTATCTGCGCTGGTTTCAGCTGATCCAGGAAGCAGGAGCAAATACGCTGAGAGTCTATTCTGTCCAGAATCCGTCTTTTTATAAAGCGTTCTATGAATACAATTCCCAACATGAGGAGCCGTTATATTTACTTCAGGGAATCTGGGTAAATGATTATATACAGAACTCCCGAGTGGATGCATATGCCGACTCCTTTGCAGGAAAGCTTCTGGATAATTGCCTGGTCACTGTAGATGTGATCCATGGAAAACGACTTATCATCAATAATGATGCAGATACAAGTACAGGACTTTATTTACACGATGTCTCGAAATGGGTGCTGGGATATATTATCGGAAATGGATGGGAAGATACAACCGTTGCATATACAGATGAGAAATATCCGGATATGGAACCGTATAAAGGAACCTATCTTACTGCTTCAAAAGATGCTTCTGCCTTTGAATCCCTGCTTGCAGAAACAGGTGACAGGATGCTGTACTATGAATCAACAAGATATGATGAGCAGCGTCTGCTCTCCTTTTCCAGTGGAAATGCAACAGATCCCTTTGATTATCCTAAAGAGATTGCAGAATATTTCCGAAAATGTGCCCGGATCGACGCAGAACATATAACTGCAACTGATAAATTTATATCAGGTCAGTTTGCCAGCTACAGTGCATCTCCATATGATCAGGATTACCTTTCCTGTATGGAATACACAACATGGAACAGCTTGTCTGATAAAAAGATTGACTTTAGTGACTGTATCACTCCTGACGGAAAACGGAATACTTATCGGGCATATTTAAGACTTTTAAACGAACATCATACAATGCCGGTTTTGGCTGTTGAATTTGGTGCAGCCACAGGACGAGGTGAGATTCAGGAGAATCAGGTGACCAGCAGAGGACTTGGATACTATTCTGAAAAAGAACAGGGAAAGATTCTGGTAGATTGTTATGAAGACATTATGGCTGCCGGACTTTCCGGAGGCTGTGTCTATTCCTGGCAGGATGAATGGTTCAAGCATACCTGGAATACCATGTATGCTGTAGATTTAAGCCGTAATATTTACTGGGAAGATGCTCAGACAAATGACCAGCATTTTGGCTTGCTGGCATTTGACTGTGGGGAAAAAGAAAGTGTTTGTTACGTGGACGGGGATACTTCCGAATGGACGGATAAAGATATGGTGATCCAATATGAAGACGGCTCTTTCATCAGTGTGAAGTATGATGCCTCCGATGTTTATTTATATCTCCATAAAAAGGGCTTTGATCTGGAAAATGACACGCTGTATGTTCCGGTTGATACGACCCCTAAAACAGGCAGTACCCGTATGGAAAATTGTACAGCAGAATTTGAAAGACCTACAGATTTTGTACTGATCTTAAATGGAAAAGATAATACTCGTCTGTTGGTTCAGGATCGGTATAATCCCATTCATGCCAATTATGAGGAAGATATTACAGGAGAAGATTCTTATATTGATCCACCGGCTCGGGATAGCGCTGTATTCGAAAATATCTGCATGGTATTACGGGATGTTATTGGTCAGTATCAGGATGTTGCCACACCGTTAAGAACCTTTGAAAGTGGAAAGCTGTATTATGGTAATGGAAATCCATCTGCATCTGCTTATGATTCCAGGGCAGATTTTATCTGTAACGGAGATGATGTGGAAATTAGAATCCCATGGCAGCTGCTGAATTTTTCTGATCCGTCCCGAATGCAGATTCATGATGATTATTATGACGGAAATTATGGCATTGAAGCAGTGGGGATCAAAGAGATGTTTATAGGTCTTGGCAGAGAAGGAAATACTATCGAGATGGGACGGCTTAAACTGAAAGGATGGGAAAATACAGTATCTTACCATGAAAGATTAAAAGAAGCATACCAGGTTCTGAAGACATACTGGACAGGAAAGGAACACGAATGATAGCACAATTTGTGATTGTTTTTTATTTTATTGTCTGTGTGGGGATTATTCTGTTTAACTGCTTCACAGAGATAATTTCAAGATATCGTTCCTGTGTTCTGAAAAGGAGGGAACAACGATATTGCGAAGAATACAGACAGCTGTTTTTAGATAATATAACGGAAAATAAAAAGCAGGAAAAAAGGCTGGTTAAAGAGCTTCAGTCAACCAGTAGACTTCTGACGTTCAGTGAAGCATTATATAAAGTTGAAAACCGTATGCCGGAACAATTCCAGCAGGGAATAGCATCTGTAAGTCGGCTGATGGAAGAACTGATACCGGTTTATAAAAGAAAATCGGATATGGAAAAGGCCTGCTTGGCTTATGTATTTGCCATATTTCATATGACGAAATTCCAGGCTAAGGAAATTGTTTTCCCATTTCTTTTTGACCTGCTTAGAAATAAAAGTCTCTATTGCAGAGAGAATGCTTTGCGGGCGTTATACAGTTCAGAAGATATACACGCAGTTATGCAGGCATTGGAATTCCTGAATGCAAATGAGCAGCTGCTTCCGCATAAAAAAAATACTTGTAGATGGACTTCTTTCCTTCGATAAAAAAGAAGAACTGATACCACTCCTTTGGAAAAAATTGAGTGAATTTCATCCAAGGATGCAGGTAAACCTGTTGGATTATATTCGATATGCATCGTCAAACTGGAAGGATGAAATGCTGTCTATGTTGGAAACAAGCCAGGATAGGGAAATTCAGATCGCATGTGTCCGCTATTTTGGCAGATATCAGGATGAACGAAGTGTTTCTTTTTTGCTTCATCACGCCAAAGAAGAAAAGGAAGGGGTCTGGGAATTGCAGAATGCCTGTATTTCCGCTCTTGCTATGTATCCCGGACCGCAGACACTGGAAATTTTGAAAAAAGAGATTTCCAGTAAAAACTGGTATGTCCGTCATAATGCTGCAAAAAGCCTTGCAGTTCTGAATACAGATAGGGACGCATTAGCTGATATTTTACAGGGAAATGACCGCTATGCAAAAGAAATGTTAGAGTACCAGTTAGATGCAGCAAAAGCACAAAGGAGGGCGGGTTTATGACCGATGCATTTCGTTTTTTTCTGGAATGTGTCAATCTGTTTTTTATTATATATCTGATTGGATATTCCAGCTTTTTGTTTTTGTCGGTTGTAGCAGGAGCAATTGAACTGTACAAATCATACCACCTTGAACAGCTGCACAATAAACTGTGGCAAAGCTATTACATACCGGTTTCCATTCTTGTTCCGGCTTATAATGAGGAGATCACGGTGAAGGACACAGTTACTTCACTTCTCAACCTGGATTATAAACTATATGAAATTATAGTGATAGATGATGGTTCTAAAGACAAAACATCTCAGATCCTGATTGATGCATTTCATATGGAGCGAGTGGCGCGCCCGATCCGTCATCTAATCCAATGTCAGCCCGAGGAAGATGTTTATGAATGCCCGAACCAGAAAGTACCCATTACTTTGATCCGTAAGAAGAACGGCGGAAAAGCAGACAGCCTAAATGCCGGAATCAATGCAGCCAGGTATCCTTGGTTTATCTGTATGGATGCGGACTCTATTTTACAGCATGATTCACTGGAGAAAATCGTTCGTCCGGTTCTGGAGGACGAAAATGTAATAGCCGTTGGTGGAAGTGTCCGTCCAGCCAATGGTGTTGTCATAAAAAAAGGTCATGTGATAAAATATAGGCTGCCTAGAAATATAATAGCAAGAATGCAATCCCTGGAATATGACCGTTCTTTTCTGGCAGCACGTATCCTGTTGGATAAAATCAATGCAAACATGATCATATCCGGAGCTTTTGGATTATTTGAGAAAAAAACAGTGATTGCCGTAGGCGGATATGACAGCAGTACAATGGGCGAGGATATGGAACTGGTAGTCAGACTTCATGAATTCAGCCGCATGAATCGTAAGCCATATAAGATTGATTTTGCACAGGATGCCATCTGCTGGTCGCAAACACCGGAAAAATTAAGTGAATTGGGCAAGCAGCGGAAAAGATGGCAGAGAGGATTGTTCCAGTGTATGTGGGGACACCGTAAAATGCTGGCAAACCCACGGTACGGAGCTGTAGGACTTTTATCCTATATTTATTTTCTGTTTTACGAATTATTGTCACCATTTATTGAACTTTTTGGTATACTTACAATGGTTTTATCTGTGATGATGGATATGCTAAATGTGAAATTTATGCTGGTATTTCTTGCCTGCTATGCCCTGTATGGTATTTTACTCACATTAACTGCATATTTTTCAAGAATCTATACCATTGACCAGAGGCTTTCTTTTCGAGAACTGAGCCTTGCTATTACTGCTTGTTTTTTTGAAACAACTTTTCTCCGCTTTTATCTGGCATTTGTCCGTGTGACTGCATTTGTGGGATACAAGAAGAACAAACTGAACTGGGGTAAACTGGAAAGAAAGAAAATGAACGGAATATAATTTTATTACTATGTCAATTTAGATTGATCGAAACGACGGGAGGAAGTCTTGATTTAGCTGCGGGAAAAATAAGATTTGAGACTATATTACAATGGGTTATCAGTCATCAGAAGTAATGATTTTGGGAGAGATACCTTTACGGCATCTCTCTTTTTGTTTCATAGGAAATTGCGTCCTATGTCACATTATTTAAATAATCCATGTTACCGAGTGCTCTGGAAATGCCCTAAAAGTAAAAAATAATGCGGATGCAGTAGGAGCATTTAATATCCTGCGTAAATATCTTTCCGTATCCGGAAAACAGAAAGAACTGTCCGTAACCGGACTAAAGAATCCAGAAATAATAAA
>NZ_QUGD01000025.1:0-40016 GCF_003478795.1 Clostridium sp. AF21-20LB | reverse complement strand
ACATGACTGCAGGCGCTAATAAATTTCTCAGAATTTATTATGGACGAGTGAAGGAATATCTCTGTATTCTTTCTGAGTCAAGCTAATTCAAAACTTTTATTTGCAGACCAGCACTGCTTGTGGTGGTCTTATTTTAGTGCCTAATTTTAACCATGTAAAATTTTATATTTTTTCCCCATTAAGTCTTGACTTTTTATTTGCAGGCTAAAGTAACGAGAATGCGGTGTGCCGTTTTTCAATCAACTTAAAAAGAGACACGGCATAAATTATTCTGATAGATTTTACATCAGATTGCTTTATGCCGTGCCTTTTATGTTATTATAATGATTGCTACATACATATAGCAGGCTTCACCCTCCGTTATACACCGGATTCGCATTGATTTTCGGTACGAAGGCAACAGCCGTTCCGCAATTTTCACCATCCTCCCCATACTTCTTCATAGATCTGTCCGGCAGAAAATACCCAGAATGGATGTTTTGCCAAGTATACCAATGTTTCAAATTCCCGACGAGTCATAGAAATCAACTCACCGTTTCGGTATGCTGTTCTCTCCTTCAGCCGAAGCTCCAAGCCCGGAAAAACAAGAGTGTTACAAGGGTGGGATGTCACAATATGGTCAAATCCTGGCTCGACCGCAATAATCTCCATAATTCTACTGAGTATATATTCTTCATGGTCGGTAAGCGACATTACCAGAAACTTGCCCATATTGTTCACATCCCTCTTTATTGATATTATTTTTGCATTACATTACGGGTTCATTTTTCATCTGTCGGATGCGGTATTCACCGCCATCGTCCCGTCTGCATAGAAGTAGTACCACTTACCATCGATCTGCTTCCAGCCTCCGGCAAACATCATTCCGGTGACCTTGTCCAGCCAGTACCACTTCTGATCCTCGGAGAGCCAGCCTTTCACTGACTCCCCGTTTCTGTAATAGTTCCACTGACCGCTGTCATTCTGCTGCCAGCCGTTTGCGGCCTGCGGGTCAATGACGATCTCCACAAACCGCCGCAAAACCGTGGCGACCTCGGCGCGGGTGGCGGTTCCCTTGGGGTCAAACTTATTTTCATTCTTCCCGGCCAGGATGCCCGCCTGCTGCATGGACTTGACCGCATCCTTCGCCCAGCTGCTGATCTGTGTGTTGTCCGCAAAGGTCACAGCCTTCAAGGTCTGGGGCAGGTCATAGCCCAGCTTTGCAGCGTAATTTTTCATAATCACCGCCATCTGTTCCCGGTTGATGTTGGTGTCCGGTGCAAAGGTGGTGGCGGTAACGCCCTCCACAATGCCGGTCTGCGCCGCCCAGTTCACATAGGGGGCATAGTAAGCGTCGGCTTTCACATCGGTGAATTTCCCGGTCTGGTAACTGTCCGGGTTGATGCCCGCCAACCGCCCCAGAGCTGTCACAAACATTCCTCTGGTCATGCCGGTGTCCGGGCTAAAGGTGGTGTCGCTGGTGCCGGAGAGCAGTCCCCGGCTGGCTGCAAAGAGGATGTTATCTGCTGCCCAGTGGCCGGTAATATCGGTAAAGGCCGGGGCAGGGTTCTTGTAGCCCACGCCGTAAACGCTGAAATGACCGGTTTCAAAAACCACCGCTTTCAGGCTGGCATTGTAACTGGATTTGGTGATCCATTCCACCTTGCCAGCGTCATCTACATAGACTGCATAGAGATTACCTGTCTGCTCACCCTTTGCCGGTGTGTAGGGCAAACGCACCGATATAGTGTGACCATTTAAGTTGGCAATCGGTGTTTCTTTGCCGCCGGAGAGGTAGACCAGCGACAGGTCATAGGTCGGTCTTGTGCCGATGGTGGCTTTGGCCTCGGTGGAACGCAGTGCATCCACCTTATCTGCCCGGAGAATGATGTCCCCGCCAGCGTAGGCGGTATCCAGCTGCTTCAGAGTATCCAGGCCGATATTAACCGAAACCAGATGGTCTGTTGCTACGGTAAACTGCCGGACGTTTTCTTTAACCAGCAGATCCAGTGTCTGCGCCTTGATGGTCACGTTAAAAGAGGTCTGGCCTGCCGCCGGGGTGATGGGAACCGTAACGCCAATCCCGTTCTCTGTGGTGCCGTTCTTTTTCGCATCCTGTTTGGCCTTGTCGATGGCGGACTGGACAGAGCTGTTATCCACTGCCGCATTGCCGTTTTTATCCGGCTGTATGGGTTTGGTTTCACCGGTGACAGGGGCCGGCTGGTTGGTGTTATCATTGCTTCCGGAACCGTTAGAACCGCCGGAGGAGGAACCTCCACCGCCGCCCGAACCACCAGAGGAGGAACCGCCGTCGCTGGAAGATTGCTTGGAAACAGTCAACGTTCCAGAAACATAGGTGATCGCATAATTGTCATTTGACAGTGTACCAGTAATGTTGATCGCAGTTTTGCCGGTTTTGCTCATATCCGGTGTCTGTGCGTAGTCCAGCGTTACCGTGCCGCTCAGGGTATCTGCACCAACCAGACCTTCCACCTTGTAATCCTTATCTGCTTCCGGGCTGCTCAGATCGGGCGCGGTGCTGCCGGTGTAGGCGCTCTTATCAAGCGCCGTAACGGTAACTGACTTTTTCGCTACGGTCACAGTCACGTTCTGTTCTGCCACATCTGCGTACTCTGCGTTTCCCTGAACCTTATACCAAACAGTGTATTCCCCCGCGTTTTTCGCTGTGGGGATCTGCTCGCTCCACTCAGAATCGTCAAGCCGGTAGAGCATTGTGCCGCCAGTGGTCTTGCCCGCTGTAACCAGAGCCTGTTCTGCACCATTGTAGGTCAGTGTATTGACCGTAGGTGCCGTAACAGTGGGGACAAGCTTGTTGGTCGCATTGACATTGACGGTCAGCGTGATGTCCTTATAGTTCGTGCTCTTGATCACTACGGTCACTGTGCCCACAGAGCCGGTGGTTTCCACGTCATTTTTCTGAATCGGCAGGGTCAGCTTGCCGTTTTCCACCTTCGCGCCGCTGGTGTAGTAGCCGTCATTGAGTTTGATCTCGCCCAGCTCATAGGTGGGTGCACCGTACTCTTTGGGCGTTTCCAGCTTGGGCAGGGCGGGGAGCGTCACAGTGTAGGTCTTTTCGTGGCCGTTTACAATGGTAAGCGCAGTTTCCTTGACGAAGTCAGGCGCAGCGGCCTTGGCGATGCTGGCAGTCGTAGGGAAGCTGCTCTGCTCCAGGGAGTAATTCTTCGCGGTCTGCCCCATCAGGGTCACTGTGGCAGTGACGTTCTTGCCGTTGCCCACGCCTGCATCGTCAAAGCTGGCGGCCACGGTGTAGTCTGTGCCTCGGTTCAAGTTCATGCCGTCGAAGGTTACGCTGGTAATGCCTGCGTCTGTCGTGCCATCATAGGGCTTGGACACAGCCGTTACCCCGCTGATCGTCAGCGGTTTCTTTCCAATGCTGACCTCCACGCTGGCGGGTGCGGTATCATTGTGGTTTGCATCGCCAATCACCCGATACCACACGGTATACGTTCCGGCATCGGTGCCGGCAGGGATGACCTGGCTGTATGTACCGTTCTCGGTCAGGCTGTACTGCATAGTGCCATACTTCGTCACGCTGCCTGCGGTAATCAGCGCCTGCTCCTGGCCAATATAGGTCAGGTTTTCCTGCGCTATGGGCGGCGTGATGAGGTTTGCGCTGATGTTGGCCTTTTGTACCGTCACAACAATATCCTGGCTCATCTTCTCGTAGCCGTCGCAAGTGGCGGAAAAGCGGAAGGTGTGCTGGCCTGCGGACAGCTTTTGCGTAAAAAGATCAAATTTATTGCTTGTTATCGCGCTGCCGACCGCTGTGGCATTGCCGCCCTCCACCTTGTACCACTGGAAGCTTACAGCGCCTGTGCCGGTTTCCTTCTCTACCTTGACAAGAAGCGTCCCCGCACCGCCATAAGTCATGCTCATCTTGGTCGGATAGTCCATGCTCTTGATGGGGATCTTGGCCATAGAAACGTTGGTCAGCTCCGTACCGCTAGGGTCGCTGATCCAGGTACTGCCGCTCTTAAACACGTAACCCTCCGGCAGCAGGGATGCCAGCGTGACATCTCCGGTGACGGTCAGCTTTGCCGCCGTCTTACCGTTCAGATTCAGCTTGAGCGGGCTGTTGATGGTAATCTCGTCTGCATTTGCCAGCAGCTTCACCGTACCGCCGCCAGCTGCGGCGATGGCCTCGTCTGTCGTCCGATGGTAGGAAATGCTGCCATCCGTCTTTGTTACCTCAGCGGCATAGCCGCAGTAGGGGCAAACCTTCCCGCCGGAATGGTCATCCGGGTGGCTGCACTTCACAACAGTTACGGCAGTATTCTCCTTCATCTCCGACAGCTTGAGCAATGCGCCGTCTTTCTTCCGATAAGCATATCCCTCTGCCAGCAGGGACTGATAATCTGCGCCATTCTTGATTTTGATGCTGTCAAAGGATCCGCCGGACAGGGTCACTGGAATACCTTTGAGCGCACCCAATTCCAGCAGATCCGCGCTGCCGCCGGACATGGTCAGCGCTCCCTCCGTGTAGATGCCGCCGATGAACTTGCCGCTCGTTACCACGGCTTCGTTCCCGGTAAGGATGAAAAGCCCAAATCCACGGACGCCAGTTCCGCCGCCTACGCTTCCCTCCAGGGTGACATTGTCCAGCGTCAGCTTTGCGCCTGTGTGGTCAAATTTTCCAACTTCCACCGCATTAGCGGACTTGGAGACACAGGTGCTTTGCACCTTGCCGTTTGTTATGGCTACATTGGAGCCGAGGATACGTAGAGGCGCCTCCTCACGGGATTCACTCAGGGTGAATCCATTCAGGTCCAGTATAATATTTTTGCTGATCTCGATAGGCTCTGCGTTCTCGATCGCCAAAGGCCCCCGCAGAGTGATCGTGTCACCGTCCTTCGCGGCAGTCAGCGCGTTTTCCAGACTGGTGTATCGTGTGCCGCCGATTTCAAATGCCTCCACCAGCGCATGGCAGAAGGTGCAGTAACCATCCTTGTCCACCTTGCCCACATGGTCGCAGATTCTGCCGCAGGCACATTTGCCGTTCTGATATTGGCAGGTATGCGCGACCACTTTGACGCTTCTACTCTTGATGCTTACATCGGAAACGTTCAAAATTTCACTGTCATCAGCATCTGCAAAGGCATATCCATCCGCCAGCAGAGCCAGAGCCTGCTCACCAGCTTCTACATCGATTCCATATTGGAACGTGCCGCCCTGGAGCTGGGTTTTCCCGTGGAACGCCACCTGTCGCTCAAACACG
Organism: Clostridium sp. AF21-20LB; assembly: GCF_003478795.1. Taxonomy (NCBI): domain Bacteria; kingdom Bacillati; phylum Bacillota; class Clostridia; order Eubacteriales; family Clostridiaceae; genus Clostridium; species Clostridium sp. AF21-20LB. The sequence goes on along the minus strand of NZ_QUGD01000025.1, from coordinate 34,780 downwards.
CAGTTACCCTTTACCGTCAGGGTAAACTCGTCAGAAAAGACTTTTGGTTTGTTGTAACGCCGTCTAATATCAATACCGCGGGGGCGCTGGTGTCAATGCCTCTATCGTGCCGTTTTTGATGGTAACGCTTTTGTACGGGCAATTTTGCAGATCCAGCGCCCCAACCTTGTGGCCCTGCAGATCCAGCGTAACGTCTTTTTTGTTCGTCTCATCACCTCCCGCTTTCAAGGTTGCGTTAGTATCCCGCACAAAATAATAGGTTCCGCCGGAGAACAGGCCCCCAACCAGGGCCGCACCGTTATCGAATTCAAACGAATAGGGGATACCATTTTCGCCAATAAAGAGCACTTCCGCACGACACGGTTCGCCGCACTGTTGGCATTTGCTTCGTGGGTGTATTTTGCATGGGTGCAGGTGTTAACGGTAACGGTGACAGTGTCTGTCTTTACGGTATAGTTCTGATAGGACAGCTTGCAGTAGACCTGGGCGCTGTACTCCCAGTCCTTGCCCTCCGTTGTGGTCAGGTCGGATTGGGTCAGGGTGATTTTATATCTATCGCTGCCTGTACCTGTAAATTTGTTTCCGTTCACATACCACTGATAGGTAATCTTACCCTCCGAACCGCTTGCCAGAGAGGCATCTACCCAGACTTTCGCCTGAAATTGCCCCTCGAATTTCGCTGTTGAGACCTGCGGCTGCGTTTTTATGGTAATGGGGTTTCTGGGCGCGGCGGCGACGGTGACCGTTGCGGTGGCGGTCGCCTTGTTAGGATTGGTTCCTTCTACGCCGTCTGCGGTCAGCTTCAGCTTATAGCGGCCCTCCTTGACATTGTTGTCCGCGGTAACGGTGATGGTCTGGTTGTCGGCGGATTTTTCCGCCGTCAGACCGGTGGGTTTGCCCTCCAATTCCACTTTCAGGGTATCCATCTTGACCTTGCTGCCGGTAACGGAGAAGGTCGCCATCTGACGGCCTAAGCTTTCCTGCAGGGTTCCCTGCTGCGCGCCGACGATCAGGCTTGCGCGGGGCGCCATCTTGGCGATATAGATGGTCTTGACGTCCCTTTCTCTTGTCGTATCGGCCGCTGTGCCGACCGACATATCGTCTATGTTTGCATTCTGACTTTCCGAATACAGAATGGTCAGGTTGTTGTTGATGTTTCGGGCGTTTCCATACCTACTATTCGAAATCGCACCATATTTTCCGGTGGCGTAAAGGGTTCCTCCCTTCATGGTCAGGGATGCAGTGTTAATACCCCAACCGGAATTTAGATTCAGCTTTCCTTTCTCAATCACGATGGTTTTAGCGCTCAAGCCGCACAAACCGCCGTTGGTGGTTATCTTTACCCCGTCTTTTATGGTAAGCGTCCCGCCGGCGGTGTCGCTCCAACTGCCGTCCGCAATACCATCTTTCCCGCTAGGAACATTGACCGTCAGACTGCCGCTTCCCTGAATGGTCAGATTGGCGGAATACATATCCAGAGCGGCGGTATATGCGGTATCGGTAATCGTAATGGTATTCTCGCCTTTCAGCGTGATTGTTGTGTCGCCCTTCACCGTCACCGGGGTAGTTATGTTTCTGTTATCCCAGATAACATTGCCGAAGATGGTTTCATCGTCTGCCGCAGCTGCCATCAGGGGCATTGCCTGCTCTGTTCCCTTGCAGGCAGAGAGATCCGCATCTTCCGCAGAGCAGACCGGACAGTCGGGATTGACCGCCTCCTGCTCACAGTGGGTTTCGCAGATGCACTCCACCGGAGCATTCCCGGACGCGCCGGGAACAAGCCCGCTGTCCTGGGAATTGCACTGCTCGCAGGTATACCCGCAGGGCGTCCCCTCTGTGGCCGGGATGTAGCCGCAGCTATCGTCATGCTCGCCGCGTTCATGAGGACAGCTTAATTTTTTTGTGATACAGCCGCTTTCCTCACTGCATTCATGGGTACACTCGGTCGGCTGGACCTCCTCTACTTCAGATGAGTCGCCGTATTTTCTGATACGCTGCCTTCCAAAACAGGGTAACAGCTTTCGTCATGCTCATGGACACACTTCTTCACAAAGGTGTAGCAACCCTCAGTATGCTCATGTTCACAGACTGCCCCTTCGGTTCCTTCCGTATATCCGCAGTCCGCTGTATGTTCCGGGTGATGCTTGCACAACCCCGTATGGACGGCGGATACACCCGCTTCCACCGCAGATGCCGGAACTCCCGGCATCGTAAAAATCATTGCCGCCGCCAGTAAAAATGCGACCGGCCGTTTCCATTTCCATATCATTTATTCATCCTCCTCACGCGGTTCGTTCCTTCTCGTTGTTTTCTGAAGCAGCTGGGATACCGCCTCCCGCAGCTGATATTCTGTCACAGGCTTTACCAAAAAGGTGTCCGCCTGCATCCTGCGGCTTTGGGGTTCAAATTCTGCCTGGTCGCTGATCCACAGGAGCGGGACATCCTTGCTGTACCCTCGTATGCTCATGCAGAAATTCATTCCCCTGGCTCCGTCCTCCATGACAACCACAGCATCATAAGGCCCATCCCGCTGCATGGCATAGACGCAGAATACGCCATTGTCAAAGCGGTCTACTTTGCCAAGCTTCATCAGTAACGCCGTTTCTTTCTCCTTCTGACTATAACTGCACAGCGCAATTCGCATGTTCGCACCTCCATTTTGTGATGGGTTTTATCGCCTCATATAGCTCCTGATCGGAGCAGTCTGCCGAAAGGAACGCAGGGATACGCAGGTGATATGCGATCAGGGCAAAGTTTTCATCATCGCTCCACCAGACAAGCGGTGTTTCCGGTGCCAGCTGCTTTGCCTGAATGGCAGCCTCCAATCCCCTTGCCCCGGTCATGGCGATGACAACCGCATGGTAGCGGCTCCGCCGCAGTGCCTGAGATAGCTGCTTCTCATTCCATAGCTCGTCGATGACAAGCTGTCCGTCCCCAGCAAAAAGGGAGCGCAGCCTGCTCTCAAACCATTCTGCATTCCTTAATTCCGTACAAAGTGCGATTTTCATGCTGAGCCTCCTTTCCTGAAAAGAAAAATAAAAAAACCAGACCTTCTCATCGGAAAGTCTGGTAGTATAATTAGAGTAGCATCTTGTCAAGGGAAATGCAACCGACTTTGTTTAAGACGCAGGTTTCCTGTTTAAGACGCACGTTTTTTCCTGCGGTTTTATGTTATACTAATATTGGATTATTGTGCAAAGGAGATGGCACGATGCAGATTGCGATTGTGGATGACAGAGCAGAGGACAGAGAAGAACTGTCTGTCTGCCTGGAAAATTATATGAAAAAGCATCAGCTGGACTATACGCTGACAGAATTTGAGGACGGAGAGAATTTTCTGAAAGCTGCCGCCCAGGTCAATTTTCAGCTTGTCTTTATGGACATCTATATGGAGAACATGGATGGAATAGAGGCCGCCAGAAGGCTGCGCCAGAAAAACAGGCTTTGTAAGATTGTTTTTCTGACCATTACAGAAGATTATGCCCGGATGGGGTACAGCCTGTCCGCCAGCTATTATCTGCTGAAGCCGCTTTCGCTCCATCAGGCAGATTTTGAAGAAGCGATGGAGCTGTGCCAGCTAAAACCGCCCTATGAAGTGATGACACTTTCGGTTATGGCTGACCGTCAAAAGCTGGAACTTCCCACAGAGAAGATTCTATACATAGATTATCAAAACCGTATGACACGGATTCATACGGCGGAACGCGTGATACCGGTAAGCGGAGGCTTTCAGGAGGTTACTGCCGCATTGCAGAAGGACAAGCGTTTTTTTGCCCTGCTACCGGGGCATTTTAATCAACATGGATTACATCAGCCAGGTTGACAGTCAGACCTTCCGTTTGATAAACGGGGAGGAACTTCCGATTGCCCTCCGCAATGGAAAACAGCTGCGGGAATCCTACCGTCAATATGTTTTCTCTGGAATGGGGGGTATCGTATGAGAATGAAGCAAATGCACAGGCGTATTCTGGAGGGCTGTCTGGCCTGTCTCCTCTGCTTCACCTGCAGTATCCCCGCATTTGCCGCCGAAACTGCAACCCCATCCAATGCCGATGAAAGAAGGGAGATTTTGCCGGATTTAGAAAGCGAGACTCCAGGGACACTGGAGAGCAAAACCCCGGAAGCATCGGAAGAAGTATCCCTCGTCCTTGTCACAGAAATACAAAAGGAAGACGAACTGCTCTCCCTGCCAGATTTCACCCTGCCCCTTAGAACCACACCGTCTGATGATGACCTGGAGGAAATTTATCAGCTGGCCCTTCGGTATCAAACCGTCTGCGCCACGGTAACAGCAGGTGAAGAAATCCGGCAGGAAACATTTTCTGTCGCATGGGATTTTTCGGCCATTGACCAGACCACTCCAGGCGAATATACCGCAGCAGGTCGGATTAAACTGCCGGAGGGGTATGCCTTTGGTGAAGCTGTCTTGCAGGAGCTTCAGATTTCCGTCCGGGTGAAAGAAATGCCGCCTGCTGTCATCACCTCCATAGAGCAATGGTATCCTTATACGGACGCGTTTGCGGTTCAAGAGGGCAGCGAAACCGAAACGCTGGAAAATTTGTTTGCCTTTTCCCCTTACTATCTGGAATGCTATGCGGAAAATGGAACCAGCTACACCGCTGTGGTGGAATGGGATTTTTCTGGTATTGATTTGAATACTGTGGGACTGTACCATGCAGCAGGAAGGCTGACTGCACCGGAAAATACCATATTTGCAGATCGTGTCGATTTCCCTGAAATTTCAATTCCTGTTTCTGTACAGGCTCCGGGCAGCCCAGACATCAACTGCTTCCTGGTTCGCAGAGGAAGCCTTTATTTTCCCTGGGTCACACCGCCGGGGAATCTGGACAAGGTCAGTATATGGCTGTCCAAAAAAAACGGTTCATGGAACCGTCTGGAAAGTGGCGTTTATGTGGGTCAGGAAATGCTCTCGATTGCTACCCGTCTGCTGATGCCGGGCAGCAGTTACCGCCTTCAGGTGGATTATGACGGCGGACAGACCGGCATCCTCTCCTTTACCTACGCAGATGAAATTGTCCTTGAAGGGTACCATGAAGGCGACCGGGATGGAGGGGATGCAGGCGGAAATCCTCCCGATACCATCATTCAACCGCCTCCTGAAGATACCGACGATCAGGATGACGGTTTCGCAGACAGGCCCTCCACAAAGCCTCCAAAACCGCCTGCAACAAATGGCTGTGGAACGAATTCCGATGATTCTGAAAAAGCACCACCGGTCAGCGGAGAAAATAAGCCTACGGATCACAAGCCTTCCGAGCCATCCTGGGTTGGAAAGGATGATTCCATAGATAAAGAAGAATTCCCATCGAAACAGACAAACGGTGATGCAGAGGAAGCATTAGAACCAGACGCTGGTTCCGATGAACCGACTATACCGGAATCGAAAAACAGGAAAGATTCAGTGCAAAGCGCTATGACCGTTCCCCAGGAAGGCGCAGATTCCCAAAACTCCGCGTTTTCAGAGTTCTTCGATGAAACCACCGACCGGATTTCCGGCACGCGCTTTTTGATGATGCTGCAAACAGGGGAGCAAAGAGCCGTCTTTTCCAAACAGGGAATCACCATCAGCATACCAAAAGACGCCTTGCCGGAGGGCATCCAAAACGAAGATCAGATTGAAGTCATCATCCAAACGGATACGGACGGCGGTTTTTCTTTTTCGTTTTCCATCAATGGAACTGCGCTCAGCTCCCTGCCGGATGTTTCTGTCATGCTGCCCTGTCCAAATGACCCGGCAGCCGGCACATGGTTCCTCTGTGATGAAAGCGGCGTGGAAATTCCCATGACCGGTTATGACGATGCGGCAAAAGCCGTCTCCTTTCAGATCAGCCATACAGGGGCATACACCATTGTGGGAAAGGAAGATGCCGTTTCCCTGGCACAGGCCGCCGACACAGAGCATAGCCGGTCGCCCATACTCCTTTTGATTCCGGCCTGTCTGCTTCTTCTGTCTGCCGGTGTGTTTTTCCTAAGGAGGAGGCGAAAATAAGATGGTATCTTCTGCAGTAAAAAAATATGCTGCCTTATGTATGGTCTGCCTGTGCTCATCCCTGTTTTTTCTTGGCCTGTATCAGTTCAATAATAAATATAGCCAGAACACAATCCAGGCGGCAAATGGGATTCTGGCGCTTTCTGAGGAAGAACTTCAAAAGTCACCGGTGCGCTTTCTGGTATCCGGCTGGGCATTTTATCCTGACGCGCTTTTGACCCCGGAAGAAATACGGGATGAAAGCCATTATATGCGCTACCTTTCCATCGGAGAGCAGACCAATTTCTCCAGCCCTGCAAACCCTTCTCCCTATGGCTGCGGGACTTATCAGATGACATTCTTTCTGCCGGAACGGAAGGAAACATATGCGCTGGAAATCCCGGAAGTGTTTTCTGCTTACAACCTTTATCTGGATCATGACCTGATCCTGCAAATGGGGGAACCGGCACAGGGGACACCATTGGTTCAAAACCGCATGGTCACTTTTCATGGCGGAAAACCGGTCACACTCACCATAGCGGTCAGCAACTATGACCACTTTTACGGAGGGATTGTCTATCCGCCTACTTTCGGAACGATGCTGGCGGTCAATACAACCAGAGGAATCCGGTTTGCATTCTGCCTGTTCAGCTGTACGGTTACCTTTGTCTGTGCGCTGCTGTCCTTTTATTTCAGCCGCCGGATGAAACAGAAAAATACATTCCTGTTCGGCTGATCTGCCTTGCCATGTGCGGCCTGTCATCCTATCCGGTGCTTCATATGCTGGCTGCGGTTCCCGTATTCCCCTGGTACACGATTGAACTGTTCTGTATCTATCTGGTTACCTGGCTGATCATAGTTCTGCAAAACCGGATATGCAGGCCGGGCTTCCTGCCTGCGGCCATCAGTAATGGAGTGGGCGCTGCCTTCCTGGTATATGCGTTTGTGTATGGCATGATGGCTTCCCATCTCTCCCTTGGAGCGATTCGTTTCTTCTCTGCATCGGTCTTTTGCTATAAGGCGGCATCTGCGCTCTATCTGCTTATCATCGCTGTGCTTGCCATTCACAGAGGAGAAAAACGGAGCAGGCCGATCTTCTATGCTGCGGCAGCCGCAACCTGCGCCTTTATATGGGATCGCCTTCTGCCGGTTTATGAGCCGGTTATCGGCGGTTGGTTTTTGGAATGGGGCAGCTTTTTCATAGCAGCAGCCATCGGTTATTCCCTCTGGCGCGATGTGATAGAAGGATATGGAAACAGCCTGATTTTCCAGGAAGAACGCAAGCAGGTCATCCGTCAGCTTTCTATGCAGACCGAATACAGCCGTCAGGTTTCTGAAGCAGCGGCAGAAAACAGAAGGCTGATCCACGACATCAAACACCATCTGCGCACCATAGACCGCATGGCCTCTGAATGTGGGCAGACGGAGATCTGCTCCTTCCTGTTACAGGTAGAGGAACAGGTTGCGGCATCATCGGGTCACTCCCCTGCCCAGTTCTGCAAAAATCCCGTCGTAAATGCACTGATTGAATACTACTACGGCATGGCGCAGACACAGGGGACAGAATTTCAGGTGCGGCTCGATCTTCCCGATCAGATGCCGCTTACCGATGTGGAACTGTGTACGGTGCTGGGCAATCTTTTGGACAATGCCGTTGAGGCGTGCAGTCGCCAAAAGCAAGGGGTGCGCCGCATTTTCATTGCAGGCGAAACCAGAGGCAATATGTACTTTTTGAAGATTGAAAACACTTACGACGGTCTGGCCTTGCAAGAGGGAAAAACATTCCTCTCCCGAAAGGGTACATCTGCTGATCATGGAATCGGGCTTTCCTCTGTCCGAAAAATCATTGAAAGCCATGGCGGTGATCTCGATCTCGTTCCCGGTGAGGAATCCTTTCTTGTTGGAATTACAGTGGGTTTATAAACATTGCTCATACAAAAGGACACCATTACTTACATTTGCATAAGCATGGTGTCCTCTCTATTTTCCAAGTTCTTCTTCCATAATATTCCTAATCGCTTTAATACCCGTAAAAGTCAATTTTATTCCACGATTATACATAGCCAGTACTTCATTCAGATTTTCAACAAGTACCTTATCCAACTTTTTATGTATCGTTACAGGCTGTTCCTGAATCGTATGAACATGGTCAAAATATTTTTCAATAACAGGAAATGTATTCTGTATCAAAAAAGCATTTTCTTTCCCTGCAAATAATCCAATCACTATCGTATTGCATTTACCATATCGTTTCTTTTTCTTTTCAACGATTTCCTTGTATTTCTCAGCTTGTGAGCTAATTGGTATCATCCAATACAATTTTTGATTTTTTCTATCCTGAATTGCATAGTAATGAGGACGATAGTTCCCCTGTTCCTTATTACTCATCAAATATTTATCCTGAACCAAGTCAAAAAATTCATCCTTGATATGATACGAATATCCCTGTTGTATCTCCATAAATAACCTTTCCTATGTGATAAAATTCCCCATCAGCATTCACTGATGGGGAACATTTACAAACTATACTATTTTTATCCCACCTGTATAGCAAGTGGCTTCATTTACGAACTGAATTATTTATACCCCGCACCATCAGCAAGCGGCAAACATTTACTTCTATCTTTAGTATATACAGTTTCTCTGAATTTAGCAACCTGTTTTTTAAGTTTAGAAATATTTTTTACTATATCATAGCTCATCATTTGTCGTAACTCTGTCGTAAAATACATGCATTTACTTTCTTAATACAGCTTAGCCCCAGCAGGAATTGCGTCATCTAACATAAGCAGATTCAATCCTTCGTGTCCGTCATACTCATACACTGCTGAAATCAACATTCCTTCTGATGGGATTCCCATCATCATTCTGGTAGGAAGATTTGTGATCGCTACGCATGTCTTTCCAACAAGCTGTTCCGGCTCATAAGAGTGTTCCACTCTCTGCCGCAATCCTTACACTTCCACCAAGCCTTACGATTGGCAAAGACCGTAACCTGAGTCGGAAGTAAAGGATAATTTCTGTCCGACCACTCGGCAGCTATATCCGGCAGAAGCGTTGCAAGGTCATTAAATCCTGCCAACACTTTATTATGGGAACAATACGGGCAGCCTGTCCTATTTATCGTTCTGCTCTTAACGGCAGCTTCCCACTCGTGTCCTTTCTCACATCTCCAAATCACTTTCTTATGAGAACCAATAGAACCTCTGTCGGTTTTATCTTATTCTTTTTCGACCACTGTTTTACCAGTAATGGCTCTAATGTCGCCAAATCGTTAATACCTGCAATCACTCTCGCACCGGAACATATTGGGCATTTTTCTCCATTAGAACGAGCCTTAACGCTTGTCTGCCATTCGTGACCGCAAGCACCTCTCCACCATACTTTTTTATTTGAACCGAAAGTAATGTCATCAGGTGTAAGCGGTAAGTTCTTCTCCGACCACTCCGAAACAAGCTCCGGGTGTACTTCTGCTAAACTGTTATTCATAGCCAAACCTCAACCTCCTTGTGCTTAGAGTATATGAAGTTTTGGCTTTATCTTGTAGTTTGCGAATATCCGTATAAATAGAAAAAGCCCCTTGAGAAAGGGATTTCTCCTCTCTCAAAGGGCAAGTTGGCAAACTGGAATTTGGTGTGTGCTTTATAAATTTTTTCCGATCCACTCAAGTTCGTTCATGGAATCCTTATTTTTTTCAAGTTCATCTCTGGCTGTTGCGTAATATGATTTTTTGAAAAGCATATCCCATGAAAGATATTTTGCCATACAGTCAAACTGCTTATCAATCAGCTCATACTGGATACTGCCTACGGGAGAACCACCTACAACAATTGTGCCAACTTTTTTGTTTTTTAACTGCAATCCACGGCAGTAGCACTTATCAATGATAAGTTTCAATTGTGCTGACATTCCCCACCAATAAACTGGTGTAGCAAAAAGAATCATATCTGCGGCAGCAATTTTATCAATTGTAGAATTTGTATCATCCTTGTCGACGCATCCCTTAGAGCATTGACAGACACCACATCCCTTGCATGGTGCAATGTTGAGTTTGTCGGGTTCAATGATTTCAATTTTATTCTTTTCTGACGCTCCTTTTATAAATGCATTGATTGCTGCCAGCGTATTTCCTTTTCTGGCACTTCCATTAATGATTACAATTTTCATGCGTGTATCCTCCAACTTCCGATTTGTATTTCTGTTTGTTTTAAAAATGGGCAACTCCGATTGGAATTGCCCATTCATCATACTAATTATGCGATTTTTTCTTGCTTGCACCGATTTCTGCATCAATTGATGTAAGTTTGATGTAAATCGCTGCTTTTTCAGTTTTTTATCAAATGAAGTACGTCCCGTCTATTCGGTAAAACGGTACATCTTTACATCACGTCGACTGGCGTCTCCGTGCGTTTTTCGCCTTATGTCGGTGTTCGCAAGCGCACACCGCCGCAAGGCTCAGTTTCTCATCTTAATAGAGCTTTGCACCTGCTGGAATGTGGTTATCAACCATCAGAAGATGAAGCTTTTCTTCGCCTTCTTCTTCGTGGATAGCACTGAGGAGCATACCGCAAGAATCAATGCCCATCATCGCTCTCGGTGGAAGATTTGTGATAGCAATAAGAGTCTTTCCAACCAGTTCTTCCGGCTCATAAAAGCTATGAATACCGCTTAAAATGGTTCTGTCTGTGCCTGTTCCGTCATCAAGAGTAAACTGTAACAGTTTCTTTGACTTCGGTACTGCAACACACTCTTTAACCTTTACTGCACGGAAATCTGACTTGCTGAATGTATCAAAATCAACCATTTCTTCAAACAATGGCTCGACTTTTACCTTAGAAAAATCAATCTTTTCAACCGGTTTTTCAGCCTCTGCCGGAGCTGCTTCGGAAGTCTTGGAAGCTTTCTTATCAGCGTCTAATGACTTCATCGTCGGGAACAGCAGTACGTCACGGATTGCCTGGGAATCGGTCAGCAGCATAACCAGACGGTCGATACCGTATCCGATACCACCTGTCGGCGGCATACCGATCTCCAGTGCATTCAGGAAGTCTTCATCCGTATGATTTGCTTCCTCATCGCCAGCAGCAAAAGCCTCTTCCTGTGCTTTGAAACGTTCTCTCTGATCGATCGGATCATTTAACTCAGAGTATGCGTTACACATCTCGCGGCCGTAGATATACATCTCGAAGCGCTCAACCAGCTCCGGATTGGACGGTTTTCTTTTGGTCAGCGGAGATACCTCAACCGGGTGATCCATAACGAAGGTCGGCTGAATCATCTTCTCCTCGCAGAACTCCTCGAAGAACAGATTGATGATATCACCCTTCTTATGGCGCTCCTCAAATACAACATTGTGCTCTCTTGCGATTGCCTTTGCTTCCTCGTCAGTTTTAACAGTGTTGAAATCAACGCCGGAGTATTTCTTAACTGCATCGATCATGGTGATGCGCTCGAACGGCTTGGACATATCAATCACAGTGCCGTTATAGCTGATGACAGAGCTTCCGCAGACTTTCTCAGCCAGGTAGCGGAACATACTCTCGGTCAGTTCCATCATGCCCTCATAGTCGGTGTATGCCTGATACAACTCCATCAGAGTGAATTCCGGGTTGTGACGGGTATCTACACCCTCGTTACGGAATACACGGCCGATCTCGTAAACACGCTCTAAGCCGCCTACGATCAGTCTCTTTAAGTAGAGTTCCAGAGAAATACGGAGTTTTACATCCTCATCCAGTGCATTATAATGGGTCTCAAACGGACGTGCAGCCGCACCGCCGGCATTAGCTACCAACATCGGGGTCTCCACTTCCATAAATCCGCGTCCATCCAGGAAATTGCGGATCTCCTTGAGGATCTGAGAACGTTTTACAAAGGTGTCCTTTACTTCCGGATTCATGATGAGATCCACATATCTCTGACGATAACGGATATCCGTGTTGGTCAGTCCGTGAAATTTCTCCGGCAGAATCTGCAGACTCTTGGACAGCAGTACGATGGACTCTGCGTGAACGGAGATCTCTCCCATCTTGGTGCGGAATACGGTACCTTTGATTCCGACAATATCACCGATATCCATCTTCTTGAAATCTTTATAAGCCTCTTCGCCTACGCTGTCTCTGGCAACATAAGACTGGATATTGCCCTTTAAATCCTGCACATTGCAGAAAGATGCCTTACCCATCACACGTTTGGACATCATACGTCCTGCGATCGTAACCTCTTTGCCATCCATCTGCTCAAAGTTATCCTTGATCTCGCTGCTGTGTGCAGTTACATCAAATTTTGTAATCTGGAACGGATCCTTTCCGTTGTCCTGAAGGTCTTTCAGTTTCTCGCGGCGCACCTTTAATAACTGATTTAAGTCCTTCTCCTCGTTCTTATTCTGCTGATTCTGCTCTGCCACTTTCTCTTTCACTCCTTCGTCTCTTTATGATACTCGCTGGATGTCCAGGATCTTGTACTGGATAACGCCCGCCTGTGTCTCTACGTCTACGGTCTCGCCAGCTTTCTTGCCAAGCAGGGCACGACCAACCGGAGACTCGTTGGAGATCTTACCATCTAAGCTGTTTGCCTCGGTGGAACCTACGATCTTAAATTCCATCTCTTCATCCTCTTCGACGTCCAGTACCTTTACCTGGCATCCGATGCTGATCTTATCCAGATCGATCTCATCCTCAACAACAACCTCTGCGTTTTTCAACAGTTTCTCAAGGTCTACGATTCTTGCCTCGATGTCTCTCTGTTCATCTTTTGCTGCATCATACTCAGCGTTCTCAGACAGGTCGCCCTGCTCTCTCGCCTCTTTGATCTTCTGTGCGATCTCCTGGCGTTTATTTACTTTCAGATCATGAAGTTCATCTTCATACTTTTTCAATCCTGTGTAAGTTAAAATGTTCTTCTTTTCTGCCATGACAGCTATCCTTCCTTCTATCGATTCATCATTGAATCCCCTAATAATTGCATCGCACTATTATACATGATTCTTGGTGTAATGTCAAGAATCACAAAGTGCCATAATGGCTTTAAAAACAAGGGAAAATCCTACATTTTCGTGCTTTTTCTGTGCCTTCCGATTTCGTCCACCCATGTAACACAACCATCGTTTTGATTCCACACATTCATCCTTCTCTTAAATTCTCTCATCCACCAGCCGTTCCAGCTCCTCCAGCGTCTCCACCTGGTTTATATCATTGCGAAGCGCCGACGAATGTGGAAATCCTGCCGTATACCATGCCACGTGCTTACGCATCTCCCGCATTGCGATCTCCTCGCCGCGAAATTCCGTCTGAAGCGTCCCATGGCGGACAATCATCCTCTTTACTTCCTCCGCAGTCGGCGGCGGCAGAAGTTCTCCGGTTTCCAGATAGTGGAGAATCCGTTTAAACAACCATGGATTTCCTTTCGCGCCGCGCGCCACCATGATGCCGTCGCAGCCGGTTTCTTCCTTCATTCTCTTGGCATCTTCCGGTGTAAATACATCACCGTTTCCCCAGACCGGGATTGAAACCGCCTCTTTGACCTGACGGATAATGTCCCAGTCCGCCTTTCCGGAATAATACTGCTCTCTCGTCCGTCCATGCACGGCTACCGCCGCCACGCCGCAGCTCTCTGCCATCTTCGCAAACTCAACCGCATTGATATTCGAATCATTAAATCCCTTGCGGAATTTGACCGTAACCGGTTTATGAAGTTTCTTTACCATCGCCGTCAAAATCTGCTCTGCCAGCTTCGGATCCTTCATCAGTGCCGAACCTTCGCCGTTATTGACAATCTTGGGCACCGGACAACCCATGTTGACGTCGATGATGGCATACGGTCCTTCCTCCAGCTGCAGCGCCATCTCGCTCATAATCTCCGGATCTGAGCCAAACAGCTGCACCGCAACCGGCTCTTCTTCCGGCCGCGTCTCTAATAACGGCTTTGTATTGCGGTTCTTATAAAGAAGCGCCTTCGCGCTGACCATCTCCGTGTACATCAAACCACATCCCTGCTCCTTACAGAGCAGACGGAACGGCAGATCCGTCACACCTGCCATCGGCGCAAGGGCGATTGCATTTTTTAATTCTACGTTTCCAATCTTCATTTTATTTCTAATCTTCCTGATACCGTTCCATCTGCTCGTCGTCTAACAGTTCGTCCGCCGGGATTCCCAGCACCTTCACCTTATAATACAGCTCCAGCGATTCCAGCAGCTCACGCTTCTCCGCCTGATACTGCTTGATTTTAAGCGCGCTTCCGATCTCGTCAAAGAGGTAATCATTCTCCTCCGCCTCAACCTTAAACTGCAGTCTGCCATCCGGCATAAACTCCAGCAAAATAATACCGCCGATGTCCTCTGTGTACATGACACACATGATCTGCAATTCCTGCTTAATTGACTCCGGCAGCCCCGAAAACTGCTCATTCAGATAATATTTTTCCACATACGAATTCGCACCGCAGAGTACGGTGGAGTCCCCATCTGTATTGGGATTCTGCATTTCTGCCATTTTCTTGCACCTCCATCTGTTTCATTTTCCATTGCCCACAAACAGGGCTGACGCACGAACGGAGAGCAGGCTCTCCCTTTATCCCTGAGAAGCCTGTTCTCCGTTCATATGCCAGCCCATCTCACAAGCAGCCATCAAATTCCTTAACGAATCAGCAGCTTACTAATCTCATACTGATCTTCCGGAATATCCTTCTTCATATTCAGCGCCTCCTGAATATCAAAATCCAGAAACTCGCCGTGCTTATACGCTACCACGCGGTTGGTCTTTCCTTCTTCCAGCAGCTCCACCGCCTTGGCGCCCATGATGGACGCATAGACGCGGTCTTTACAGGTCGGCGCGCCGCCTCGCTGCATATAACCAAGGATCGTCGCACGTGTCTCGATGCCGGTTGCCGCCTCGATTCGCTTCGCCATCGACGCGGAATGTCCGATGCCCTCGGCATTAATGATAATATGATGTCTCTTGCCGCGTTTCCGGTTATCGATGATGCGGTTGATCAGCATCTGCTCATTGCCATCGTACCGCTCCGGAAGCAGAATATCCTCGGCGCCGTTAGCGATACCGCACCACAGGGCGATATATCCCGCGTGGCGTCCCATAACCTCGATGATACTGCAGCGCTCATGGGAGGTGGAAGTATCTCTTACCTTATCGATCGCCTCCATCGCCGTGTTGATCGCGGTATCAAACCCGATCGTATAATCGGTGCAGGCAATATCCAGATCGATCGTGCCCGGAAGACCTACCGTATTGATTCCCAGCGCGGATAGCTTTCCGGCGCCGCGGTAGGAACCATCGCCGCCGATGACGACCAGACCGTCAATGTTGTGCTTGCGGCAGATTTCTGCGCCGCGCTTCTGACCTTCCTCGGTCATAAATTCCGGACAGCGGGCTGTGTATAAGATCGTACCGCCACGGCCAATCGTATCTGCCACGCTGGTTCCGTCCATGTCCACAATCTCTTCCTGCAAAAGTCCAGCGTAACCACGCATGATACCTTTTACCTTCATGCCCTTGTTGATCGCAGTCCGGACCACCGCACGGATCGCTGCATTCATACCCGGCGCATCGCCGCCGCTTGTCAGTACACCAATCGTTTTAACCTCTTTTGCCATCGCTTATTCCTCCGTCCTAAGGCTTTCCGCTTCACATCCCCAACCGTGAACCAGCCGTTTTATTTTCGAATCTTTTGACCCTTCTGATACCAAATTGTTCTGCACTGCGTGCTACCACAATTTTCAAACAATTTTATTGTAATTCATTTTATAGGTCATTTCAAGATTTTTTATGATATTTTTTTAACATGTCGCCAAAGCGTGTTACTGTTCACACATACGTGCCCAGTTACCAAAGCTTTCAATGTCCAATGCAAATTTTAACACTTATGAAGAAATCTTCCCCAGCGGCTTCTCCACCACCTTGACGTTCTTCTCGCCCAGCATCTCGCTGAGCGTCGTCACCAGCGCCTCGCCTGCCCGCACATTCCAGTTGCGCGGCAGAACCTTTTTCGCGCGCTCACGTCCCAGGTAAATGATCACGGTGTCATTTCCATCACTTGTTTTCAGGAGGTCGAGAAGTTCTTTCTCTCCCGCCAGATACGCGTCCTTGTCCGCATACTGAATCCACAGCTCGCGCGGCACCTGCGAAAATGGGATAATCTGCTCGCAGATCAGTTTTCCGACCGGCTCATCGCCGACCGATGCGCGCCCGCGGATAAAGACTTTTTCATCCTTTATCAGCATATCGCGCCGTTTTTCATAATCCTTCGGGAATACCAGCACTTCCACACTTCCCGCCAGATCTTCCACCGTCAGGAACGCCATCATTTTGTTATTCCGGGTCGTCTTAACCGTTTTCTCGGTGATCATTCCGCCGATCGTCACATACGCGCCGTCGTGAACCACCGCCGAACCGGTCTCCTCATCCACAACAAAATCGGAGCTCTTCGCCGTCACATTTTTCTCCCAGGTGCCGATATATTCCTCCAGCGGATGCCCGCTGACGTAGACGCCCAGCATTTCTTTCTCGTATGCCAGATATTCTTCCCTCGAATACTCTCCGACATTCGGAAATGTGATCTGAAAACTCTTCTTGTCCTCTTCCGCTGCAAAATCAAAGAGTGACATCTGCCCTTCCATCGTATTTTTCTTCTCTTTATTCTTCTGATCGACCATCGAACCGCAGACCATACTTTTCTGCTTGCGGGTTCCCGGCAGCCCGTCCATCGCACCGGATTTGATAAAGCTTTCCAATGTGCGTTTGTTGACTTCCCTGCCCGACATCCGGTCAATAAAATCTTCCAGCGAGCGGAATTTTCCATGTTCGGTCCGCTCCCGCACAATCTCATCCACCACCGACTGACCGATACTCTTGATCGCCGATAAACCATAGCGGATCGCGCCGTCCGAAACAGAGAAGCCGCCCTCGCCCTCATTGATATCCGGCGGCATGATCTTCATACCCATCTGACGGCAGCTCATGATATATTCCGATACCTTCGTAACATTATCCTTGACCGAGGTCATCAGCGCCGCCATGAATTCGACCGGATGGTAATATTTCAGATATGCCGTCTGGTAGGAGACAACCGCATACGCCGCCGCGTGCGACTTATTGAAGGCGTATTTCGCAAAATCGATCATCTCATCGTAAATATGGTTCGCCGTCTTCTCGTCGATCCCATTCGCAATACAGCCCTTTACGCCCTCTTGTGCATTGCCGTAGACGAAATTCTGGCGTTCTTTCTCCATGACTGCCGCTTTTTTCTTTGCCATCGCACGGCGCACCAGGTCGCTTCGTCCCCAGGTATAGCCAGCCAGATCGCGCACGATCTGCATAACCTGCTCCTGATAGACGATACAGCCATAGGTCGGCGCCAGAATCGGTTCTAACTGCGGGCACTCATAGACAATCGAAGCCTTGTCATTTTTGCCTTTCAGATAACGTGGAATGAAATCCATCGGACCCGGACGATACAGGGAAATACCGGCGATCAGATCCTCCAGGTTTTCCGGCTTTAACTCTTTCATGAATCCTTTCATGCCGGAACTCTCCAGCTGGAACACACCGTCATTTTTGCCGGTTCCAATCGAATCCAGCACCTTTTTATCGTTGTAATCGATCTTATCTATATCAAGCGGTTTTCCGGTCGTTTTCTCCACCAGGCGAACCGCATTCTGGATAACCGTCAGGGTTCTAAGACCCAGGAAATCCATTTTCAGAAGTCCCAGCTCTTCCAGCGTCGTCATCGTAAACTGGGTCGTGATCGAACCGTCAGATGCCCTGGACAACGGCACATACTCATCGACCGCCGCACGGCTGATGACAACGCCCGCCGCATGCATGGAGGTATGTCTCGGCAGCCCCTCCAGACGTTTACTCATGTCGATCAGATATTTGACCGAATCATCCGACTCATACGCCTCACGCAGATCCGGACTGGCTTTGAGCGCCTTGTCTAGCGTCATGCCGAGATCACCCGGAATCATTTTTGCGATCGCATCACACTGTGCATACGGCATATCAAGCGCGCGCCCCACGTCGCGGACAACACCCTTTGCCGCCAGCGTACCGAGGTAACAATCTGCACGACGCGGTCTTTTCCGTATTTCCGCACGACATAGTCGATAACCTCCTGACGCCGTTCGAAACAGAAATCGACGTCGATATCAGGCATGGAAACTCGTTCCGGGTTCAGGAAACGCTCGAAAATCAGCTGATAGCGGATCGGGTCGATGTCCGTGATCTCCAGACTGTACGCGACGATACTGCCCGCCGCCGAACCACGTCCCGGACCGACCATGATACCGTTTGATTTTGCAAAATGGATAAAATCCCACACAATCAGGAAATAATCGACATATCCCATCGAATGGATAACGTCCAGCTCATACCTCAGGCGCTCCCGCAGCGTCCCATCGTCGTTCGGATAGCGCTTGTGAAAGCCCTCCCCGCAGAGCTTCTGCAGATATTCCCAGGACGTATATCCGTCCGGGACATCATACTGCGGCAGCTTCGTCACGCCAAACTCGATCTCGACATTGCACCTCTCGGCGATCTTGTGCGTGTTGTCAAGTGCTTCCTGTGCATACGGAAACAGCGCACGCATCTCCTCCTCGGATTTGACATAGAACTGCCCGCCCTCATAGCGCATCCGGTTCTCGTCCGTGACTTTTTTGCCCGTCTGGATACAGAGCAAAATATCGTGCGATTCCACATCTTCTTTATAAATATAGTGGCAGTCGTTCGTCGCCACCAGCGGAATCTGCAGTTCCTGGCTCATCCGCATCAAGCCCTGGTTGACCGTCCGCTGCGCCGGGATGCCATGATCCTGCAATTCCAGAAAGAAATTGTCCGGTCCAAAGATATCGCGGTATTTCTGCGCCGACTTGCACGCTTCCTCATACATGCCTCTCGACAAATACCTCGGGATCTCGCCCGCCAGACACGCGCTGAGTGCAATAATGCCTTCATGGTAGGTTCTCAGCACCTCGTCATCCACACGCGGTTTATAATAAAAGCCCTCGACAAAGCCCTTGGAAACGATCTTCATCAGATTCTGATAGCCGGTATTATTTTCCGCCAGCAGAATCATATGATAATAGCGATCCTCGCCGCTTCCCGCCTCCCGGTCAAAACGCGATCCGGGCGCCACATAGATCTCACAGCCGATGATCGGCTTGATCCCATTTTCCCTGGCTGCCCGGTAAAAATCGATCACGCCGTACATGACGCCGTGGTCGGTAATCGCCAGACTGTCCATCCCCAGTTCCTTCGCCCGGGCGGTCAGTTCTTTTATTTTACTCGATGCGTCAAGCAGACTGTACTCTGTATGCACATGCAGATGTGTAAATGCCACCTTTTTCCTCCCATTCAGATCTTTTAAGGGACTGCCGTTTCCCGCGAAACGACACCCCCTCATCTATCAAAGCTCTTGTTTTGTGTAACTGTTACGTCCCCTGTCTCTTTCCGAAAAACGGTCAGAAATCTGGATTTCTACTGATTGCTCAGATATTTCTCAATTCCCTCGATCGCACTCTCCTCGTCGCTGCCATCAGCCGTTACCTTTACGTGCGCGCCCTCTGCCAGTCCCAGCGTCA
Source organism: Clostridium sp. AF21-20LB (assembly GCF_003478795.1). NCBI lineage: Bacteria > Bacillati > Bacillota > Clostridia > Eubacteriales > Clostridiaceae > Clostridium > Clostridium sp. AF21-20LB. The sequence continues at coordinate 15,197 of NZ_QUGD01000025.1, read as the reverse complement.
TCATGCCCATGATGCTCTTTGCATTGACGCGTTTTTCTTCACTTTCCACATAGATGCTGCTCTCATACTGGCTTGCCACCTGCACCAGCATCGCCGCAGGACGTGCCTCCAGACCTGAACTCAAACCAATTCTGATTTCCTTACTTGTCATAATATCCTCCTCATCGAGCCCCGCTCGAAAAAAACGGCAAAATCCGCTGCCACTACTGTATCGCACGGAATTTTCCATCCGGGAAATTCCTGCCTGTGAACAATAACCTAACTTTACTCGCCCCGCTCTTCGCGGAGGCTTTCAGCTACTGCACTTATCTTTCTGAGCCTGTGATTGACTCCCGATTTTCCAACTGGATGGCTCAGATTCTCCCCCAATTCCTTCAAGGTCGCATCCGGCATCTCCAGACGGACCTGTGCTACCTCTGAAAGAAGCTCCGGCAAGTAATCCAGCCCGACCGTATCACGGATGTATGTGATGTCCGCAAGCTGCTTGACTGCCGCCGAAACAGTCTTATTGATATTGGCAGTCTCGCAGTTGACCTGACGGTTGACGCTGTTTCGCATTTCTTTCAGGATCCGGATATTCTCCAGCTCCATCAATGCCACATGCGCTTCCATCAGCCCCAGAAGTTCCACAATCTGACTGCCTTCTTTTATATATACCACATAATACTTCTTTCTGACAACTATTTTCGCATCGATGTCGAATGTCAGAATCACATTCTGAAGCTGCACCGCCTTTTCAAGCGACGCGCATACGATCTCAAAATGGTAAAATTTCTCCGGATCGCTTAAGGATCCGGCTGCCAGAAAAGCGCCCCGGATAAATGCCTTCTTGCAGCACGCATTCTGAATCACCAGATTCCGCACCACCGAAAGATTTTCCCCGACATTTCCCTGCGCATCCACCATCTTGACCGCCTCCAGCACCCGGAGTGCATTTTCGTGATCGCGCACCAGAAGCGTATAAGAACGGCTCTTTTTTAAAAATGCATTGCGCCGGATCGAAATGTCCGCCTTAATATTAAATGTATTTTTCAATAATGTAAAGTATTTTCGTGCAACCGCTACGTTTTCCGTGTGGATCCGTATGCTGAAATGATCCTCTTCATCGATATGAATCTTGCCGCAAAGGCTCAAAATCGCCGCCAGCTCTGCAATCTGGCAGTGCCTCGCCTTGCTCAGCTGATGCGACAGCTCTTCCTTTACCCGGGCTGAAAATGACAAAGTCCTCTACCTCCGTTTACCCTTTTGTCCGGTTATCCATCTCTATGTCCCGATGTTCCAGTTTAAGCCCTATTTCCGAGTGCTCCTTGAGGCGCTCATAGAGCCGGTTCGCCACCGTAACCGAACGGTGCTTTCCACCGGTACATCCTACGGCTATGACAAGCTGATTCTTTCCTTCTTTTACATAGTACGGAAACAGGAAGTCAATCATGTCATAGAGTTTATCCAAAAATACGTCTGCCGTCCCGCCGCGGCGCACAAAGTCCTGCACCGCCTTCTCATTGCCGGTATGGCTTCTTAAATTCTCATCATAATAAGGATTCGGCAGAAAACGGACGTCAAACACGAGATCCGCGTCCGACGGAATCCCATATTTAAAGCCAAAACTTAAGATCGTCACAAAGAGGCTGGAAAAGCGCTCGCGCCCCATGAAAATCCGTTCCAGTTCCGCCTTGAGCTCCCGCGTCAGAAGCGTGCTGGTGTCCAGAATATAGTCCGCCCGCTTTTTCAGGAAATCGAGTTTCAGGCGCTCTTTCGCAATACCGCGGTCCAGCCGCTCTTTTCCTGCCAGCGGATGGGAACGGCGCGTTTCCTTATATCGCTTGATCAGCACCTCATCGCTGGCATCCAGAAACAGGATCTCATACGGAAACTGGATGTTATTCCAATCATTCAGCGTTCCCTCCAGCTGTGCCAGCTCGTCGCCGCTGCGGACATCGATTCCCAACGCTGCACAGCTTACCTCCCCGCTGCTGCTCTGCACCAGCTCCGCAAATTTTCCCACCAGCGGGATCGGGAGATTGTCAACACAGTAAAATCCCATGTCCTCCAGCATTTTCAGTGCCGCCGTCTTTCCGGCTCCCGACATACCGGTTACGATCACAAGCCGCATATTGTTCCTCCCTTTTCCATACTCTATATATGATATCTTAAAAGCCCAGCATCTTTACTTCCGTCTCCAGTTTCACCCCAAACTGCTCATACACGCGTTTCTGCACCGTCCCACACAGCCCCGCGATGTCCGAAGCCGTCGCATGGTCGCGGTTGATAACGAAACCACAGTGTTTCTCCGACACCTGTGCGCCGCCCTCCTGATAGCCGCGAAGTCCGGCATCTTCGATCAATTTTCCGGCGAAATAGCCTCAGGGCGCTTAAAGGTGCTTCCGGCACTCGGATATTCCAGCGGCTGTTTTTCCCGCCGTTTGGCTGCCAGTTCATCCATCCGCACCCGGATCGCTTCCGGATCACCTTTCTCCAGACGGATCCGAGCCGATAAAACGATATATCCGCGCTCCGGGATGCAACTGTGGCGGTAACCCAGATCCAGTTCTTCCGTTTTAAGCTCTTTTACCTCGCCGTCCGGCGTCATCACGCGCACAGATTCCAGCACATCCTTTAATTCTCCGCCGTAAGCGCCCGCATTCATGACCGCCGCGCCGCCCACGGTTCCAGGAATCCCGGCTGCAAACTCAAATCCGGTCATTCCATCTTTCTGCGCCTCCCTGGCGGCACGCGAAAGCAGCACACCGGCGCCCAGCTCATAGACGCCCGGTTCTCCCTCCGGACAGACCACCTCTGTAAACTGGCTTCCCAGAAGGATCATCACGCCCGGATAGCCCGCATCACTGACAAGCAGATTGCTTCCATTTCCTAATATGTAATACGCTTTCTCTGCCTCCCGGCACGCCGCCAGCACTGCCGCCAGCTCTTTTTCGCCCTCCGGGGTCACAAAATAGCGGGCTGGTCCACCAGCCCGAAAGGTCGTATGTGCGCTCATCGGCTCCTGCTCCCGCACGGAAGCAGCGCCGATGGCATCACAAAGTTTCTGATAAAAATTAGACATATCTATTTTCCTTTATTCATTTCATAACGGCTCCATCCCTTGCAGGTCAGGATTTCCGCACTAAATCACACGAATCAGACTGCGTGAAGCGTTCCATTAATCTCTTCTTGCCAGGTTCGCCTGTACCCGCTTGTACAGTTCTTTCGCCGCATTATATCCCATCTTCTTGGTACGATAGTTGACCGCCGCCGACTCTACGATGATTGCCAGGTTACGTCCCGGACGGATCGGAATTGAATGGCATACAATCTTGTTGCCAAGAAACTCGGTATACTGATCTTCCATGCCAAGGCGGTCATACTCCTTGTCCTTATCCCACTCTTCCAGCTTGATTACCATGTCAATCGACTGTGTATCCTTTACACTCTCTACACCGAACAGCGTCTTGACATCGATAATGCCGATACCGCGAAGCTCGATGAAATGACGGGTAATATCCGGTGCCGAACCGATCAGGGTTTCATCGCTGACGCGGCGGATCTCGACCACATCATCGCTGACGAGACGGTGACCGCGCTTAATCAGTTCCAGCGCTGCCTCACTCTTGCCGATACCGCTCTCGCCCATAATCAGGACACCCTCTCCAAATACATCGACCAGTACGCCGTGAATGCTGATCATCGGCGCCATCTTGACGTTCAGCCAGCGGATGATCTCCGCCATCAGATCCGAAGTCGTCTTCTCCGATACCATGCACGGAACCCCATAATGGTTACACAGCTCCAGCACTTCCTCCTCCGGTGCCATGCCGCGGCTATATACCAGACATGGTATACCCGAAGACAGCAGTTTGTCAAACATTTCCCGGCGGCGCTGCGGAGTCAGGGTCGAGATGTACGCATTTTCCACATAACCGATGATCTGCACACGGTCCTTGTCAAAATGGTCGAAAAATCCAGTCAGCTGCAATGCCGGACGGTTCACATCCGCATGCACCAGCATAACATTGTCCGTCTCCAGCTCCGGCGTCATATTGCGAAGCCCCATCTTATCGATCAGTTCTGTTATCGTCACTCCACCCATACTTTTGTCTCCTTTTATTTTTACTATTGTCTACATCCTATCACATCTTCCCCTGCTTGTCATCACGGAAAAATATATAGACTGCCTCGGCGGCTGCCCGGTTCATCTGTGGCGCAGCTTCCAGCTCCTCCACGCTCGCCTCCCGGACTGCTTCGATTGTCTTGAACGTCCGCATCAGAGACTTACGGCGCGCTGGTCCGATGCCCTTGATATCATCCAGCACGGAGCGCACCTGCTCCTTGCCCCGGAGACTCCGGTGGTACTCGATCGCAAACCGGTGCGCCTCGTCCTGAATCCGGGTGATCAGCTGAAATCCTTCCGAATGGCGATCGATTGGAATTTCCACATTCTGATAATACAATCCCCTCGTCCGGTGGTTATCATCCTTTACCATGCCACAGACCGGGATTTCCAGCTGAAGCTCTCTTAATACCTCCAGCGCGATATTAACCTGTCCGCGTCCGCCATCCATCATCAGCAGATCTGGAAAACGCGTAAAACTTCCCATCGCCAGATCGCCGCCCTCGGCTTGCAGTTTCTTCATCTCCTCCAGACCATGGGAAAACCGCCGCCGCAGCACCTCGCGCATCGAAGCGTAGTCGTTCGGTCCCTGAACCGTCCGGATACGGAATTTGCGGTAATCATTGCGTTTCGGACGTCCATTTTCGTAGACAATCATCGAACCGACCGACTCAAAACCGCTGATATTGGAAATATCGTAGGCTTCTACCCGCTTGATTCCCGAAAGCCCGATCCACGATCCAATCTGATTCATCGCCCCGATCGTCCGGAGCTCCTCGCGCTTGATCTTCTCCTTATCCTGGGAGAGCACCATCTTCGCATTCTTCTCCGCCAGCTCGACCAGCCGCTCTTTCTCGCCCATCTTTGGCACGACAAAGCGCACCTTCTGTCCCCGGCGCGCCGTCAGAAAGCTGGCGATAACCTCCGCGTCCTCTAACTCCTCCTGCACCCAGATCTCATGCGGCACAAACGGCGTTCCCGCGTAAAACTGTTTGACGAAGCTGTTTAAGATTTCTGCCTTGCTCTCCGATCCGGTCAGATTCATATGGAAATGTTCCCGCCCAATAAGCTTGCCATCGCGCACGAAGAACACCTGCACAACCGCATCGCGCTCATCCTTCGCCATCGCGATAATATCCCGATCTTCCATGCTCTGACTCGTAATCTTCTGCTTCTGCGCCACCTTTCTGACACTGTCAAGCAGATCCCGGTACTCAATCGCCTTCTCAAACTCCATCGTCTCGGACGCCGTCCTCATCTTTTCTTCCAGATATTTCATGACCGGCTCATACTGTCCATTTAAAAACCCGACCGCCTGCTTCACCGATTTCTGATAATCTGCCTGTGAAATATACCCCTGACATGGCGCGTCGCACTGGTGAATATGGTAATAGAGGCACGGACGGTCTTTTCCCATATCCTGCGGCAGCTTCCGGCTGCACGCCCGGATCCGATATATCTTCCGAATCAGCTCGATTGTGTCTTTGACTGCCCCCGCGCTCGTAAAAGGACCAAAATACTTATTTTTATCCTTTTTCATCTGGCGTGAAAACAAGATCCGCGGGTACTCCTCCGAAGCCGTCACCTTGATGTACGGGTACGTCTTGTCATCCTTGAGCATCGTATTGTAGCGTGGGCGGTGCTCTTTGATCAGGTTGCACTCCAGCACCAGCGCTTCCAGCTCCGAATCCGTCACGATATACTCAAAACGTGCTATCTTCGAGACCATCTGCCTGATCTTCGCCGTCTTATCCCGGCTGCTCTGGAAATATTGGCGGACTCGGTTTTTCAGGCTGATCGCCTTTCCGACATAGATGATCGCGTCCTTCGCATCGTGCATAATATAAACACCCGGCTGCCCCGGCAGTTTTTTCAGTTCTTCTTCTATTTGAAACATCTCAAACCATCCTGTTTTGTAATCTGCTGCCACCACGTTTTCTTACGGCACTTTCGGTTCCAAAAGTGCCTACCCGTGAACAGTTACCCAGACTCTTCTGCCAGACAGCCGCTCACTTTCCATACCGCAGGCGCGGTGCATCGTACCTCTGCTGCATCCGGATGCACTGACGGATCGCGTCCAGCTCTTCCTCCACGCTTCCACCGACCGGATTCATATCCAGACAGAAGCAGAGACTGTCGAGATCCCGCTTGTCCACCTTGCCGCTCATTCTCTGGAGCACTTCCAGCCTGCCCTCGGTCGTTTCCTGATCCAGAAATTCTGCCACAAGCGGATGTAGCTCCGGTTCCTCCTGCGGTATGTCCCAGGAATGAGTGGCTGCGTCAGACATTTTCGAACGGCGTACACCTTCATTTACGACATGAGTCGTTCTGGTTGTCCTTATTTCCTGCTGTTTCGAATTTTCCCACGGCCCCGCCGCAATCCGCTCAAACCGGTATCTCTGCGCCGCCTCCGGATATTTTACCCGATCTACCTCTTCCATAAACATAGAAAGCGGTCTAACCCAGACGCCATATTCTCCATAGAGCGCCTGATAGACAACCATCTTTTCCCCCGTTTCCGAGTGGGTTGCCACCGCCAGAATCTGATATTCTTTATTTTTAAAATGCCGGTACCGCTCGCCCGGCTTTGGAATTTCCCGCATGAATGCTGATACCTCCTTAAAACATCTCGCTAAGTATTCACATTATATCATAAGAACGTATTCTCACCCGTCCACTCACGAACCCGCGCTATCGCGCTCCACCGCCCTGCTTCGCATGGCTGTTCGTTCGTTAATGGCGCAAGAAAAGAATATGTCTGCTTCGCAGCCGCATTCTTTTCTTCTGCGCTCATTATATCACATTTTGTATGCCCTTTTCTGTTTTTTATCAATTTACATCCAGATTTTCTTTCCTCCATCCCCATCGCCTGTACACAAAAATTTTCGCCAGAAAATATTACATTTTCGAAAACCAAATCCGTCATTTTTCCGATTTTAAATTTTTTTTATTTTCCCTCTACTCAAATAGACTTTTTTGTAGGATAATAGAATTAATTGTGATTCTTTGCGGTCTGCTGTGCTGCGTTCATTTCACACAAAGAGCATCGACATAAACAACTGCGAATGGCAGTCTGTGCCGGACATGGACTGTGACCTGGCGGCGCAATCATCCATACAAACATATGATTTTCATCCCACCAGATGGAAACCGGCATCTGCCCCCACCGCGATACCGGTATTCTGTGCGGGACGAAACTAAGAACGGAGGATTAGATGAAAATCGGTTTTGACAACAACAAATACCTGAAAATGCAGTCGGAACATATCCGTGAGCGTATCAACCAGTTCGGTGATAAGCTCTACCTCGAATTTGGCGGAAAACTGTTCGATGACTACCACGCATCCCGGGTTCTTCCGGGCTTTGCACCTGACAGCAAGCTGCGGATGCTTCTGCAGTTAGCGGATCAGGCGGAGATCGTCATCGTCATCAGTGCTGCGGATATCGAGAAAAACAAAGTACGTTCCGACCTCGGCATTACTTACGACGTAGACGTACTCCGTCTGATTCAGTCCTTTACCGACAAGGGACTCTATGTTGGAAGCGTTGTAATCACCCACTATTCCGGGCAGAACACTGCGGATGTCTTCAAACACAAGCTCGAATCCATGGGCATCAAGGTTTACCGCCACTACACCATCGACGGTTATCCGGGCAATGTTCCGCTGATCGTCAGCGATGAAGGTTATGGTAAAAATGATTACATTGAAACCAAACGTCCACTCGTTGTTGTCACCGCGCCGGGACCGGGAAGCGGAAAAATGGCAACCTGCCTTTCCCAGCTCTACCACGAGAACAAACGCGGCGTCAAGGCTGGATATGCCAAATTTGAGACCTTCCCGATCTGGAATATCCCGTTAAAGCACCCGGTCAACCTGGCATACGAGGCAGCAACCGCTGACTTAAACGATGTCAACATGATCGATCCGTTCCATCTGGAGGCTTATGGTGTGACAACGGTCAACTACAACCGTGATATTGAGATCTTCCCGGTTCTGAGCGCTATTTTTGAGGGAATCTACGGCGAGAATCCGTACAAATCCCCGACTGATATGGGCGTCAACATGGCAGGAAACTGCATCATTGACGACGAAGCCTGCTGCGAGGCATCCCGTCAGGAAATCCTGCGCCGCTACTATCAGGCATTAAACCGCGTTGTCAAAGAGGATGCCGGCAAAGAGGAAGTTTATAAGATCGAACTTCTGATGAAGCAGGCAAAACTGACCACCGATATGCGTAAGGTTGTTCCGGCTGCCCTGAAACGCGCCGAAGAAACCGGTGCTCCGGCTGCTGCCATCGAACTTCCGGACGGAATCATCGCCACTGGAAAGACAACCAACCTGCTCGGTGCTTCCGCTGCCCTGCTTCTGAATGCTGTCAAGGTACTCGGCAATATTCCGCACGATGAGCACCTGATCTCCCCGATCGCGATCGAGCCGATCCAGAAGCTGAAAGTCGAGTATCTCGGAAGCCGCAACCCGCGTCTCCACACCGATGAAGTTCTGATCGCGCTGTCCATGTGCGCCGCTACCAACAAACACGCACAGATCGCCCTGGAACAGCTTGAAAAGCTGCGTGGCTGCCAGGTTCACACTTCCGTCATGCTGTCGGAGGTTGATATCAAGACCTTCAAACGTCTCGGCATTGAACTGACCTCCGAGCCGGTATATGAGCATAACCGCCTGTACCAATAATTGAATAATCCTATATAAAAAGAATGTGCCGCGGAGCGCTTTTTTGTCATAAAACGAAGTTCCTACGGCAAAATAAATAACGGCTGTATCTCAGCAAAACAGAACTCATAGATTTTTCGTAACTGTTCAGTGCCTTCACAGTCACGCGCAGACCTACTGAACAGTTACGATTTTTCAATATATGAATTCACATTGCTGAAATACAGCCGTTCTATTTACTGTATAAATATTTCTTTTATGCTATACATCACTTTTATTTCCGGTCGAACGAGCTTCCACCGCGCATCTCATCCTCATTTGGACTCTCTGCTGCTACAGCTTCTGCCGATTTCGGTGCTTCATCCGCCAGTTTTGCTTCCAGATTCTGCTGGTTCTGTGGGTCTTCCGCGTTCGTTTCTTCCGCAGTCTTTATCGGCTGAACCTCATCGCCTGTCTTCGCAGCCTCCGGCATCTCAATCCGGCTCTCGCCTTCCTGTTTCTTTTCCTCCAGCTCCGGGATTCCCTTTACCTCATGGAAAATCTTCATGAATTCTTTACCGGTGATCGTCTCTTTCTCAATCAGGAACGCCGCAATCTTATCAAGCGCCTCGCGGTTTTCACTCAGCAGGCGTTTCGCCTCCTCATAAGAAACCTTCAAAATATGCATGACTTCCTTGTCAATCTCTGCCGCCGTCATATCACTGCAATTCAGGACAGTTCTCCCGTTCAGATACTGATTTTCCTGGCTTTCCAGACCCATCAGACCGAACTTCTTGGACATACCGTACTGGGTTACCATCGCACGCGCGATCCGGGTTGCTTTTTCAATATCATTTGACGCACCTGTCGTTACCGTATCAAAAACGATCTCCTCAGCCGCACGTCCGCCTAAAAATCCGACCAGCATCGCGCGGATTTCCTTCTCGGTATTTAAGTACTTCTCTTCCTCAGGCACCTGCATGACATAGCCAAGCGCACCCATGGTACGCGGCACAATCGTGATCTTCTGTACCGGCTCCGAGTCCTTCTGCAGGGCGCTGACCAGCGCATGACCCACCTCATGATACGAAACAATCTGGCGCTCTTCCTGGCTCAGGATGCGGTCTTTCTTCTCTTTGCCAACCAGAACCAGCTCAACTGCCTCAAATAAATCCTTCTGGGAAACGGCTTTCCTGCCATTCTTAACGGCTGTGATCGCCGCCTCGTTCATCATATTGGCAAGATCCGCACCTACAGCGCCAGATGTCGCCAGCGCGATCTCCTCGAAATCAACCGTCTCATCCAGTTTTACATCCTTGGAATGTACCTTTAAAATCTGCACACGCCCCTTTAAATCCGGCTTATCCACGATAATCCGGCGGTCAAAACGTCCCGGGCGAAGCAGCGCCGGATCCAGAATCTCCGGACGGTTCGTCGCCGCCATGACTAAAAGACCCTTGGAGGAATCAAATCCATCCATCTCCGAAAGGAGCTGGTTTAACGTCTGCTCACGTTCATCGTTGCCGCCCAGACGGGAATCACGGCTTTTACCGATCGCATCCACCTCATCGATGAAAATGATACACGGAGCCGACTGCTGCGCCTGCTTGAACAGGTCACGCACACGGGATGCGCCGACGCCGACAAACATTTCCACAAAATCTGAACCGGACAGAGAGAAAAACGGAACCTTCGCCTCTCCAGCTACTGCCTTGGCAAGAAGTGTTTTACCGGTTCCTGGCGGTCCGACTAACAACGCACCCTTCGGCAGTTTCGCACCAATCTTCGTATATTTTCCCGGGTTATGCAGGAAATCAACAATCTCCGTCAGAGACTCCTTCGCCTCATCCTCGCCTGCCACATCCTTGAATGTAACACCGGTCTCTTTCTGTACATATACTTTGGCATTGCTCTTGCCGACACCCATTATGCCGCCTCCGCCGCCCATGCGCTTCATCATCATATTGAAAATGACGAACATCGCTGCAATCGGAAGCACCCACTCAAGCAGAAGCATGATAATACTGCCTGTCGCGTCCACTTCTGCCTGTTCATAGGTCGTAACACCAGCTTCATCCAGCTTCTTCTCCAAATCTGGATCGTTAATCGGAATCGTGTAGTACTCCATTCCTACCAGATTTCCGTATTTGCCCTGGCTGCCGCCATATTTCTTCGAATCTTCCTTCGGCGTGATCTGAATCTTTCCATTGCCAATCACAACCGATTCTACCTCGTGATCCTTAAGCATCTGATTAAACTCGCTGTACGGCATCTTGTGCGTGCGGCTGCCCTGCCAGAGGTTGTGCATCATCGCCACGCAGAGAAGCGTAAACAGCATCGTCATGATCAGCACTGCATAATTCTGACCGCGGGGATTTTTTCCATTTTTATTCTGGTTTCCCTTATTATCCATACACTTTCTCCATTCTGTGTCACTGTACATCAGGAATCTGTCACATCAGGTTACTCAAAAGCCCTATAAATCTGCCGCATCTGCTTCTCATCCGGCTTCATGCCCGCTTTTCTTCCCCGTCAGCGCGCAAATTTCTGCGTACTCTTATCCATTATAGTGGCAGATTGCCTATAAATCAAGAAGTGAAAATATTAAAAACTTGTGAACTCCTTATAAAATATAGGTGTTTTCTCTGCATATATGAAATGCCATCAAAACTATCCGCTGTGTATCTCTTCCCGATACAGTTACCTCGTCACAGTTATTCGAAAAATTGCTTTTTCAAAAGTCCCTATTTACATTTGTGTGTCTGATGTATCAACAGTATAATGATACGTTTCACGAATTGCGTATGCAATTAGAAAATCAAGTAGTCCAAATTCCATAAAATGAAATTTTAGGGCAAATTACAGACATTGGCTTGGCTGTAGTATTTTTAAACAACGTGTGTTAGACTACTGTTATACAAATCGGGATTGACCGAACTCTTTGAGAAAAATAGGAGGAAGCAGCTTTTTATGTTGTACTTAAAATCAGCTAATTTGGAAGATATTGAAAAGGAATACGAATTTATTACTAATACCCCTTCCAATGAAAATGGATTTACGAATTTTGCGTCTGGATGTTCAAGAAAGGAATTTGAAATAAAAATATTACCTGGTTATATTAATGCTGAAAAGGGAATTGATCTGGCTGATGGATGGGTTCCAGAAACGGATTTTTTCTTATGGGATGATGAGAAAATAGTAGGATTATTTCGCGTGCGTCATTACCTTACTCCTGCACTTGCAAACGGAGGAGGCCATATAGGATATGGAATAAAGAAAGAATTCAGAGGCAAGGGATACGCCTCGGAAGGGTTGAGATTGACAATCGAAAAAGCCTGGCACATTATTAAAGAAGACGAAATATATATGTCTGTTCATAGGGATAATATGGCATCTTTGCGTGTGCAGATTAAAAATGGGGCCTATATTCATCACCAAGATGAAAAAGAGTTTTATACCAGAATAAAACGATAAATTCCCGTTTATTGGGAAGTCACAGAGAACGAAAAATCGGAATTTGGAGGTGATTTAAATGGAAAACAAAATTGTAGGTGCTATTTTCTGTTTCATGTCAGCAGTTTTAATTTCTGCACGATATATTTCTGCTGCGATATTTATGAGTGGAGTAGCTTCGTGGAATGCCACTTTATTTGCAGAAGGTCTTGAATATGTAGGTCCTTTTTTAGCAATAGCGGCTGGTATTGCGTTTATTATTGGAATCCTGTTTCTGGGATATGGGCTGTATCAGGATATTAAAAAGATAAAGAAGTAGAACAATTCCAGTTTGTCAATTACAGGTGACATTGAAAGAGTCAGCCCATTCAAGGTGCTGGCTCTTTCAAAAATTCCATTCTAATAAATTGCATGATAACTTAGAGTAAAAATGAATACCCATTAGCCGAAAATGAATAGAAAACGAATAAAAGTGTGGTGTTTCGTATAATTATGAGTTAGTATGCATCAGACACACTTTTGTAAAAAGGGAGTTTCAAAAAAACATTCTATCATTTTTGATCTATGATATAATGTGAACACTTGACGAGGTATTTTCGAGTCTAGTGAGAACATATACCTGACCACTTAATGAGGTGTTTCACGAATTTAGTGGTCATGGTATAATAAGCGCAGAAGAAAAGAATGCGGCTGTAAAGCAGACATATTCTTTTCTTGCGCCATTAACGAACGAACCGCCCTGCGAAGCAGGGCGGTAGAGCGCGATAGCGCGGGTTCGTGAGTATCATGTCCATGTACCAAATGAAGCCAGATCAAAGTCGAAAATTGATTTCGTATTTATTATAATTGACAACAATAATCCGCAAAAAGGAGATTCCACCATGCCATCCCACATCATCCACCCAATCCCACCTGTTTTTGACGCCGACTCCCGCATCCTAATCCTCGGTTCCTTTCCGTCGGTCAAATCCCGAGAAAGCTGTTTTTTCTACGGGCACCCGCAGAATCGTTTCTGGAAGCTCTTAGCGCGCCTGCGAAAGGAAGACGTTCCATCCTCCATCGAGGAAAAGAAGGAATTTCTGCTGCGGAACCACATCGCCGTCTGGGACACCATCCACAGCTGTTCCATCGAAGGATCCAGCGACAGTTCCATCCGCGATGTTGTTCCAAACGACCTCGCCTCTATCCTGGATCACGCTTCCATCCAGGCGATTTACACAAACGGCGGGCTGTCCGGAAAAATGTACGACCGCTTCTGCCGTAAACAGACTGGCATTGAGGCAATCAAACTGCCGTCCACCAGCCCTGCCAACGCTGCCTGGAACCTCGACCGGCTGACAGATGCCTGGAAATGTATCAACCAGATCCTGGGAAAATCCGGATCTGAAACAAAAAGCACTGTTTCCGAAGGCAATGCACACGGGGCAAAACACGCTGCATCTAAACAAATACCATCTGCACCAGAATCATATAAAATACAGTCCCTGCCGGCCAATGGCGCTTCTGTCCGATCCACTGTTCCGTAAAAATCATTACAAACAGTGCCGTCAGTGCAAAGTCCAGCCCTTTCGTATTAAATGTAATCACATTTGACACTGCTCATCTTTCTTAGTAGAATAAATACATTATAACGATCGATTTTTCGGATTCAACACAGATTTGAACTATGTAAAAAAGCTTTGAAGGAATTACCTTTACAAAAAATCTTATAAAAAAAGGAAGCAAAACCTATGAACACATATATTCCCCTACCCAATTCAAGTGTCGGCTCGCCTGTCCAGTTCTCTGAACCAGCCGCCTATTCCTACGAAAGCTGCCATTGCTGTCCGCGAAATTGTCAGATCAACCGCACCAAAAAACAGGGCTGGTGTCACAGCCCTGCCGGTATCCGGGCGGCACGCGCGGCGCTTCATCCGTGGGAGGAACCGTGTATCAGCGGTCTGCACGGAAGCGGTACCATCTTTTTTTCCGGCTGCACGCTGCGCTGCTGTTTCTGCCAGAACTACCAGATCAGCAGCGAAGGCTTTGGAAAAGATATTTCCGGAACGCGCCTGGAGGAAATTTTTCTGGAACTGCAGGCACAGGGCGCGCACAATATCAATCTGGTGACGCCGACGCAGTACCTTCCGTCGCTACTGCCCGTCTTAAAACGGGTCAAACCGCAGCTTTTCATCCCGATCGTCTACAACTGCGGTGGTTATGAGACGCTGGAGGCGGTTGATGCGCTGGCTCCCTATATCGATATCTGGCTGCCGGATTTAAAATATTACTCTTCCGAACTGTCCGCCCGCTATTCCGCCGCCCCGGACTATTTTCCGGTCGCCTCCGCAGCAGTCAAACGGATGATCAAGCACACCGGTCCGCTGGTATTGGAAGATTTCTCCGAAAATGGCCAGGCCTGCCAGCTCATGAAGCGCGGCGTGATCCTGCGGCATATGGTTCTTCCAAAACACAAAGACGATTCCATCCGCCTGCTCCACTGGATTCACGACAACCTCCCGGAGGGGCATTTTCTGGTAAGCCTTATGAGCCAGTACACCCCCTTCTACCAGAGCAGCAAATATCCGGAAATCAACCGTCGCATCACAAGCTACGAATACCAGAAAGTCGTCGATGCCGCGATTGAGCTGGGACTCACACAGGGCTTTATGCAGGAAAAAAGCAGCGCAAAAGAAGAATACACGCCGCCGTTTGAATTGCAAGGGATTTGATATTTATATAAGAAAAGATCCTTCTTGATGCCTTTCCATGAACCAGAAAAAGGGTATCGATAAATTGACATTTTATCGATACCCTTTAAACTATCTCGTCCATTGGATGATACCTCTTTCTTTGAACTTTTCCTTTATTCAATTTTGATTCCTTTTTCAACAATTTCTGAATCGTTCAATCTTATTTTTTTTTTTCCTTTTTCAACAATTTCTGAATCGTTCAATCTTATTTTTTTTTCTTTTTTTCACTTTATCTATCTCTCTTTTAAAAAA